>NZ_PKOI01000017.1:0-108547 GCF_002870055.1 Herbaspirillum sp. BH-1 | reverse complement strand
GGGGTGGGGTGTGGCGGGATGGCACGGCTGTGTGCAATTGGTGGGAAATCGGCGATGTAATTGGCGTTTTGCGTGAGGATGTGAGATTTTGTGTAAGAGAAGGCATGCTGAGTTGTCCTGCCCCCGGCTGGTTTGTGTTTCCGGCCATTAACGGGGTGGCACAAACGCGATGTGGTCTCGACGGCCGCACCATTGCTTCATTAAACGGAAGCATAAAATTGCTACTTGCTAGCCTATCAGCTATCATAAATGGTCATCACAGTAGCTTATAGGCTAGCAATGTCCCCTGAACTGAACCAGCTGCGCCTTGAGCAGTTGCAAGCCAAGCTATCCACGTACGCGGATCTGGCCAAACGCCAGGCCCCGCCTCGCGGATGGCTGAAGCTGATCCGCGAAGCATTAGGACGCACCCAACGCCAACAGGCGCAGCGGCTTGGCATTTCCGGACCGACCCTGCACAAGTCCGAACAATCCGAGGCAGACGAGCGCATCACGCTCGGGCAACTACGCAAGCTTGCCGACGGGCTGGACTGCGAGCTGGTGTACGCCCTGGTTCCGCGCCGCCCTCTCACCGAGGTCGTGCAGGAACAGGCCCGCGCGATCGCCCGGGAAGAAGTGGCTAGCGTCGCCCACACCATGGGCCTGGAAGACCAGCGGCCAGGTGCCGAAATAGTGGGCAGGCAGGTCGAGCGCAGGACGGAGGAGCTGCTGCGCGGCCGCTGGTCGGACCTATGGCGATAAGCAGGTCAGAATAAACTTGAAGAACATCATGCTCTCAACGATGCACGAGCTGGGATGAACAGAGTTCTTAGATCTGAATGACGATTGTTCTTTCAGCAATTTAGGTGAGGCGTTGCCGAAGTCCCATTCATATACTTTTAGGTCTATCGGAAGCTGATATGTCTCGAACCAGAGATCTAAACCGCTCGTCCATTTGCTCGCTGTTCAAAGGCCGCGGCTCTGGACTTTCCGATTAAAGGTTTGCAGACCTAGCGGCTGTAGAGATCACAAACTCTTCCTAATAGGTATATATTTATATTTATATATTAATAAAAATATTTTAATAAACACATGTTTAAAACAATATTTTTTATTTATTATAATTAAGAGAATATATTTAAATTTGATGTTTGGTAATATTTTATTTTCGCGGTTATAGTGTCAGAAAATTGCTTTGCCACCTACACCTATGCCCGCGAATCCTTTTGAAGTGCTTTTACCTGGCCTACGCTGCTGCCGATGCGAACATACCTGGGTTCGTCGCTCGTCCACGTTGCCGAAGGTTTGCCCTCATTGCAAAAGTCCATATTGGGATACTCCTCGACGTAGAGACAGTAAGAATCAGGAAACAAAGTCGTCAAAGGAACAATGAAGATGCCAAAGAAGATACCCGTCATATTGTTGATTTGCTCGCCGATTTAACCCTCTCTAACTGACCCGCCTTCCATTGCCTGCTAAAGGCCGCCACACGGTCATACGACCCCTCATAACCAAGCCCCCTTAACTCCAGGAACATCTGTTTCAAGGTCCGTCTTTGCTTACGGGATTTGACCAACTCTGAGCTCAGCCACGCGGAAAGCCTTGGGGCATATGCATCCAAAGAGCTCGGTGAATGCCTGCTGGCATAGGAAGGTTCGATCGCCTCTGATCGAATGTAGCGACGAACCGTGTTTCGGGAAATGTCCAACCTGCGGGCAATTTCCCGGATGGAGACGCGATCTCTGATGTACCAGCGTCGAATGATTCCAAGTAGGGCCACGTCTATCACTCCGTTCTCCCGCTCGCTGTCATGAGCAGGATTGTGGTCTAAACATGGGTCAATTTAGGATGCAAATTTCCAGGGAAACTGGGTCAGTTTTCAATGCAAATCAACATCGATGTCCAATCAAGCCGCACACTATCTACAGAGTTTAGATCGAATACATAGACGTGGACAGCAACGCCCTGTTGAGTACATCGTACTTATATGTGAAAACTCTATTGAGGAAGTCGAATATCAACGTCTCTTGCGCAAAGAACAGTCGGCGCAATCATTGCTGGGTGATATTGTTGATCGGCCTCTGATACGTACCACCATGCTAGACGAGACTCTCGCACTGCTAAGCGCCCTTCCCCAGGATAGTTAAACTAGAATACGATCTCTTGATCCGTTACGTAAGGAATCGCGTAATTTGTCCATGAGGCATCGGAATTAAGAAAAGAGGGCCCATATATTTCTCATATATGGGCCCTCTTTTTCTCAGATTATGTAGCTATCTACTGACGATGTAGAAGGATGCATAAACTGAGAACCCCAAGCAGCGATGACGCGGGATTTGGGCGACCGCTTCTATGCTCGTAGCCTAGGTACTCCACCGCGTTGTCTACTTCTCTGGTGAAAACCGATTGAGCTTTTCAATTGCGGCCTGCACCTTCGTCTTCACTATCGGCTCAGTGGGCTCCCGCTCCGACGGAAATGCGCGCACTGCCGTTTTTGGCACAATGACCATTTCATGGCCCAATCGGTCGAGCACCGCCATCAGGGTTGTGACCATGTAACCCGAGTCCCCGCTGAGTACCCCCGTCAGCGTTCGCCTGGCAATGTCGGCGCTCGCGTAAGTCCTGTTGCGTTACCTTCTGCTTCTTCATGGCGTTGCGCATGAGAGTCGCGATATCTGCTAGATTTCGCGCTGATGCCTCTTGAGTCTCAATTCAGGATGCGCAGCAAAGTAGGATTCAATCGGAATATCCTACTTTGATGGCCATGTTTTACCGTAAGTGCGGGCGAGCTTCACATCGTCATTTGTTTCGCGGCAGCGTTGAACTAAGCTAGGTTGTATGGGAAGACACATCTGGCGAGTACCTCGGTCGGACGGTAGATAGGTCCAGTACGCCCGGACCTTCTGCCAGTTTCCGCAATCAGATGCAGGTGCTTTCTGGCCCTAGAGCCAACAACGTACAGCATCTTCTTCGCACTTACCTCGCCGTCGACATCTTTGGAATTGGGTACCATTCCCTGTAGAAGCGCATAGGCAATCACGACATCAAATTCGGCCCCTTTTACACCATGTATGGTGCTCACATTGATTCCACTGCGCGTCTTGAAGACTTTTCGGAAGAAATCGATATCGCGCAAATCAATGCCTTCTCCTCGTACCTTATTTAACTGTGCCAATGAGCTCGCGAAGAACGCAGCATGATGGGATGCCAAGAGCGGGAACGCTCGCCAATCAATTCCGAGGCGTTCCATGAGTTGCGAGAAATATTCAGTCAAATATTCGAGGCCGTCGCGTTCATCGATATGAATCGAATTTGATTCGCGCAGAAGCACCTTGGGGTTGATGCTGCTAACGTCAATTCCTTCACTTTCAAGGTCACGGATTACTTCCGCAGCCCAGCGCATTCTTCGTGTGTACTGAGAAGGTGACGCTTGTGTCAGCGCGATTCTGGAAAGCCGGTACCAGAAATTCTCGATGTCGCGACTGAATGGAACTATGCCAGGGCCATTGAATTCACAATGTGGAAGGGCTGCCATGAGACGCCGAGTCATCGCAGCCAAATGCATCCACCATGGAGCCAAAATGCAAATCTCACTTTGCGCTATTCCCGCATCTAAGGCTTGTCTAACAAGGCGAACCACTTCGTCTATGAGCACATCCTTCTGGACAGTATTGTTGTATGTGACGATGCTGGGGAAGCCGCTGTCCGGCGAGGCCGCATAAATCTGCGTAGCAAAAACATTGTAGTTCGAAAAATATTGGACTATGCGCGCAGATGAACGATAGTTTCCGGACAGTTGCCGCTCAGTTAGCGGTTGACCGCACAATGCCCGAAAGTCCTGGGCAGCCATTGCGAAGCCACCGAGTGAGCCATAAATGGCCTGGTTTGGGTCGCCGACAATGAAAATTCGTGTGCGACCTTCACCTGCTCGAAGAATCGCGCCAAGCATGGAGTATTGAATTCTTTTTGTGTCCTGGAATTCATCAACCAGAATGAGCGGGAACAGGTTCGATAAGACTCGGGCTATTTCAGGCTTGCTTTCTAATAGTCGCCACGCGTATTGCAGTATTTGCTCGAAATCCAAAATTCGGTTATCTGCCAAATGCTGGAAATAGCGGGCATAGACAGCGTGAAGTCTTGGATGCTTGTTTCTGTCGATGCAACTGAGATGATAGTCATCTTCAGTGACGTAGTAGCCACAGTCCCAGACGTCGACTCCTTGTACACGACAAAATTCTTCTAGCAGTTTTTCTTGCTCATGGACATCAATGATACGGAAGCCGTGGGCCAAGCGCGGGGCATATATCCCGTATGGTTTCAGAATCCACTCTAAGCAAAATGAGTGAATTGTTCCAATCCAAAGTTGTGACGTATCGATTCCGAGATTCTCGATGCGCTCGTGGATTTCATCCGCTGCTCGGTTTGTATATGTGAATGCCACGACGAACTTCTTCGGGCTTTGAATCCGCGACAGTTCATGTGCAATTTTATAAGTAAGAGTGCGTGTTTTGCCGCTACCAGGGCATGCCACCAAGAACACGTTCCCCTCATCTACAACCGCATCAGACTGTTCCTGATTCAAGTCTGCATCTGTCCAGGTGAAGCTCATGGTATGGCTCGCAGGAGGTCGCAGACCTGGTCGTCTGGGAGAGCTGCGTACGTCTCATTTCGAATGGTATTGAAATCAACACCTTCGTTTCGATAGAGGCAGACACGGGACCAGTAGTCTTGCAATTGGACGGTAGGGAATTGGCCGTCTTGGCCAACGTAGTGTCTCAATCGATGGTGGAGTATTCTGAAAATCAGTTCACGTGAGAACGTTCCGTGGGCAAAAGCAACTGCTTGAAGAATGTACGTTGGAGTCCTAGAAAAGCCGTCAATGTATTTACCCAGGAGAATGGCGAACCATCCCTTCTTTTTGTAGGCTGCCATAGTCAATGTGCGTCGTCCATAGCGAGCGATTTGTCCGGATTGGAAATCTGCTCTTGCCTCAATTTTGGCTGCATCTTGGGCGTAGACCTCATTTATTGAGTTGACCAAAATATTCTGGTTGACGATAGCAAAGTCCACTTCGAAGGTGTACGTCGCATAAAACGGTTTGACCCAACGATTCCCAAGTGCCTCTGCATCTAGTATGGCCTTTCGTGCAGCTCCGGAAGCTGCCGAACCTTCCATTTTCTTCTTCCACTTACGCGTGGGTTCGTCGTCAGTAGGAAGAATTTGAATGGGAGCATAGGCGGAGTCTTGGTCCGTAATAATGCTGCAACGACGCCGAATTCGTTGGTTGTCGAAGAGGATGGAAATATTGCTAAATCCAGTGCTGCCGATATTTACCAAACTAATTCCAAGCTCATCGAGGCTGACGCCTAACGTCTTCTTGATAAGAAGCGGGAGTAAGATAGCTTCAGCGTCGCCCTCGACAAGAAGAACACTTTTCGCAAAGAGAAGATTGCTACGTACAGCATCTAGGTAGCGTTGAACTGCTCCAACTACTGCTGGTTCTAGCCCGGTAGACGGATGAAACGCCTCGCACGCCTTCCCGTTGCGGCCCAGGACATTCACGTTGCTAACGTTGCTGACTTCCGAGATATGGGTTGAGTGCGTGGAATAAATAATCTGCGCGCCACTGTCGCCGATATTGTCAAACAAGGTTTTTTGCACGTGAGTGTGCAAATGCGCCTCGGGCTCCTCAATTAGCAAGAAGTTCGCAATCGTGTGCCTTGCATTCCGATACTTAAATTCGAGCAGCTTGAGCGTGAGGAAAATCAAATTGGCGCCACCAAGACTGAGCTCATGAATTGGCCCTTCATGCTCGTCATTGGATTCGCCGACAAATAATTTCAGCGATTGAAATAATCTATCTGTTTCTTGAGGGAGTTCGGACTTGATAGATAGGGACGACGGCGAATACGTTTGCCCTGCTGCCGAGTAAATTGTCTCGCGGATGTCTCGTCGCAGTGACGTTACGTTCTCAAGGCCCTCGATTGACTGGTTCAATGCTTGAACCTGCCCGATGATTGGCCTAAGAAGCTCCTCGTTAATTTCACCGCTCATCCGCTTCAACAAGGAAAGGAGCGGATTTGTCCGATTATTGTGGAATTCAGAGACGACGTCGCGGAGCGCTTGAATAAAGGTCAGAGAAACCTCTTTTGTTACGGAGAGGTATGTAGGGAGGCGCGAGCCGATTTCCGGTGAATCGACTTCCTTGGGAAAGACTGCATTATCGAAATCTCCGACAATGCGGGCATAGTCCGCTGGATTAGCGAAGTCCGCGGTACTTCGTCCTGTGAGAACCACCTCGTAATCGGCCGTTGTGAGTGAGTTAAGAATGGCATTCATGCCAGGGACATCACCATTCATAAGTGCGGCCAATCGGAGGCGGACCTCTTTAATGGGGCGAAAAATGAGGTTGTAGGTTGCAGTTTGGACTGGCTGGTCACCAAGCACCCCGGTACCGTGCACGAACAATGACTGAATTTCTTCGTCAAGGCTTATCTCTGATAACTCTGCACTAATGAATATCCAGTGACCTTGCCACCGCTCGAGGCCCCGATGAAAGTCCGCCAAATCCATGCTTTTAGCGACCCGCACCATGCTGTCGTCTAGCAGAAGGCGAATTGCACGGAAGACGTTGGTCTTTCCAGCACCATTCTCTCCAATGATGGTGTTAACGCCTTTGTTGAATTTAAGCGTCGCGTTCTTGAAGTTCCGATAGTTGACGATTGTTAACTTTGAAATATGCATCATTCCCCCGAATTTTTATATCGTCGGCATTCACGTCTGAGGCACCAGTAAGTGAAGAATAAAATCTTCGAGCCTCAGCGAACATGCGTAACAAAATTGCAAGCTCAAAAATATACTGCGATTCAATCGTCGCGTGTGATGTGAAGCAGAGAGTTGGGCTCTCAAGCCTTCTAGAGACCAGCTACACAGAACGGCCCATCATTGGCCGGACGAGTAGGCATCGTTAGCACAACAATCGGCGGCCTTCAGTATTGAGGCTATCAGGGATGTTCCACTACCAAGCGGTTTCATGACGATGAGGGCGCGTGGACAGTTGGCGGCACCAACGAGTGCTTCTCCCGTGATGTACCGGCCGGAAGTGGCTACAAATTTGTTAGATTAGGCGGAACAGAGAGTTTCCATCAAATTCATCCAGCCATCTCAGATTCATCGCAGACAGTTGTCCTGGGGTGCTACTTGCCACAGTGACCAGGCCGAATGATGCTCCGAATAGAGCCGTGACTATTAAAAGGTTGTTTTCGTTGGACCGACCGATTCGACATTCGAATTGGTCAGCCAAGTTTTGACCATTGCGCATGGTCGGAATGGATTCCGATGTGAATTGCGAGGCATAAGTCAGTACCGGCACTTCTCCGTGTTCAAGCATGGTCGCGTTGGTGAACCAATTGAAGAGAATCTCGCCGTCGAGAGGGAGCGCATTGCCATAAGCCTTGTAGAAGAGGCCTTTCGTCAGCTTTCGGGCTAGGACGATGACCGCTTCGTCTGCCCGCACTGGGACATGAACAATGCCAGAGTGTCGTCGAAGCTGTCCTGGTACTGGCTGCATATTGAGTCGGCGCATCGCGTCTCGAGCCTCTCTGGTCGATACATTGAACATATCCAAGAGGACTCCTGTTCCTTGGTTATGGACGTTCAACATCAATCCAGGAATTCTTCCGTCCGCCCCGCGCGCGGGATTTGCAGGGTCCATGCGACCTATCAGGGAAACGATGGCATCGTCGTTGGATGAGCTGTTATTGCACTGTGCGCACGAAGGAAAGACAAAACCCTCTGGCCAATGCTTGTGAGTGAAAAGGGCACGGGGAGGGCAATGTTCTTCGGTCTCGGTCGGCCGCTGCCCTCCGCAAAAAATGCAAAGCGGATGATTTTGGCGAAATTCCTGAGCCTTCTGCTTTGATTGTCCCATTTTCTTTTAGTCGCGAGCGATAGATGCCTGAGGGGGGAAGGCAGATTTAGCTTGTGCCTTCCACGCCGCAGCGGCATCGGAATGAGTAGGGCCAGTTGCCTCGATATGGTTGCTGTTGAAGAACCCACGAGCACGCCATGTCGATTAGCTTGACCGGGCTGCCCAAATTTCCATTGCAGTGCAATTAATTGTAATTGTGGTGCGCAGCAAATACGCATCGATTCCTGTAAGCATTCAAAATTAAGCTGAAGACCGAAGCCAAATAAATCAAAGGCTTAAGAAATTTCAGATTAACTTTAGGCAGTCCCTCCTCCTTTTACGACTTCGCAGGCGCAGCAAAATAGGTCCATGATTTGTGGTTGCCGCGTGCCTCACTGACAAGCGACAATCTGTTGCATGAGCTTATCTCTTTGTTGCCGAAGGTCGGCGATTCTGGATGCAAATGTTGCATCGTCCTCACGATTGAAGCCAGCCGAGCGATTTTCACTGAGTTTTGCTGATAGCTCAGCATCCACGGTAATTAGGCGCCCCCTAAGAAACTGAATATCACTCTGGCGATTTTGCGTGAAGCGCTGTCCCTGTTCTTGAGCTATTTTCAGTTGTTCAGCCCTACCTACCAATTTTTCTCGTAGGGAGCGGCTGTCATTTTCCGCAAGCTTCAACTGAGTTTGCACATTCAGCAGCTTGTGTTTAAGGTCATCGATGGTTTTGCTTGCTTCACGGTCGCTGTAGAAGACGCCGGCCTTGTAGGCACCGCCGCATATGGCCAACAATCCAGCCACGGTGAACCCCGCGACGAACCTTTGGAAAGTGGCCCATCCAACCGCGCTTGCCGGCGGTGAATTTGGATGTGTCGGCGGATTCTGGTTTTGTGCCTGCGTGGTGGTCATGTGTCACTCCCTAATTATTGCCACTAATCAACTAAAGCGGTTTATCACCCCAGCGAAATAGCCTAATGGGCGTTTGGTTCTGCGCAACTCTCGGCAGGGAGGTGTTTTCAGAGGAAAGATTACGAGCTTTCCTCTTCGCAAAATGCTCACGAAGGGCCCTCCAGGAGGCGTTATCTCGGTAAAGCCACGCTTTTTATTCCCTCTTTTGTTGATTACTTGTTCGGATGGCAATGGGTGTTGTCGCCCGGGCAGATAAGTTGTTGCGGGATGTAATAGTTACGTTTGCTCTTTGATTAGCTCGGCCGAGGCGGGATATAGTTGAGCTGTGGTAGCACCCAGCATGCATCTCTGCTGGTTGCGCTGCGCGTTACCCTGCTGCGACATGTCGCCCAAGCGAGCAATCGCGAGTGCGTCATCGGCGGAAACCGCGGTGAGCGGCTGACCTCGTCTGAGGCAGTCAGGAACCGGGCAGCCGACGAAGGCCTGGGGTCGCCTTCTTCCCCAAGAATTGACGGGAAGGCGATTAAGAAGCGCGCAGGGCGGCCGGCGCGCGGAGAGGCGGGTGCGCCCGAAACGTCGACGTGCCCTAAGGACACGCCCGCGCGCCTTCGTGGCTACTTCCGCGCTCTTCGCAGGGTGGCCGCCGTGATTCTAGTCGTATTTTCGATGAATATCGGTACGGAGGACGATGGAATGAGAAGCATTTACATTTCGGCGGCGGCTGAGGTGGACGGGGTCGACCAGCATGCATCTCTGCTGGTTGCGCTGCGCGTTACCCTGCTGCAAAATGTCGCCCAAGCGAGCAATCGCGAGTGCGTCATCGGCGGAAACCGCGGTGAGCGGCTGACCTCGTCTGAGGCAGTCAGGAACCGGGCAGCCGACGGAGCTTATGGTCGCGGGTCTTGGGGTTTCAGTCGCCCGCGGTTCTCCTAATGACGAATGCCTTTCAAAAAGCATTATCCACAAGTGCGTTGCATGACGCCTGGCGGGAAATGCTGACCAAGTCCTCAGCAGCCTCTCGAAGAACAGAGGGCGTTGACGGCACCTCTATCAATGATTTCGACCAGAATGCAATGGCGGCAATACGTAGGCTGTCGGGTGAATTGCGGTCAAGAGATTTCCAATTCCAGCGATTGAAACCGGTGACAATTATCAAGCCGAATGGCAAGAGGCGGGTCATTGCCATTCCGACGGTAAAGGACCGGATTGTCCAG
This sequence comes from Herbaspirillum sp. BH-1, assembly GCF_002870055.1. NCBI lineage: Bacteria > Pseudomonadati > Pseudomonadota > Betaproteobacteria > Burkholderiales > Oxalobacteraceae > Herbaspirillum > Herbaspirillum sp. BH-1. Next base: position 98,534 of record NZ_PKOI01000017.1, on the reverse strand, counting down.
CGCGCGTTGGTGAACTTCCTATCTGAGAAGTACGGGTACAAGCTGGCGAACGACATCAGCTATGGATTTATCAAGAAGCGCTCGGTGAAGCAGGCTGCGCTAAATGCTGTGGCCATGCGGAAGGCGCACCCTTGGGTATTCAAGACGGACGTCACGGCATTCTTTGACAATATTCCACGGGATAAGCTGAGGACAGCGATTGAGCGATTCGTGAAGGACCGGTCGCTTCATGGGATTCTGTTCCAAGCGATGGCGTGCGAGATTGATGATGGACGGCAGTATGTAGCGAAGAAAATAAGGGCGCAGGGGATTATTGCGGGCCAGGGCATACGCCAGGGGATGCCTTTGTCGCCTCTGTTCTCGAATTTATTGCTCCATGATTTTGATGCCGCCATCCAGAAGAAGAAATTCAGTGCTTTGCGGTATGCGGATGACTTGATTTTCTTCGGAAACGACCGGCAAGAATGCGAAGCAGCTGCGGACTTCTGCCTCGCCGAGCTTCGCAAACTGGATTTAAGTATTCCGGCCCTCGATGCCCCAGATACAAAATCCTTTATCTGTGCCCCCAATACTCCGACCGAATTCCTTGGATTAGAACTCTCACCAAACAAGGGGTCGTATTCGCTGCGTCTCTCCACGAAGCAAATTCAATCGATTCGTGATGACATTTTGAGTATGGGGAGCGTCTCGAAATTGCTGTCGCAGGGCATCACGCTCAAGAACCTTGGCCAGGTTCTAGCGGCGAAGACTAACGGTTTCCTGGCTGCCTACGACGTATGCGAAAACGTGGACATGGTAGAGAAGAACCTAGGGGACATTGAGCAAAAGACACTTCTCGCGTTATATAAAAACGATTTGGGTATCGATACAAAGAAACTCTCGCGTGAAGCCAGAACGTTCTTAGGTCTGCAGGGAGCTTGAAGAACAAGTCTATGGAGAATAGCTTTGAAGCTGGTCGATGAAACCATTGAGATGCTCACGTCTGCACAGCCAGATTTGGAGAACGCCCTCTTCAAGTCCCAAGTTCTTGCGCACAAGCTTGGAGAGCCGGATTTTGGAACGTGGGTGAAAAGTGAATTGGTGGGGTATCCAATAGGTACCGAAGTGCCGCAATATCGGAGGGTATCTCTCACCCCATACGGCAATATCTCCAATGGCTTTGTGATACACCAGAATATGCGCTTACCAACCAGAGGCCTATCAGTGGAGCTACGCGATAAATTCTTCGTACGAAAATTACGAGATAGCATTGCCGTTATTCGCGACTGGGGAAAAGTAGAGAATCTAAGCATCTCATTTTCGCCGGAAACCTTTGGTATTTTTAAAGGCCTCGAGCGAGGCCATTACATAGAGCGGGCGTGGGGAATTTATGGCGAAGGTGCCATGACTCAGGTGCTGGTCGAAGTGCGTTCCAGATTGCTAGATTTCTTGCTGAATTTGGCGGATAGATTTCCCGCAGAACCTGAGCCGAGTGCAATTAAAGAACTATCCAAGGAGCTGGGTGTGAACGAACTGTTTAAGGGTGCCATTTTTGGCAATGGAGCTGTACTTAATGTCGCGGTCGGCAACAACAATGTAGCGACGCAAACTGCAACGGTAACTATCACCCAAGGAGACTTTGAATCTCTGGCGAAAGAACTGAAGGCAGCAAAAGTTCAAGAACCTGATATCCAAGAACTACGCCAAGCAATTGAATTCGACAAAAATTCAGAAGAGATTGCTACTGGAAATGTTGGGCCTGAGGTCCGAGGCTGGCTGAACACAATGCTGACTAAAGCCGGAACTGCAGGCTGGGACTTCAGTATGCAGACCGGCGCCGCTGTCTTAGCCGCCGCGATAGGTAAGTATTACGGCTTTAACTGAGATTATCGCCAAACTTTTCAAGCGCAATCTGCACTTTGGTCTTCACGGCCGGCGCAGTAACCTCCCACTCCGACGGTATCCCCCGCACGGCCGCCTTGGGCACTATGACTATCTCATAGCCCAGGCGGTCGAGCACCGCCATCAGAGTGGTGACCTTATAGTCCGACCACCACTGAGCACACCGGTCAGCGTTCGCTTGGCAATGCCGGCGCGCTCACGTAGGTCCTGTTGCATTACCTCCTGCATCTTCATCACGTCGCACATTAGAGTCGCGATGTCTCCTGGATTGCGCATCGATTCCTTTTGAGACTTTAGTTCTGGGGTGCGCAGCAAAGTAGGATTGCAGCGAAATATCCTACTTTAATGACCATGTTTTACCTAAATTGAGACGCCATATCCGCTGAGGACACTCCCACGTAGCGCAGCGGACAAAATCTTGATATTTTATGGTGCCTTAAATCCTTCGTGCCGCTTCGGTGAGAGCCAAAAGCTAGCAAGAAGGTCTAGTTGAGAGACTAGCAAGGCTTAGCATGAGCGGGTGTTCGTCGTAAAAGCTAAGCGCCGCCTTATTGTTGAATGAGGTTCCACCTGGAGTGGAATAATCAAGAGAAGTCCCGCGACCTATTCCTCGAAGACGATTTCGTCGACTTCCCATTTTCTAGGCGATAAAGCCCGCTCGCGACGCCGAGTTGGTGTGCGGCGTCAAGAGCTAGATTCCGAGGCTGGTTCAGCGGTGACGCCGAATTTGGCCGAGCGCTTAAGTATTCCAGCGCGTTGCCTACTTCTCTGGTGAAAGCTGATTGAGCTTTTCAATTGCAATCTGCACCTTCGTCTTCACGGCCGGCTCAGTCGGCTCCCACTTCGTCGGAACTGCACGTGCGGCCGCTTTGGGCACGATAACAATTTCGTAGCCCAATCGGTCGAGCACCGCCATCAAGGGGGTGACCTTGTAATCGCGCTCTCCGCTAAGTACCCCGGTCAGCGTTCGCCTGGCAATCCCGGCACGCTCACGTAGGTCCTGCTGCGTTACTTTCTGTTTCTTCATCGCATCACGCATGAGAATCGCGATGTCTCTTAGATTTCGCATTGATGCCTCTTGAGTCTCAATTCCGGATGCGCAGCAAAGTAGGATTTAATCGAAATATCCTACTTTGATGACCATGTCTTGCCATGTTCTAAGGCATGCACCTCATCGTGCCGAATGCTGCGGCAGTTGTCGACAGCCTGCAGCGCATCGCTGGTCTCTGCCTTATCGGTCACGGGTAGATTTCTTCTCGATGGCATTTTAGTTGTAAGTCCATCGAATGCCAGGCGAGAGCGGCGTTATACCGCGTTATACCGGAGTCGGATAATTATCCGATTTAAGATAATTCAGGATAACGGCGGCTGAGCGTAGGCGTGAAACTTAAAAATCTATGTACTTTTCGGACGAAAGCACGATAAATCGAAGTGGTTTTCGGACAAGTCGGGACAAATCGCCACTCGTTTCGGACATGCGATGCACTGCTTGGAGCGCAGCTTGCTTCCGTTGTGGGGCGGTCTACACTGATTTCATCGACCACACGAGGAAGTGATATGGAACATGAATTCATCCTTCGGTTTAGCCTGGGCCCGGCCGATGCTGTCGGCGATGTGGACGATATCCTTGAGCGATTGGGGGAAGCTGGTTGCTTAGACGCGCTAGTGGGGATAGGGGCCCCGGGGAAGATAGCTCTGGAATTCTCTCGCAGCGCTACCTCGTTGGAGCAGGCAATTCGGAGCGCAATCGCTGATGTGAAGACCGCCATACCGACCGCGGAGGTGTACTCGATAGAGCCAGCGGAGGGCGGAGAGCAAGCAGATGCAATCCTCACGAAAAAACTGGCCGTCATGGAGAGTTTGATGGCTGAGCTCGTGAGCTGGATAGAGCTGAATCAACTCACGCACGCACAAGCTGCAGAAAGGCTCGTTGTGAAGACTCAACGGATAGACGAGATATTCAAAAGGAATCCGCGAAATTTCACCATCGATTTTCTAGTGGACATGCTACTGCGCGCGGGAAAAAAAGTGCATTTAAGGGGCTGTCCGGAGGAGATTGCCGGCGAAACGCCGGCCAGTCCAGGATGCAAGCTGGCCGACCTGATGGCAGAGATGTCGCATGGAGGGCCGCGTGTCGAAGGCTGAGATGCCCTCGGTCGTGATGGAGAGCAGCGGATGGCGTAGTTGCCAAGCTATGGTGAGATTGCGCATCTCGGTTCGACCCTTAATCTGGTCGGGGAATCAAGGTCCCGCACTTCGGTCTTGTCCTGGTCACACGCGCTAATCCGAATTTACGATATGCCAGGTGCCCGCCAGTTAATCGTCGCAGTCGCAATACTTTCCAGTATCCACCTGAACGAATCTGTACGGGGGCGTATTCGTAGGGACTTGGCCTCTCGCTTTGGTTGCCGGCTGAATGGCGATTACCTGGCTGAGTTGCATGTACGAATGTCCTTCCGCCTCGCAGAGAACTACTCGGGGTTGAGTCTCCGCGCCGTCATTGACATCGTTCTTCGATACCTGTTGGAGCATGTGGACAGTATCGCGCCCCATTTGCATTGAAGTTTGCGCTAAGTGCGCCAGCTTGCTAAGCTGTATGAAAGGGCCTCTTGAGCCGACTCGCGAGGTCGCCCACCAAGTGCTAACTGGTCTAGCAATCGCTAGGTAAGAGGAATCGGACCCGATGGACCAGAAGCCCCGCTAGTCGGGGCTTCTGCGTTCTCGAGACTGACGTGGAATATGAACTCAAATTATCCACAGCTCTTTTTGGATTAGGCTCTCAAGGCACCAAGGTACGGATTTTCTCTACCTTTTTGATTTTCGCTTCTTGGTGGTTTCCGGTCGTGCAGCCTCCATGATAGTTTTGACGACACTAGGATTTGCCTGGACGAGCCTTGCGTTCTCTGCCACGTAGCCATACAAATCCCTCAGAGCGGTTACAACACCGGCTGACCTTGAGAAGCCACCCTCGCAGTGGACGAGCAAAGTGTGAACGCTATCCGGAAGTGCCTGGGCGAATCGCAATATGTCTTCTGCATCATCCTCAGTCATTGCCGCAGGGAGCTTCTCTGCCGCTCGTGCTGAGAGCTCGCCAAGGAAATCGACGTCTGCGAAGCTTAGTCTCAGCAAATACTTGTACTCGGGCAGCTGGGCCGGATGTTTTTCAGGGGCAGTAATGGAAATCATGGCCACCCCGTCAATCAGCGGGATGCGTTCCGCGTCCCCTCGGGACAGGGCGAATACCTGCCTGCCCTGTGCTGACGGACGGTACAGTTTGGCAACGACGTCTTTGACTCGAGTGTTCATTGGATAAATTTATCGTTCGTGCGCGGCGCCGTGTCAAGGTCAAGCCGGGTGTGAATGGCTGTTTTTAGTTGGCCTCTCTTTTGCATAATCCGAGGTGCCGTCTAAAACATAAGTTTTTCTTGCTGTGGAGGATGTGATGGATATAGCTACGCTACTGTCGAGAGGTCGAGCTAGTATCTGCGCGACTACAGCAAACCAGCTTATCGCCGGCATCGAATACAGCCCTTTAGAGGAGCAGTGCAACTTCAGTTATGGCAGGGTGTGGAGAACGTGCGACTATTCGTATCCACTTTCACTTCACCTTCCTCTCAAGGAGGGCCAAGCTCCCTACAGGGTGATTCGGGACCATCTGTTGAACCTTCTGCCAGAAGGAGAAGCGCGAGGGGAAGCCGCTCGCCGATATCAGCTCAGTCACGCGAATGCTTGCGCAATGGCCGTCTATCTATGTCGAGAGCCGGCGGGCGCCGTGGGATTCGACCTGGATGTGGAGGAGTTGAGCGTCCCCGATGATAGACCGCCAGTCGTCCGGGAGCTGCCAGCAGCGGAATTGTCCAAACGTATCCGACGCAGGGGCACCACCCCATTCGCTTTCTGGGATGACGTTTTCTACCAGTCGTTAGCCGGCGTCCAAGATAAGCTCCAGGTGCGCTTGGACGGCGATGACCTCCAGCTCGTCGGCGGATGTTTGAATTCGAGCCACATACTGAAACCCGAGCCCCACGGCCAAAGCACGCGGCGCATGGTCGCTAATGAGCACTTCTGCATGTCTCTCGCTAGAGCGGTGGGATTACCTGTAGCCAACGTTGAAATCCGACGTGTACCGGAACCCGTCTTGCTGGTGGAACGCTTTGACCGTGCCAGAAGCATTATCCGGTACCCGGAAATGGTTGAGCGTGTGCACACCTTGGATGCGTGCCAAGCGCTTGGAGAACATCCCTTCTTCAAGTACGAGTGTCCAGAGGGGTATGGAGGCGCGTATCGGGAGAGACGTATCGGTATCGGCTTTCGTGAAATGTTCGAATTGGACCGGCATTTCATGGTGCCACGGGAAGGAAGAATGGCCATCGTGAGATGGGCACTTTTCAACATGCTCATTGGAAATAGCGATGCGCACGCAAAGAACTTTTCGTTCTTCCAGCATAGGCTCGGAATCATGCCGGCCCCGGCCTATGACCTCGTCTGCACGCGCGTCTATGACATGGGTATTGAAATGGCGATGGCGTTCGGTAATGCCTTCTTGGTCGAGGACGTCGTTGCTGATGACCTGACGATTTTTACGGAAGAAGCAGGTATTGCGCGCGACACGCTTGTTGAAGAACTGAAGGCCCTGGCTACTGCCGTGAGGGCACATGCGCCAATTTTGGCAAAGAGCGACGTCTACACTCAGCAGGAGCGGACATTGGTCCGTAAGATTGCTACTTCAATCGAGGGCCGTGCAATACATTTGTTGAAAGTCGCGTCGGTGTCGCCCGGCCAGGAGTAGCTGTGGGCGATTTATGAAGCTGCCCACATTCTCAGACGCTACTCTCGGAGAGGACCACGTGAGGGGAAAAATGCGACCAGCACAGCTTTTTCTTGAGCATAAAGGCGAAGTCCTCCGGATGGTTTCGAAGTTCAGTGCTCAAAATCCTGCACTTTATGGGTCCTTAACCGCGGGGGTGGCTCCGACTAGGCAGGGTTGTACCCGCTGGTGGAGGCAGAGGAAGCTACCACGGTGGCGTTCTTGGGCAAGACTACTTCCAGGATGCCGTCAATCTTGATACCTAGTTTAGAAAGCTCTTGGACATCTTTTGCGGTGAGCTTCGGTGACGAGATAGTGATGAGACCATCCTTGGTGTGTGAGACCGAGAATGTCTCCATCATCTTCCGGTTATCGCCCTGCATTCTTCTTCGCAAGAAGTTTCAATTGATAGCTGCGCTGTCCAAGGTATTCATCGGACTGGGCCATTTGGGTCGCTCCTCATCTTTGCCGCTCAGTGAGCCGGGCTTCAGGACACGGCGCGTCGTCGCCATGTCATCAACGAAAAGAAAATGCTGGACTGTATTCTTCATCATCATTACCTAAGATTTCTTGGTGGAAATTACATGGCTAACTTGCGTATAAGCGAAGCGCTCAAAGCAATGTAAATTTAGGCCATTCGTACATTTGAATGATGCTGACTCTGTGAGTAGCTGTTAAATTGGTCCGCGCACGCGAAGTGTGCGACCTAGTCATTACCTGGGATAAATCAAAAAATAGGGGTAGGCATGACAGCATATGAAGAAGTTGAGGGCGTTGCTCTTGATGTCATTAATTTGTTTGTGCGCAAGGAGCTAAAGGAAAGGTACGGGGCCGGTCTGCCATATGACCGCGATACAAAGATGGACGACATCGGCTTAAATTTCTACATTCGTAGGAATATGGCAGAAGAGACGGCCAATAGGATGCAAGCGCTCTGCGAAGAGCGCGAGAAAAGATGGTATGGAACGGGCCGAGGCCAGGTAGCAGCATGTGTAACCATAGGTGCTTATGTTGATTTGTGCTCGCGGCAGAGCCAAATCTTCCCGAGTTGAGGAGTCATTGTGAAGAGACTCTTATTGCTGGGAATTTTAGGTGTACCTCCATGCGCCTTCGCCGAGCCAGATATCGACAAATGCCTGGCAAGCTCGGACGACAAGGCAAAACAGAAAGAGTGCATATTTCGGGAGTTTGACTATAAGCCTCAGGCTCAGAAGATACCTGCGGAAGACAAGAAGCCACCAGCAGCAGCGGAGCCAGCGCCACTCTTTTCGTTTTCACTGAACGATGACGCGACAATATCGAACTCCGGTGATGCAACGCTGGGCACGAAGGCTGGCACTATCACTGCGACCCAAACAGACGGTGCAGCATACGGTGCCGTGAAACTGGGTGCTGTTCTTATGGCAAATATAGAAGGAGCTGAAACTTGGCAGCCTTTTGCCGCAGCCGCATGGACTCGAGACTCCCCAGCAAAAAATCCCAAAGATGTGCGCGATTTCAGTATTGGCTTAAATGGCGCGCTTTGGAACATGGCCGGCCGGTCATGGACTATCGACCTCACACCACGCTTGATTCGCCGGATTGATATTGTGGGGCACAGTCGTTCGAACATTCTGCAACTTCATGGCGACATCATTTCCACTTACGCGGGGACGGTCAAAAACGGGGACAACAGCTATTCGCTCATTCCTCAGTTTGGTGTGCTTAACGAAAACCGCATCAATGAGAAATCCGATTCGGGAGTTTGGCGCGGCGGATATGTCGGGTTCCTCTCTACAGCACTATTGAATGGGATATTGCCTCGACTTTCATTCAAAGCGCAGTATCAATACTTCCGCGATTTCACCGCCCCTGCAGGCAATTCGAGAAGAAGTGATGGCTATGGGAAAGTCTCACTGAACTACGATTTTGTTGACCCCGACAATAAGGCGCTAAATGTCTATCCATCAGTCGGATTGGCTCGTGAAGTAGGGATTGACCCTGTTTTAGGTGTCAACCAGGTAAATACGACCAAGCTGACCATCGGGTTCAAAATTCAATACAAGTGATTGTGTCGGAGTTCAGTGGCGAGAATCCCCGGCTGTACGGGCCCTCAGCCAACGGGCAGGATTCGAACTACACGGGGCTATACCTAGTGGTGGACACAAAGGAGACCATCAAGGCCGGAGATTTAGGAAGAATTCAGCGTATGGTGAGTGGGCTGATTGGCGCGGAGGTGACGATAAGGACGTCGACGTGATAGGGAGGTATCACAAGTGATTTATTTCTCGGATGTGTTCGGAATCGAACCAGAAATTGTCGATTCATATGGCGCCTTCAACATCGCACTGGTGAACGACCTACCGCTATTTGTTGACCCATTTCTCCTCTACGACAGCGAGCAGCCCGAATTTCGCGCATTACACGACGACATCATCAGGTACTTGGTCTTCGTGCGGGACAGAGCTCAGGCCGACGAACTAACCGAGGGCGCAATATCTCAGTGGCTCTTCTTCCGTGAGGTCAAACAAAACTGGCTTGGGTTCAGCCAACAGGGAAATAGCGGCACTGGTCTTGGCAAACATTTTGCCCAGGCGCTTGCCCGAAACTTTCAACGGGTGTTCCGGGACTTTGGTGAAGAGACGCTCACAAGGGGTTCGCATCTGGAAAAGCTCGGCTTGCTAAGCGGTGGTGTGGGCCGAGACCACCTGAGCGACTTCACCACGAACCTCATCAAAGGTCAGTTGCTTAAGTACACCGAGGACTTTGCCAAAGCACATCTGCAACCGAACCGAACGAAACGAATCCATATCGAGCGAGTCAGCTTCAACTATGAGACACGGCGCTGGCAGTCCGGACACTTCACGTTGCCATGGCATGCCGGCGACTACGTCATCCTCACGCCGTGCGAGATTCTGACCCGCGATGAGGCCTGGATTAACCAAGGTGACATGCTCAATCAGTTCCTCCAGCTTCGACATTCATTACCCGACGAACACCTGCGTGCCCAAGTTAACGACCACTTCCTTCGACAAATCAATGAACGGTCGACGACGGAAGAACGCAAGGCTGCCGCGTTACGCACCATTGAGAAATTTACCGAGTTGATTGACCACTACATCAAGTGGAAAGAGGACCATGCTGGCGAGGCGCATACCATCAGCAACAAGAAGGTTCAGGAAACACATACACAGTTCGTAGAGAACATCCGCGAATTGGTACTGAATCATCTTGCTGGTACCGAGTTCTATGAGAGAGGCAACTCATACGAGGAAGCCCTGGAACGAGTGAAATATCTGAAACACGTCATCGAAGACAACGACGGATATCGGGTCTTTTACGTAGACGGCGCACCCGTCAAGCGCGAGAGCGACCTTCACACCATGTTCCGTCTGACTTGGTATGCAACGGCGTTTGATGTAAATGCCGAAGTCAATAATGGTCGCGGGCCAGTGGATTACAAGGTCTCGAAAGGAAAGCGGAACGCCAGCCTGGTCGAGTTTAAACTGGCGAGCAATTCAAGCCTACGGCGCAACCTTGAGAAACAAGTCGAAGTCTACGCCAAGGCCAGTCAGACTGACCGCGCCATCAAGGTGATTTTGTATTTTTCCGATAGTGAGCTGGAGAAGGTCATGGGCATTCTCCGTGACTTGAAGCTCCAAGACAGGGAGGACATCGTACTTATTGATGCGGGAAGGGAAAACAAGACATCAGGGTCAAAGACCTGATTACGGAATACTTCAACTAATGAAAAATTCGGCTAGAACGCTAGAATTGAACGGTAGCTGTTGGTTCAAGAGCGACCGTTGTGAAATGTAATATGTAAATCTGCGTTTCTACCTATCTCCTTCCAACCATGACAACCCTGCAAGACCTAACACCAACAACAAGACAGCGCGTCCGGGACATCGTCAACCACCTCGGCATCGCAATGACGACGAAGTATGACTGGTGTTTCAGTAATCCCGGCGGCCCCTATCTGGTCAATATCTGGCATGACCAAATGCAAGAAGAAAACGGCGTCATTTATTTTGTCGACAGAGCGTCCGCCTGGGGGGAGGAAAACCGAGCTACGGCCACGCAGACACAGCTGAACCGTGCGAGCGCAGTATCTTCGCTAATCCAAACGGCCTACTACACCAAAGCGCCTGTTAATGTTGCCATTCTCGACGGCACACGCAAAACAGTTGGGCTTCGCGAGACCAGCCAAGCAAAACAAAGGGAGCTCGACTCAGTCCTCTGGTATCCGCATCATAAGGAGGCGGATGGCAACATCCGCGTCATTCGGGGCAAACCGCAACCAGATAACTTTGACCCCTACGACGAAGAACAGCCACAGCAAAAGCAGACAGCTGCACCAACACCACCCAACAAAGTGAAAGGTTCAGGCACAGCGATTTTTGAGCGTGACTCAGAAGTTGTAAAAGCTGTGAAGCAACGGGCAGCTAATGGTTGTTGCGAGTTTTGTGGCCAGGAGGGCTTCAAAACTGCAAGCGGCGGATTCTATCTTGAAGCGCATCACGTCATCCCGTTGAACTGCGGAGGACCGGACGACGTTCGCAACGTGGTGGCAATCTGCGCCGATGACCATCGCCGTGCGCATTTTGGTGAGGACCGCCATGCTGTTCGCGACAAAATGATTTGGGACGTACTCGCAGTTCATTATCCGAACGACACGGAGTTTTTTGAGGCGATGGATGAGAAATCTCTCGAGATTAAACGGAGCGCCTCTGGACAACGAAAACTCGAAGACCACAGGATGGATAACTAACGTCACAACGAAGTCAGTTAGGGTCTTCTCCCAAGCATGAACTTCTTGCTTTGACAGGGCAGTTAGCTACCCCCGAATACTGGAGCCACTGTTTCCTGTCCGGAGCCAATTTGCAAGAGGTATCTACAAGAGTTCGCTAATAGCCCATAAATTCGAGCTATTAACAGGACAAACCCATAAATTTCTCAGTTTATGGGTTTGTTTTTCTTAGGTTATACGTTCCTCTACAGCCGACATCAAACATCAATATTCCCCGCCTGCAACGCATTAGATTCAATAAATGCCCGACGTGGCTCCACATCATCGCCCATGAGCGTCATGAAGATCTGATCGGCCGCAATGGCATCCTCAATCTGCACCTTCAACAAACGGCGCACGGTCGGGTCCATGGTGGTTTCCCACAGCTGCTCGGGGTTCATCTCGCCCAGGCCTTTGTAGCGCTGCTTGTTGACGCCGCGTTCGGCTTCGTCGCGCAGCCAGCCCATGGCCTGGCGGAAGTCGGTGATGGCGGATTCCTTGCGCTTTTCGCCCTGGCCACGGGCCACCGTGGCGCCCTTGAGGATGAGGCCCTTGAAGGTTTCGGCAGCGGTGGAGAGCACCTGGTAATCGGGGCCGCTGACGAAGTCGGCATCGATCACGGTGGCCTTGATGTTGCCGTGCTGGCGACGGTGGATGTGCAGGGCGACCTTTTCGCTGAGCTCGTCCACGCGGGCTTGCACGTCGATGTTGCTGTCGTTGATGGCCTTCTTCAGTTCGGCCGCGGTGGCGGTGGCTTGTTCGATGTTTTCCATCTTCAGTACCACGCCGCCGGTCATGATGGCGCTCAAGGCGGCGTCATCGATGGCGCGCGACAGGCGCATGATGATGGCGTTGGCGGTGTTGTACTGGCGGGCCAGTTCGATCAGTGCATCGCCGCTGATGGCGGGGGCGTCTTCGGCGGGCTTGATCTCGGCGTCGTTCAGGGCGATCTGCATCATGTATTGCGCTTCCTCGATGTCGTCCTTGAGGTAGCGCTCGTCCTTGCCGGCCTTGACCTTGTACAGCGGCGGCTGGGCGATGTAGATGTGGCCGCGTTCGACCAGGGCCGGCATCTGGCGGTAGAACAGGGTCAGCAGCAGGGTGCGGATGTGGGCGCCGTCGACGTCGGCATCGGTCATGATGATGATGCGGTGGTAGCGCAGCTTGTCCGGGTTGAATTCGTCAGCGCCGATGCTGGTGCCCAGGGTGGCGATGAGGGTGGTGATCTGTTCGGAGGAGAGCATCTTCTCGAAGCGTGCCTTCTCCACGTTCAGCACCTTGCCGCGCAGCGGCAGGATGGCCTGGAACTTGCGGTCGCGGCCTTGCTTGGCCGAGCCGCCTGCGGAGTCACCCTCGACGATGTAGAGCTCGCACAGGGCCGGGTCGCGTTCCTGGCAGTCGGCCAGCTTGGACGACAAACCCAGGCCGTCCATGACGCCCTTGCGGCGGGTCAGTTCGCGGGCCTTGCGGGCGGCTTCGCGGGCGCGGGCGGCTTCGACGATCTTGCCGCAGATGATCTTGGCGTCGTTGGGCTTCTCGGCGAGGAAGTCGGTCAGGGTCTTGGCGACGATTTCTTCCACGGGGCCGCGCACTTCGCTGGAGACCAGCTTGTCCTTGGTCTGGGAGCTGAACTTGGGTTCGGGTACCTTCACCGAGAGCACGCAGGTCAGGCCTTCGCGCATGTCGTCGCCGGAGATTTCGACCTTGGCCTTCTTGGCGAGATCGTTTTCTTCGATGTACTTGTTGATGACGCGGGTCATGGCGGCGCGCAGGCCGGTCAGGTGGGTGCCGCCGTCACGCTGGGGGATGTTGTTGGTGAAGCAGAGCACCTGTTCGTTGAAGGCGTCGTTCCATTGCATGGAGACGTCCACCGAGACCAGCGTGCCCTGGTCCGATTGCTTCTCGCCGGTGGCCTGGAAGATGGTCGGGTTGAGGATGCTCTTGTTCTTGTTGATGTATTCGACGAAACCGCGGGTGCCACCTTCGAAGGCGAAGTCTTCTTCCTTGCCGGTGCGCTGGTCGGTCAGCTTGATGTGTACGCCGTTGTTGAGGAAGGACAGTTCGCGGATGCGCTTGGCCAGGATCTCGTAGTGGAATTCGACGTGGGTGAAGATTTCTTCGTCGGCCCAGAAGTGGACTTCGGTACCGCGCTTGTCGGAGTCGCCCACGACCTTGATGGGCGAGACCTGCACGCCGTCGATCATTTCCAGTTCGCGGTTCTGGACGATGCCCTTGGCGAATTCCATGGCGTAGTGCTTGCCGTCGCGGCGGATGGTCAGCTTCAGTTTCTTCGACAGTGCGTTCACACAGGACACGCCCACGCCGTGCAGGCCGCCGGAGACCTTGTAGGAGTTCTGGTCGAACTTGCCGCCGGCGTGCAGCTCGGTCATCACGATTTCGGCGGCGGAGCGCTTGGGTTCGTGCTTGTCGTCCATCTTCAGGCCGGTGGGAATGCCGCGGCCGTTGTCGGTGATGGAGATGGAGTTGTCGGCGTGGATGGTGACGTGGATCTCGCTGCAGTAGCCTGCCAGGGCTTCGTCGATGGAGTTGTCCAGCACTTCGAACACCAGGTGGTGCAGGCCGGTGCCGTCAGAGGTGTCGCCAATGTACATGCCGGGACGCTTGCGCACCGCCTCCAGGCCTTCCAGGATCTGGATGGAAGAAGCGCCATAGCTTTGTTGCGCGGAATTGGTGTTGTCTGCGGGGCTGGAGGACATGGTTACCTTCTGAAATTGCTAGCCAAACGACTAGGGGACTGCAAAAAACGGAATTCGTCGGAGGATTCTTGGAATTCTTAAAAGCAACCGAGGGGCCGTCTGGGACGGCCCCTCGGGCGCGTGGAGCGGTGTTGCTCAGATCCGCATCGGCATGACGACGTACTTGAAGTCGGCGTTCTCGGGGATGGTGATCAGGGCCGAGGAATTGGCATCGCCCAGGGCGATGTTGACGTAGTCGTTCTTCAGGTTGTTGAGCACGTCGAGCAGGTAGCTGACGTTGAAACCGATGTCGACGGTGTCGCCGCCGTAGTCGATTTCCAGTTCTTCGACCGCTTCTTCCTGGTCGGCGTTGGTGGAGCTGATCTTCAGGCTGCCGGGGGCGATCACCCAGCGCACGCCCTTGAACTTGTCGCTGGTCATGATGGCGGCGCGTTGCAGCGAGCGCAGCAGCTGGTCGCGGCTGATGGTGAAGCTGTTCTTGTAGCCCTTGGGCACCACGCGGGTGTAGTCGGGGAACTTGCCTTCGACCAGCTTGGAGATCAGCTCGATGTCGGCGAAGGTCAGCTTGACCTGGTTGTTGGCGATCTGCAGCTGGACTTCATCGTCGCTGTCGTCCAGCAGACGTTGCAGTTCGATGATGGTCTTGCGCGGGATGATCACTTCCTGGCGCGGGAAGTCCTGCTCGGTCTCGACCTGGCAGAAGGCCAGGCGGTGGCCGTCGGTGGCGACCGCGATCACGTTCTTGCCTTCGACCACCAGCAGCAGGCCGTTGAGGTAGTAACGGATATCCTGCTGGGCCATGGCGAAGTGGACCATGTTGAACAGGTGCTTCAGGGTCTTCTGCGGCAGGTTGACCTGGGCGTTGTAGTGCTCGGCCTGGGCGACTGTCGGGAATTCCTCGGCGGCCAGCGTCTGCAGCGCGAAGCGGGACTTGCCCGATTGCACGGTCAGGCGCTTGTTGGACAGGGAGATGGCGACTTCGCCGGAGTCGGGCAGGGCGCGCAGGATGTCGAGCAGCTTGCGGGCGGCCACGGTGGTGGCGGTCGTTTCATCGCCGGAGCCGACGTCGGCGTGCGTGGTGATCTGCACTTCGATGTCGGTGGACAGGAAAGAGACCTTCTCGCCGTCCTTGCGGATGAGGATATTGGCCAGAATCGGCAATGTGTGCCGACGCTCGACAATACCACTCACGATCTGCAGAGGACGCAGGAGCGTGTCTCGTTGGGTTTTAACCAATTGCATAGTCAGTTTGTCCTTGCTAGTAATGGTTTAAAGGATGCCGTCGGCCGGCTTTGCGTCATGCCCATCTTGCGCGTGTTCCTCCTCTGGTGAAAAACGCTGTCTGCACTGCAACCTGCCTGAATATGCAACGCTCCTGCATGTGGCATGACCGGTAAGCGACCGGTCCGGAATCCGTTCCCGCAAAGCTGGTGATACAGCGACCCGCGATTGTCCAGGTAGGTAAGACAATGGCTGGCAGCCAGAAACACTTGGCTATACGTTTGGAACATTTGAATACTTTTGCCGGGTGTTTCCGGGTATTTATTCGAAGTTTCCGTGCTATCCCGCGGATTTCCTGCTCCGTGGCCGGCCCTTGCGTCCGCCTGCGAAATAACACCTTCCATTGTACCAATCATCCCCTCTTCGGAGTAGTCCGCCAGGGGGGAGGGTGGGCGCCTGAGGAGCAAAAATCCGGTGGTCGGGGAGGGAAAATTCCCGCTCCACGGGCAGAGGAGGCGCCGCAAGCGGACCGGTTATTTTATCCACAGGCTTGCACGCCGGTGGCGCCTGGAAGTTTCGTTGTGGAAAAGAAAATGCCGCCGGCGCGGGCGCGGGCGGCATTGTCATCTTATCCACAGGCGCTGCCGGTGGCAGCGTGGATCAACCCTTGAGGGTTTGCTCCAGCACGTGCAGCTCGTGGTTGCATTCCGGGCTCTTGGCGCGGTCGGCGGCGATCTTGCGCACCGCGTGCAACACCGTGGTGTGGTCGCGACCGCCGAAGAGGTCGCCGATCTCCGGCAGGCTCTTCTGGGTCAGCTCCTTGGCCAGGTACATGGCGATCTGGCGCGGGCGGGCGATGTTGGCCGGACGCTTCTTGGAATACATGTCGGCGACCTTGATGTTGAAGAAGTCGGCCACCGTCTTCTGGATGTTTTCCACCGAGATCTGGCGGTTCTGCACCGACAGCAGGTCCTTCAGGGCTTCCTTGACGACATCGATGGTGATGTCCTTGCCGTGGAAGCGCGAGTAGGCCAGGATCTTGCGCAGCGCGCCTTCCAGCTCGCGCACGTTGGAGCGCAGGTGCTTGGCGACGAAGAAGGCGACGTCATCGGACAGCACCACGTCCTCGGCGGCGGCCTTCTTCATCAGGATGGCCACGCGCATCTCCAGCTCGGGCGGCTCGATGGCCACCGTCAGGCCGGAGTCGAAGCGGGAGATCAGGCGGTCATCCATGCCGCTGATTTCCTTGGGATAGGTATCACTGGTGATGATGATCTGCTTCTTGGCCGCGATCAGGGCTTCGAAGGCGTAGAAGAATTCTTCCTGGGTGCGGCTCTTGCCACCGAAGAACTGGATATCGTCGATCAGCAGCAGGTCCAGCGAGTGGTAATAGCGCTTGAAGTCGTCGAAACCCTTGCGCTGGTAGGCCGTGACCACGTCGCGCACGTACTGTTCGGCGTGGATGTAGCGGATCTTGGCGCCCGGGTTATCCACAAGCACCTGGTTGCCGATGGCGTGGATGATGTGGGTCTTACCCAGGCCCACGCCGCCATACAGGAACAGCGGGTTGTACGAGGTACCGGGGTTGTTGGCGACCTGGGTGGCGGCCGCGCGGGCCAGCTGGTTGGCCTTACCGGTGACCAGGTTGTCGAAGGTCAGGACCGGGTTGATGCGCGACTGCTCCTGGCGTGGCGCCACGGCACGCACCGGCTGGGCCGGTTCGGGGTCCAGGTGCAACTGTTCGTGGTTGGGCAAACCCAGGCCGTTGGCACCGCCGCCGGCCGCTTGCGGGCTGGCGGCCGGGCGCCGGCCCTGGTTGCCGCGCGGGTCCAGCACGAACTGGACTTCGGTCGGTGCGTCCCAGTATTCGCAGGCCAGTGCGGTGATGCGGTTGGCGAACTGGGTCTTGACCCAGTCCAGCTTGAAGCGATTGGGCGCGGCGATGCGCAAGAGCCCATCCTCGAAGTCGAGCGGCACCAGCGGCTTGATCCAGGCGCTGTATTGCTGAGGGGTCAGCTCCTGCTCGAGTTTATGGGAGCAAGCCTGCCAGAAGTTTTCCATGAAGCTTTCTTATCGGATAAGTGCGGCGCCCGCCTGCCGCGTCCGGAGGACGGGCCTGGATGGACGAAGTCGTCCGGGCGCGAAACGAGGGACGCATTTTACTCCGGTAAACCCAAGTTATCCACAGGTCGACCGGCAAAAATCCCTGAAAAATCTGAACTATCCACAGGCTGCGCAGCAGCGCATCGTCACCCTGACACCGGAAAGCCCGTGAGCGGGCGGTGTTAGGGGGACAGAGTCACCAACTGTGGATAAGACAAGGCGGGCAATCTGCCCGCCTTTTTTGTAACAGCTCGTGCAAAAGTGGATTTTTGCCGCGGATTTGGCTGTGGACAGGTGACTGTGGTGGACAGTCGGCTTGCTCAGTCGACCACGTTACCGTCGACAAAGACCTTCATTTCACCGGCCTGGAAAGCGGTCCAGACTTCATTGTCGGTCAAGGGCTGGGTCACGATCACCGCAACCCGGTCATTGGTGGTGGTGACCTGGGCAAAGTCGACCGAGAGGTCGTCGTCGGACAGCTTGGCGGTGGTGAAGGGGTGCTGGCGGACGATGTAATAGAGATGGGTGGAGCAGTGGGTATACAGTGCCGAGCCGTCCGAGAGCAGCATGTTGAAGGTGCCATGGCTGGCGATGCCGTCGACGATCTCGCGCAGGGCCGCGCGCAGGTCGGTCAGCAGGGGCAGGGTATCGCCGAAGCGCTTGCGCATTTCCTGCAGGATGTAGCAGAAGGCCAGTTCGCTGTCGGTGGTGCCGACCGGGCGGTAGGGGCCATCGAGCTCGGGCGTGAAGTTCTTCAGGTCGCCGTTGTGGGCAAATACCCAGTAGCGCCCCCACAGTTCGCGCACGAAGGGGTGGCAGTTGGCCAATGTGACACGGCCCTGGGTGGCCTTGCGGATGTGGGCAATCACGTGCTGCGACTTGATCGGGTAGCGCTTGATCAGTTCGGCCACCGGGGAATCGACGGCCGCCTGGTGGTCGACGAAGGTGCGCACGCCCGAGCCCTCGAAGAAGGCAATGCCCCAGCCATCGCGGTGGTGGTCGGTAAGGCCGCCCCGGGTAGCAAAGCCGGTGAAGCTGAAGACGATGTCGGTGGGGGTATTGCAGTTCATCCCGAGGAGCTGGCACATGATGTGTTGCGGAAATGCTGTGAGGGTTGGCGGGTGAACAAGTTATCACGTTGCCGCCGGCCCGGGTCCGGGCTGTGGATAAAAAAAGCCCCGCGAGCTTGCGCTGGCGGGGCTAATCCTTCCTAAAGAGGGAGGAGGAGACACAGTACGTACTACAAAACTACAAAACGACCAGAAGACGGATCAGAGGTCGCACCACATGCGGGGACCGGACTTCAGTCGCGCGCGGCCATGTTGCGCAGCTCGGCTGCAAAATTCGGTTGGGTCATGCTGTATTCGTTGGCCATGCGGTTGAGCATGCGCTTGCCGCTGAACTTGTGCGCCAGGATGCGTTGCTCCAGCGACTTGCGGGGCTTGACCAGCAGGACGGCGGCTTGCGCCAGACCCAGGATCAGCGGCTTGAACACCATGACCAGCGTGACCAGTGCACCCAGACCCAGTGCCGGGCGGATATACGCCACCAGCATGCCCATCAGGGATTGCGCGAAGGGCAGGGCTGCTTCAGCAGGAAAGGCCAGGTTCAGGAAGGACATGATATTTCTACCTCTGATAATCAGGCCGCGACACGACTGCGCGGCGTTCAAGTTCACTGTTGTTGCGTCGCAGTATGCAGTTTGGCCTCCTGTATGACTACTTTAGAGTTCTCATATCAGATATAGGGTTTGTGAATATAGCTCTGCAGCGGCCTGCCAGGAGCGGACAATCGCCAGCAAACCCTTGATGGCTGGCCTTCATTGCACTTTTTCCACTGGCCGGGTGGCAAGATGGCGATGACTTGGCTGAGCGCTATGCGGCAAATTTGCAACGCCGTTTGACTGAGAGAGAAGTGCCTGTGAATATCTCGAACGGAAGTCGTCGCCGATGGTGAACAACATGTTCGCAATGCACGAAAAAAAAACCCGCAGGCATGGCCTACGGGGTTAATCCTTCCTAAAGAGGGAGGAGGAGACAACGGATCGGTGTCCTGACGCGTTGATCGAATCAGCGTCAACATAAGCGCCGTACGCGCCGGAACTACCGAAATCCTTGATACCGGCACCGGTCTCCAGGACCTGGTGCCAGCGTCACGCAAGTGTCATGCGCGACGGGTAAAACCTGAATCTGGTGAAGCAGAAACCTTCGATTAACCGCGCGAAGCGATGAAGCGCAGTTCAGCAGCCAGGTTCGGCTGGGTGGCTTCGAACTTGTCGGCCATGCGGTTCAGTTGGCGGGTGCCCGATGCGCGATCCTGTTCGGCGGCCACCAGAGCAACGGCTTGCAGCTCGTGGGCCTTGACGAAGTGGATGAAGATGTTGCGCATGACGGCGGCGAACTTGCTCTTGAAGGTGCTGTTGGTGCTTTGTGCGATGGTTGCCATGATTCGATCCTTGACGTTGTGTGTTATGTTGCATTGCAGTGTAGAGAACTCACATTTGTTTGACCACTTTCCGTTTCGGATATCAGTTATATAATCTGTGAATAATATTTCGGCCGGCGATCACCCGCGCTCATCTGCCGCCCCCACGACTTCCTTCCTGCCGCAAAGGCCCGCCCCATGAGCTTTCTCACCCTGGACCTGAACCTGTTGCGCGTATTCGACGCCGTCATGACCGAGCAGAATCTGACGCGTGCGGCCAACTTGCTGGCCATGACCCAGCCGGCTGTCTCCAATGCGCTACGCCGGCTACGCGACACGCTCAATGACGATCTGGTGATCCGCACCGCCCATGGCGTCAAGCCCACGCCCCGCGCCGAGGAGCTGTGGCCCACCGTGCGCCGGGCCCTGTCGGAACTGGAAGCGGTGATCGCACCGGAAAGTTTCGATATCTCGCGCGCCCAGAACACCTTCCGCATGGCCATGGTGGACGCCACGGCCGCGCTGTGGCTGCCCTCGCTGGTGCGCACCATCATGCGCGACGCCCCCCGCATCAAGATCCGGATGATGCCGCTGACCACGCGTGACCCTCGCGCCATGCTGTTGCGCGGCGACATCGACCTGGCCGTGGGCTTCTTCCCCGGCGTGACCGCGCAGCTGGCCGATGGCCAGGGCATGGCCAAGAGCCAGATCAGCCATGCCCGGCTCTACACGGGTCAATATGTCTGCGTGATGCACAAGAACCACCCGCTGGCCGGCCAACCGCTGACGCTGGACAGCTATTGCGGCGCCGACCACCTGCTGGTGAGCCTGTCGGGCAAGCCGCATGCGGTGATCGACGACGTGCTGGCCGGCATGAACCGCGAGCGCAAGATCCTGCTGACGGTGAACCAGTTCTTCACGGCCGGTCGCATCGTGGCCAGTTCGGAGCTCATCACCGTGCTGCCGCGCCACCTGGTGGCCGCCACCGGCATGGCCGAGGTACTGGTGGTGAAGGAACTGCCCTTCCAGACGCCGGAAGAGCATGTGGACATGTTGTGGCATGAACGCGACGCCCGTAATCCGGCCCATAAGTGGCTGCGAGCTCACTTGTCTGCAACAACCCATGACGAATTCGGTCGTATCAACATGAAGCGCTGATGCGGCGCTGGCAGCAAACGGCTTTCCCGGTCTGATCTATCCACAGGCGCCATGGAGACTGGCGCGCGGGAAAGCCGCTGTCGGCGGGCGTTGGCGCATGTTGATAACCCTCCATAGGGGACGCCGAAGCAATGTCGCGCCTGACCAAAATCCTGCTCTGGCTGCTTGCCAGTCTGCTCATCCTGATCGCCGCCGCGGTCATTTTCATCCTCACCTTCGACTGGAACCGGGCCAAACCCTGGATCAACGAACGCGTCTCGACCGCGATCGGGCGCGAGTTCGCCATCGACGGCAATCTCTCCCTGCACTGGCAGCGCGCCGGCACGGACGCCACCCCAGGTGCGGCGCCACCGGGCTTCTGGGCGCGCTGGGTGCCCTGGCCCCGGCTGCAGGCGGAGGATATCCGGGTCGGCAATCCTCCCACCTTCAGCAGCGCTGGCCAGATGGCCACCGTGCGCCTGGTCAGCTTCACCCTCAATCCGCTGCCGCTGCTTGTGCATAAGATTTCCCTGCCGTCGCTGGAGGTACAGGCGCCCTCGGTTTCCTTGCTGCGCAACCGTCAGGCTGTGAACAACTGGACGTTCGCCAGCAACAACAGTGCCCCCTCTGCCTGGCAGCTCAGCCTGGGCCGCATCAGTCTCAGCCAGGGCAAGCTGGCGCTGGACGATGCTGTGCAAAAGATCAACATCAAGGCCGATATCGACACCCTGGATCCGGACAAGGAGAAGCTCTACGGACTGGGCTGGAAGCTCGGCGGCACCTTCAACGGCGCCCCGGTGAGCGGGCAGGGCAAGGCCGGCGGCGTGCTCTCGCTGCAGGACCTGCAGCAGCCGTATCCGCTGCAGGCCCAGGTCAAGGTGGGCAAGACCAGCATCGGTATCCAGGGGACGCTCACCAAACCGGCCGAACTGGCTGCGCTGGACCTGCGCCTGTCGGTGGCCGGGGCCAGCATGGGCAACCTGTATCCGCTGACCGGCATCCTGTTGCCGGAAACGCCGCCCTTCGCCACCGAAGGCCATCTGCTGGGCAAGATCGGCGAGAGCGGCAGTCAGTGGCATTACCAGGACTTCAGCGGCAAGGTGGGGGACAGCGATCTCAACGGCAGCCTGGATTACGTCACTGGTGGCGCGCGTCCTCAACTGACGGGGGCGCTGACCTCCAATGTGCTGCGCTTCGATGACCTGGCACCGCTGATCGGCGCCGACTCCAACGCCGAGAAGGCGCAGCGTGGCGCGGAGGAACGCCAGCCGGGCAACAAGGTGCTGCCGGTGAAGACCTTCAGCACCGAGGCCTGGGGCGCGCTGGATGCCGATGTGCGTTTCACCGGCAAGCGCATCGTCCGGCAGAAGGACTTGCCGATCACCGACCTGCAGGCCCACCTCATCCTCAAGGACAAGGTCTTGAGCCTGGACCCGCTCAACTTCGGCATGGCCGGCGGCAATCTGCGCTCCACCATCCGGCTTGACGGCCAGGCGGCGCAGATGAAATCGGAGCTGAAGCTGGCCGCCCGTAACCTGAAGATCCAGAAGCTGTATCCCCAGCTCGATGCCTCGCGCACCAGCTTTGGCGAGATCAACGGCGACGCCAGGCTGTCGGCCACCGGCAACTCGGTCGCCGCCATGCTGGGCTCGGCCAACGGCGAGGTGAAGACCCTGGTCAACAAGGGTGCGATCAGCAAGTTCCTGCTGGAGGCCGCCGGGCTCAATGTGGGCAACGTGGTCATCAGCAAGCTGTTTGGCGACAAGGAGGTGAAGCTGAACTGCCTGGCCGGCGACCTGCCGGTGCAGGACGGCGTGATGCAGGTGAAGACCTTGTTGCTGGACACCGAAGACGCCCTGATCGTGGTGGACGGCGACATCGACATGAAGCGCGAATTGCTGGACCTGAACGTGCATCCACGCAGCAAGGGCCTGCGCATCATCTCGCTGCGTTCGCCGTTGTACGTGAAGGGCAGCTTCAAGGATCCGGACGTGGGCGTGAACAAGGGGGTGCTGGCCCTGCGGGCGGGCGGTGCGGTGGCGCTGGGCCTGCTGGCACCGGTGACGGCCATCCTGCCCCTGATCAATGTTGACGGCGACCAGAAGGCCGACTGCGATCATCTGCTCGAAGAAGTGAAGAAGGCGCCGCAGGCACCGCCACCAGGCAAGAGTGCCTCCGGGAAGGTGGCGCCTAAAAAATAGGCAGCACGAAAATACTGTTGTTTTATCGGCGGGGGCAGGGGATAACTTTCCTGCCCCCGCCTCGTTTTAGCCACGTTTTTCGCAACAGTGGAATTGACCGCCTTGGGGGTCGTTGCCATTACAAGACAAATTCCCCTGCTTTACCCCTGTCACTACCCCATCAAAGACCGAAATCGGTGACCAAATGACCGATTTCACCCACTTCGTCACTTTTGCCGTTTCCAAGCCCGTCATTCCCCCAAATTCGATTCGCCTGTGGATAAAGTTCTGAATAACTTTTTCATCGATTGGGGAAAACTCGAAAAGTTATCCAGAGCCGAATTTTTATCCAAGATTGGTGATGGGCTCATACAGAGTTTGCCCTTGTGTTTATCCCGCGCGCAATCGATTGATTTTTCGCCAGTAAACCAAGTTATCCACAGTAAACCGGTGACGTTAACCATCACTACTAATCTTATAAACAGCTTAGATATAAAGTCTAGGTGCGCGAGCTTTCGCAGCGCACACCACTCTGCCGGCAGGGCAGGACCCACTCATTTGGGTTTACCAGATAGGGGAATCACACACGACTGGAAAAGGCGGTGATATCACTCTCTGCCAGGCACGGGCCGTCAGAGCCTCGCCACGGAGAGCGTCCAAAATCAATGCAGGGGGCAGGTCACCGCAGGCAGATCGCGCCGCCTATGGGCAAATGGGATGCCTGGGAAGCTTTTTTATCCACAAGCCAGGGTGAAAAAAGCCAATTGCCGCCGTTCGCAGAAATCGGCGGTGGATAAATCAGTCGCCGCGCTGTGAAACCGCATCCGGCACATGCAACACCAGGTCACTGCGGGCCTCGGCGACACAGGGTAGCAGCCAGCCCTCCGCCTTTTCCTCCCGGGTCAGCCCGGGCCATTCGATCTGGTAGGCGATTTCGCCTGTGGACAGTTTGCACATGCAGGTGCGGCAGCTGCCATTGCGGCAGGAGTTGGGCATGCGGATGCCGGCAGCCAGTCCCGACTGCAGCAAGGAAAGATGCGGTACTTGTTCAAATTGCAAACCCGATGGTTGCAGGACAACCCGGTAGCGTTTGGTTTCTGTCATGTCGGTTTGGCCAGGGTTTGAAGGCGTCTGTGGATAAGTCTTTGCATATCCGCTGGGCGCTTTGGGTATATCTGGATAATTTATCCACCTCCGATTTTTTGTCCAGAATCTATGCCTTTGATGTGCAGAAGCTTACCAAGCGTTTATCAGAAAGCTAAATGCTTGATTTTTTTCGTGTAAACCGAGTTATCCACAGTTTTTGGCGACGTTAACTACTACTACTACTTATATATATCCACATCTGAATTAAAAGAGCAGAAGAGCGCACGCGGTGGACATCTTTCCAAAAACTTGGCTTTCAAACACCAAAACCCGGCAGAAAGCCCTTGGCAAAGGCATGTAACGGCATTACGGCCCTTTGGGTTCGGCAGGAAGACGGTGAAATCGGTCCGTCTATTGCCATGCAGATACATCGGAGATATCTGTAACGCCGCTTTCAGGCGGGTATTTCACTTCATTAGGCCTGCCAGACTTCTTGCAATAATTGAAACACTGCCTTGATGGCATCTTCGTGTTGTCTTTTTTCTAATGAAATAAAACTCAAGTCAGTGGACAACTCGACTGCATCGGCGATGACCAGACCATGCGCCTGTGCCTGGTTCAAGGCAATCGACTCGCGCGCCAGGGACAGCCCGACGCCGGACTTGACCAGGTCCAGCATCGATGACTCCTGGTCCACCAGTGCAACCGTGTGCAGCTTTGATTGATGTTGCGCGAAGATACGGCTTAATAGGCGATGATGTGCTGATTCTGCCGGAGTCCAGATCCAGGGCAGGCGTGCCAGTTCCTTCCAGCTTTTGCCCGAGACCCGGTTCTTCCATCCCGCCGGGGCGATGACGTTGTAGGTGAAGGAGGTCAGCGTCATGGCGTGGAAGCCCTTGCCGGGATCGCCCAGAAAATAACCGACGTCCAGATGGCCGGCCCGCACCTCGTTGAGGACCGACCCCGACATGTGATGTGACAGCTGGGTCGACAGGCGCGGATGATGTTCGACCAGCAACTTCAGGAAAGCACCGAGCCGGATGAATTCTGGATCGAGGATGGTGCCGATGGCCAGTGTCCCGGTCAAAACATCGTCACTGGAGCGCAGTCCGCTGGCATGGCGCCGCAATTCCTGGACATCGGCGAGGATACGCTCGGCCAGCGGCAGCAAGGTATTGCCTTCCACCGTCAAGACCATGCCGGATGCACTGCGATTGAACAATTGCAGGCCCAGGCTTTCCTGCAGCCCCTTGATCTGCAGACTGACAGCTGGTTGGGTCAGATGCAGCTTTTCAGCGGCCCGGGTCAGGTTACCTTCATGGGCAACCGAGATAAATGCACGTAATTGCGTCAAATCCATCATCATCTCCAGCGATTACTGGTCTATCCTGGCTTTCCACACTTGTGGATAAGGCCGTGGATATCCAGGTGAATAGCTTGTGGGAATCGTGTGGGTAGTATGTGAACAATAAAGATGGATTATAAGCATCCTTTATATTGCTCTTGATAATTCCTCATTGGATGCGGGCTCGGGCGAGGACTATTCTTGCGGTTCCATGCCGACCCCGACCTGGTCGACGCATCGCAGGAAGGCGCAGGAGACGGCGCCTTCACCCGACATCGACAACACCAAAGGAAAACTTATGAGCCTCCCGCACATCGACCACTTCATCAATGGCCAGCTTTCGCGTTCGGAAAGCGGCCGCAGCCAGGATGTCTTCAATCCGGCTACCGGCGCCGTTGCAGCCAAGGTGTCGCTGGCATCGGTGGCCGAAGTCAACGCTGCAGTGGCCGCTGCCAGTGCCGCCGCACCGGCCTGGGCCGAGACCGCGCCCCTGAAGCGCGCCCGTGTGCTGTTCAAGTTCAAGGAGTTGATCGAGCAGAACCACGATGCCCTGGCCCGCGCCATCACGCTGGAACATGGCAAGGTGTTCTCGGATGCGAAAGGGGAGGTGACGCGTGGCCTGGAAATCGTCGAATTCGCCACCGGTATCCCGCAATTGCTCAAGACCCAGTTCACCGACAACATCGGCGGCGGTATCGACAACTGGAACCTGCGCCAGCCGCTGGGCGTGACGGCCGGCATCACGCCATTCAACTTCCCGGTGATGGTGCCGCTGTGGATGGCGCCGATTGCGATCGCCACCGGCAACAGCTTCGTGCTCAAGCCCTCCGAGCGTGATCCTTCACCTTCGCTGATGCTGGCTGAACTGTTCAAGCGCGCCGGCCTGCCCGATGGCGTCTTCAACGTGGTGCAGGGCGACAAGGTGGCGGTGGATGCGCTGCTGGAGCATCCTGAGGTGCAGGCGGTCTCCTTCGTCGGTTCCACCCCGATCGCCGAATACATCTATCGCAAGGCCACCGAACGCGCCGGCACCTTCCCGCTGCGCGCACAGGCCCTGGGCGGCGCCAAGAACCACCTGGTGGTCATGCCCGACGCCAACCTTGAGCAGGCCGTGGATGCGCTCATCGGCGCGGCCTATGGCTCGGCTGGCGAGCGCTGCATGGCGATCTCGGTGGCGGTGGCCGTGGGCAGCGTGGCCGACAAGCTGGTGGACGCCCTGATCCCGCGCGTGAAGGCCTTGAAGGTCAAGAACGGCATGGAAGACGATGCCGAGATGGGCCCGCTGGTGACCGCGGCCCACAAGGCCAAGGTGGAAGGCTATATCCAGAGCGGTGTGGATGCCGGCGCCAGGCTGCTGGTCGATGGTCGCGGCCTGAAGGTGCCGGGCCATGAAGAAGGTTTCTTCATCGGCGGTACGCTCTTCGACAACGTCAGCACCGACATGAAGATCTATCAGGAAGAAATCTTCGGTCCCGTGCTGTGCGTGGTGCGGGTACCGGATTTCGCCTCGGCCGTGCAGCTGATCAACGCCCACGAATATGGCAACGGTGTGTCGCTGTTCACCGCCGATGGCAATACCGCGCACGAGTTCTCGCGCCGCATCCAGGTCGGCATGGTGGGCATCAACGTGCCCATCCCGGTGCCGATGGCCTGGCATTCCTTCGGCGGCTGGAAGCGGTCGCTCTTTGGCGATACCCATGCCTATGGCGAGGAGGGCATCCGCTTCTATACGCGCTACAAGTCCATCATGCAGCGCTGGTCGGCCACCATCGGCAAGGGGGCGGAGTTCACCATGCCGGTGGCCAAGTAAGCCGACGAGACAATACCGACCGTTCGGACTGAGTAGCGCCGCAGGCGCGTATCGAAGATTCACCGTAGACGCACCTTCGATACGTCGCTACGCGACTACCCAGGCCGAACGGCCGAAGCAACTCAACGGCAAGAACAAGAACATAGCGGAGACAACATGCAATCGGCAGGGCAATACGACTACATCATCATCGGCGCCGGGACAGCCGGCTGCGTCATGGCCAACCGGCTGTCCAGGAAGACCGGCAAGAAGGTGCTGCTGATCGAAGCGGGCGCCAAGGACGATTACATCTGGATCCATATTCCGGTGGGCTATCTCTACTGCATCAACAATCCGCGCACCGACTGGATGTTCCGCACCGAGGCCGATCCCGGCCTGAACGGGCGCAGCCTGATCTACCCGCGCGGCAAGGTGCTGGGCGGCAGTTCCTCCATCAACGGCATGATCTACATGCGCGGCCAGGCGCGTGACTACGAGCACTGGGCGGACGTCACCGGCGACGACAGCTGGCGCTGGAACCAGGTGCTGCCCTGGTTCCGCAAGAGCGAGGACTATCACCTGGGCGAGAGCGAATTCCACGGCGCCGGGGGCGAGTGGCGGGTGGAGAAGCAGCGCCTGCGCTGGGACATCCTGGACGCCTTCCGCGAGGCCGCTGCTGAGAACGGTATCCCCAAGCTTGATGACTTCAATCGGGGCGACAACGAGGGCTGTGGCTACTTCGACGTCAACCAGAAGCGTGGCGTGCGCTGGAACGCTTCCAAGGCCTTCCTGCGGCCTGCCATGAAGGATGGCAGCCTGACCATCATGACCGGCTCGCACGTCAGGAAGCTGCGCATGGAGCAGGGTGCCAACGGACCGGTCTGCACCGGCGTCGAATTCACCGGTGGTGGCAGCGAGTGGCTGGCCGAGGCCAAGGAGACCATCCTGTGCGCCGGCGCCATCGGCTCGCCGCATATCCTGCAGATGTCGGGCATCGGTGCGCCTGCGCTGTTGCAGCAGCATCAGATCCCGGTAGTCCAGGCCCTGGCCGGCGTGGGCGAGAATTTGCAGGATCACCTGCAGATGCGCATGGTGTTCAAGGTCAACGGCACCAGGACCCTCAATGCCATGGCCTCGACTCTCTTCGGAAAGATGAAGATCGGACTGGAATACCTGTTGATGCAAAGCGGCCCGATGTCGATGGCGCCTTCGCAGCTGGGCGCCTTTGCCAGGTCCGATGCGCAGCAGGCCAGCGCCAATCTGCAGTACCACGTGCAGCCGCTGTCGCTGGAAAAATTCGGCGACCCGCTGCATGCTTTCCCGGCCTTCACGGCCAGCGTGTGCAACCTGCGTCCGACCTCGCGCGGTCACGTGCGCCTGGCCTCCACCGATCACGCGCTGGCGCCGCGCATCACCACCAACTATCTGTCCACCGAAGAAGACCTGAAGGTCGCCGCCGACGCCCTGCGCCTGACCCGGCGCATCGCCGGCTCTCCCGCCCTGGCACGCTATCAGCCCGAGGAGTACAAGCCCGGCGTGCAGTACCAGAGCGAAGAGGATCTGCGCCGCGCCGCCGGCGACGTGGGCACCACCATCTTCCATCCGGTCGGCACCTGCCGCATGGGGCGCAGCGACGATGCCGCCGCCGTCGTGGACGCGCATTGCCGCGTGCGCGGGGTGTCGGGACTGAGCGTGGCCGATGCCTCCGTGATGCCCTCCATCACCTCCGGCAATACCAATTCGCCGACTGTCATGATTGCCGAGAAAGTCGCTTCCAGCCTGCTTTCCCGGGCGTAAACGGGGTATTCTCAGCCGCTGGCGGATACGGTGTTTATACGTATTGTATGAATGGTACGAACCGGCTACTATGCGCCAAATATTAAAACGAGCTTCTCGATTCGCCAGGTAGAAAACGGCGGCGCCTGCATCCACAAGATGCAGGCCAACCGCAGCAGGCAGGCCTTGACGACCGGATCAACCGGCGCGGGCATCAAAGGGAAAGAAGAGACCATGACAGACGTCATTCTGGAGACAAGAAACCTGACGAAGGAATTCAAGGGTTTCACGGCAGTGAGCGCGGTCAACCTGCAAATTGAGCGCGGCCATATTCATGCATTGATCGGCCCCAATGGCGCCGGCAAGACCACCTGTTTCAACCTGCTGACCAAGTTCCTGGTACCGACCTCGGGCCAGATCCTGTTCAACGGCAAAGACATCACCATGGATGCACCGGCGCAGATCGCGCGCCAGGGCATCATCCGTTCCTTCCAGATTTCCGCCGTCTTCCCGCACATGAGCGTGCTGGAAAACGTGCGCATCGGCCTGCAGCGCAAGCTCGGTACCTCCTTCCATTTCTGGAAGAACGGCGAGAGCCTGAAGCAGCTCGACCAGCGTGCCATGCAGTTGCTGGAAGAAGTGGACCTCACCGGTTTCGCCCACACCACCACGGTGGACCTGCCCTACGGCCGCAAGCGCGCGCTGGAGATCGCCACCACCCTGGCCATGGAACCGGAACTGATGCTGTTGGACGAGCCCACCCAGGGCATGGGCCACGAAGACGTGGACCGCGTCACGGCGCTGATCAAGAAGGTCTCGGCCGGCCGCACCATCCTCATGGTGGAGCACAACATGAGCGTGATCTCCGGCATCTGCGACCGCATCAGCGTGCTGCAACGTGGCGCGCTGCTGGCCGAAGGCAGCTATGAAGAAGTCTCGCGCAATCCGCAGGTGATGGAAGCCTACATGGGCAGCACCTCGGCCGAACTGCAGGGAGCGCACTGATGAGCACCGCCACCATGAATGTCACCACCAGCACCTCGTCTTCCAACGCGCCGCTGGTACTGCAGATCAGTGACCTGCAATCCTGGTACGGCGAATCGCACATCCTGCACAACGTCGACCTGAACGTGCACCAGGGCGAAGTGGTCACGCTGCTGGGCCGCAACGGCGCTGGCCGTACCACCACGCTGCGCTCCATCATGGGCCTGGTCGGTACCCGCAAGGGATCGATCAAGATCAACGGCCAGGAAACCATCAATCTGCCCACCCACAAGATCGCCCACCACGGCGTCGGTTACTGCCCGGAAGAACGCGGCATCT
Source organism: Herbaspirillum sp. BH-1 (assembly GCF_002870055.1). Taxonomy (NCBI): domain Bacteria; kingdom Pseudomonadati; phylum Pseudomonadota; class Betaproteobacteria; order Burkholderiales; family Oxalobacteraceae; genus Herbaspirillum; species Herbaspirillum sp. BH-1. The sequence goes on along the minus strand of NZ_PKOI01000017.1, from coordinate 67,977 downwards.
TTTCCTCGCTCTCCGCCGAGGAAAACCTGATGCTGCCGCCCTTCGTCTCCAAGACCGAGAAGGGCATGTCGATCGAAGAGATCTACGACATGTTCCCCAACCTGAAGGAACGTCGCAACAGCCAGGGTACGCGTCTGTCCGGTGGCGAACAGCAGATGCTGGCGGTGGCCCGCATCCTGCGCACCGGTGCCCGCCTGCTGCTGCTCGACGAGATTTCCGAAGGCCTGGCACCGGTCATCGTGCAGGCACTGGCGCGCATGATCACGACCCTGAAGGCCAAGGGCTACACCATCGTGATGGTCGAGCAGAACTTCCGCTTCGCCGCGCCCCTGGCCGATCGCTTCTATGTCATGGAACATGGCCAGATCGTCGAGTCCTTCGCCTCCTCGCAGCTGGAAGCGAAGATGCAGACCCTGAACGAGCTGCTGGGCGTCTGATCCCGATCCACGCTCGCGTGAGCGGCGCCACGGCTGCGCCGCCTTCCTGATTTTTCCGTAGCACCTGCATCACCAGAACAAGAAGTACTGCCAAACAAGTACGTCAGCGGGGTGAGCGATCCTTTCCCCGTTCCACCAAGTTGTCTCGCTTCACTATGACACGCGGGCTTCATAACAGAGGAGATGAATATGAAACTTAAGGCAATGGCACTGGCGATTACCGCTGCAGCGGCAGCATTCGCGACGGCATCGGCTTCGGCCCAGATTTCGGGCGACGTGATCAAGATCGGTTTCATCACCGATATCTCGGGCGTGTATTCCGACATCGATGGCCAGGGTGGCGCAGAAGCCATCAAGATGGCGATCGCCGACATGGGCGGCGCCATCAACGGCAAGAAGATCGAACTGGTCGTGGCCGACCACCAGAACAAGGCCGACGTGGCCGCCAGCAAGGCCCGTGAATGGTTCGACCAGCAGGGCGTGGACATGCTCATCGGTGGCACCAACTCCGGTACCGCCCTGGCCAGCGCCAAGGTAGCGGCCGAGAAGAAGAAGGTCTACATGCAGATCGGCGCCGGTTCGGCCCGCCTGACCAATGAAGAGTGCTCGCCCTACACCGTGCACTACGCCTACGATACCGTCGCCCTGGCCAAGGGCACCGGTTCGGCAGTGGTGAAGCAGGGCGGCAAGAGCTGGTTCTTCCTGACCGCTGACTACGCCTTCGGCCACTCCCTGGAATCCGACACCGCCAACGTCGTGAAGGCATCCGGCGGCACCGTGGTGGGTTCGGTCAAGCACCCGCTGGGTGCGTCCGACTTCTCCTCCTTCCTGCTGCAGGCACAGAGCTCCAAGGCCCAGATCATCGGCCTGGCCAACGCCGGTGGCGACTTCATCAACTCGGTGAAGGCCGCCAACGAGTTCGGCATCACCAAGACCGCCAAGCTGGCAGGTCTGCTGGTGTTCATCAACGACGTGCACTCGCTGACCCTGAAGAACACCGAAGGCCTGTACCTGACCGACAGCTGGTACTGGGATGCCAACGAAGAGACCCGTGCCTTCGCCAAGCGCTACTTCGCCGTGCGCAAGAAAATGCCGTCGTCCCTGCAAGCCGCCGACTACTCGGCCGCCCTGCAATACCTGAAGGTGGTCAAGGAAATCGGTACCGACGATTCGGACAAGGTCATGGCTGCCCTGCGCAAGGCCAAGTTCAACGACATGTACCAGAAGAACGGCTACCTGCGCGCCGACGGCCGCGTGATGCACGACATGTACCTGTACCAGGTCAAGGCCCAGTCGGAATCGAAGTATCCGTGGGACTACTACAAGCTGGTGCAGACCATTCCTGCCGAGCAGGCCTGGACCACCAAGGCTGAATCCAAGTGCGCGGCCTGGAAGTAAGCAGGACGCACCGAGCAGCGCGCAACAAGCAGTAAGGCCATCGCACAGCCCAGCAAAATCTGTCATTTCTGTTCACGCGGGGATGGCAGATTTTTGCTGTAGGGCGCCGGGCGATGGTGATTTTCACCCATCTGGATGAACGGGTTTTTATGGAACTATTCGGCATACCCCTGCAAGCCCTGTTGAGCCAGCTCCTGCTGGGACTGGTCAACGGCTCCTTCTACGCCATGCTCTCGCTGGGCCTGGCGGTGATCTTCGGCTTGCTCAACGTGATCAACTTCGCGCACGGCACGCTGTACATGCTGGGCGCCTTCCTGGCGTGGATGGGCCTGTCCTATCTCGGCCTGAACTACTGGGTCATGCTCATCGTGGCACCGATCCTGGTGGGCGCATTCGGCATCGTCATCGAGAAGACCATGCTGCGCTGGCTCTACAAGCTGGACCACCTCTACGGGCTGCTGCTGACCTTCGGTATCACGCTGATGATCGAGGGCATCTTCCGCTCCATCTATGGCGTCTCCGGCCAGCCGTATTCGGTGCCTGACCTGCTGCAGGGCGCTACCAACCTCGGCTTCATGGTGCTGCCCAACTACCGCGCCTGGGTCGTGGTGGCTTCGCTGATCGTCTGTTTCGCGACCTGGTTCGTGATCGAAAAGACCCGCCTGGGTGCCTACCTGCGCGCCGGTACCGAGAATCCCAAGCTGGTGGAAGCCTTCGGCATCAACGTGCCGCTGATGGTGACCCTGACCTACGGCTTCGGCGTGGCACTGGCAGCTTTCGCCGGCGTGCTGGCCGCACCGGTGATCCAGGTTTCGCCGCTGATGGGCTCCAACCTCATCATCACGGTGTTTGCGGTGGTGGTCATCGGTGGGATGGGCTCCATCCTCGGCTCCATCCTGACCGGGCTGATGCTCGGCCTGGTCGAGGGCCTCACCCGGGTGTTCTACCCTGAGCTGTCGGCCACCGTGGTCTTCATCATCATGGCCATCGTCCTGATGGTCCGTCCGGCCGGCCTGTTCGGCAAAGAGAAATAATCGGAGACCGGCATGAACAAGAAAATCGGAATTGCTGTTTTACTAATATTGTTGTTGGCTGCACCGTTCGGCATCTACCCGGTGTTCCTGATGAAGATGCTGTGCTTCGCACTCTTCGCCTGCGCCTTCAACCTGCTGATCGGCTACACCGGCCTGCTGTCCTTCGGTCACGCCGCCTTCTTCGGCTGGGCCGGCTACATGTGCGGCCAGGCGCTGAAGGTATGGGGACTGCCAACCGAGCTGGGTTTGATCATCGGCACCCTGGTGGGCGCCCTGATCGGCCTGGTGATGGGTTTGCTGGCGATCCGCCGGCAAGGCATCTACTTCACCATGATCACCCTGGCGCTGGCGCAGATGCTGTTCTTCGTGGCCTTGCAGATGCCGTTCACCGGCGGCGAGGATGGCTTGCAGGGCGTGCCGCGCGGCAAGCTGCTGGGCTTCCTGAGCCTGGAAAGCGACATGACCCTGTACTACGTGGTGCTGGCCATCGCGGTGGCGGGCTTTGCCCTGATCGTGCGCACCATCCATTCGCCCTTCGGCCAGGTGTTGAAGGCGATCAAGGAGAACGAGCCCCGCGCCATCTCGCTGGGCTATGACGTGGCGCGCTACAAGCTGCTGGCCTTCGTGCTGTCGGCTGGTCTGGCGGGCCTGGCTGGTGCCACCAAGACGCTGGTGCTGGGCTTCGAGACCCTGACCGACGTGCACTGGAGCATGTCCGGCCTGGTGGTGCTGATGACCCTGGTGGGCGGCCTGGGCACCATCCTTGGTCCCATCGTCGGCGCGGTCATCATCATCATGCTGGAGAACAAGCTGGGTGACATCGGCAGCTGGCTGGCCAATGCCACCAGCATCGACTGGTTCAACACGCTGGGTGATTCGGTGACGATCGTGACCGGCTTCATCTTCATCGTCTGCGTGCTGGCCTTCCGCAAGGGCATCGTCGGGGAAATCCAGGCGCTGATCGGGAAAGGGCAGGCCAAGAGCTCGCACTAGCCTATCTTCGACAGAGCGCGGGTCACCCCCAGGGTGATCCGCTTGCCGCCGGCAAGTCACCGATCAGGTGATTTCCCGGCGGTAATTTTTTTGTCCACAGTCTTTTCGTCGTCCTGTGCCAGGCATAACAGATCGTTCATGTTCCGGAACAGGAATGTGCAGGGCGAATCTGTTGCTGATGCTGCTGGTGGCGCGGCGGTAGAATGTGGGCCGGCCAAAGCGGGTGCTTATTGACGGCACCGGTCCGCCATCCCGGTTCTCCGATTATCCAGATCACCAGTCCGCGCCTTATCTTATGCACAGCCTTGCATCACTGCCATCATCCCCATCGTCTCTCTTTTCCACATCACCTCATGCCGGCCCGGTCCGTTTCGTCACGGAGGCAGGGCATGCTTGATTACGTCATCCTGTGCGGCGCCGCGTTCGTTGCCGGTCTGATTGATGCGGTGGTAGGCGGGGGAGGGCTGGTGCTGGTACCGACCTTGTTCTCGGTCTTTCCCAACACCGCACCGGCCACGCTGCTGGGTACCAACAAAGTGGCCGGCGTCATGGGTACCAGTGCTGCCGCCATCAATTTTGCGCGCAAGGTGGCAGTACGTTGGAGCACTGTGACACCGGCAGCCATGGCAGCGTTTGCCTTTTCCTTCTTCGGTGCGTATGTGGTGACGCATATCCCGACCGATCTGATCCGCAAGGCCTTGCCCTTTGTATTGATCGCGGTGGCGCTGTACACGCTGAAGAGGAAGGATTTCGGTACGACCCATGCGCCCACGCTGAGCGGGAGCAGGGAGATGATCTACGCCGCCCTGATCGGTGGTGCGGTCGGCTTCTACGATGGTGTGTTCGGCCCGGGTACGGGGAGCTTCCTGGTTTTCCTGTTCGTACGGGTGTTCAGCTACGACTTCCTGTCGGCCTCGGCGGTCTCCAAGTTCGTCAACATCGCGACCAATCTGGCGGCCTTGTGCTGGTTCGGGTATAGCGGCCATGTGATCTGGCAATTGGGTCTGCTGATGGCGGTATTCAACATCGGTGGTTCGCTGGTCGGTACCCGACTGGCGATGAAACATGGCAGCGTCTTTGTGCGCAAGTTGTTCCTGATCGTGGTCGGGGCGTTGATCCTGAAGTCCGGGTATGACGCGTTTCTTCGGTAGAAAACATGTTTGATGTTTCACGTGAAACAGCGTGAATGAAGTTGAAGACGGAGCCGGGGGCTCCGTTTTTATTTGCTCGTTGAATTTCATCTAAGCACAAAGACATCCTCCCGATGTTCCACGTGAAACAGTAGCGATGATGTTTCGTTGATCAGCTATACCTATCGGAAGTCATCGCCGATAGCGTTCGACAGGGCAGGGAAGTGCGGTAAACCAACAGCCAGGGACCTGCCTGCCGACCCGTCCGGATAAAAGGTCTTATAATCTCGCCTCTGTTCTCACCTCACCACGAGGCCCGCATCATGCTATTCCCCACACAATTTGACGTCATTGTCGTTGGCGGCGGTCACGCCGGCACCGAAGCTGCACTGGCCGCAGCACGCATGGGCCAGAAAACCCTGCTCCTGACGCACAACATCGAGACCCTGGGCCAGATGTCCTGCAATCCCTCCATTGGCGGGATCGGCAAGGGCCACCTGGTCAAGGAAGTCGATGCCATGGGTGGGGCGATGGCCATTGCCACTGACGAGGCGGGCATCCAGTTCCGCATCCTGAACTCCTCCAAGGGGCCGGCCGTGCGCGCTACCCGCGCCCAGGCTGACCGCATCCTGTACAAGGCAGCGATCCGCTCCCGCCTGGAGAACCAGCCCAACCTGTGGCTGTTCCAGCAGGCAGTGGATGATCTGATGCTGGAAGGTGACCGCGTCGTCGGCGCCGTGACGCAGGCCGGTATCCGCTTCGCAGGCCACGCAGTGGTATTGACCGCGGGTACCTTCCTGGACGGGAAAATCCACGTAGGACTGAACAATTATTCCGGCGGCCGTGCCGGTGATCCGCCTGCCGTCTCGCTTTCCGCCCGATTGAAGGAATTGAAGCTGCCGCAAGGCCGTTTGAAAACCGGCACGCCGCCGCGTATCGATGGCCGCAGCATCAACCTGGCCATCCTGGAAGAACAACCGGGCGATCTCGATCCGGTACCGGTGTTCTCCGTCATGGGCAACGCCGCCATGCATCCGCGCCAGATGCCGTGCTGGATCACCCATACCAATAGCCGTACCCACGACATCATCCGTGGCGGCCTGGATCGCAGCCCCATGTACACCGGCGTCATCGAAGGCGTGGGCCCGCGTTACTGCCCCTCCATCGAAGACAAGATCCACCGCTTCGCCAGCAAGGATTCGCACCAGATCTATCTGGAACCCGAGGGCCTGACCACCCACGAGTTCTACCCCAATGGCATCTCCACCAGCCTGCCATTCGACGTGCAGCTGGAACTGGTGCGCTCGATGAAGGGCATGGAAAACGCCCACATCCTGCGCCCCGGCTATGCCATCGAATACGATTACTACGACCCGCGTGGCCTGAAGTCCTCGCTGGAGACCCGCCAGGTGCAGGGCCTGTTCTTCGCCGGCCAGATCAATGGCACCACCGGTTACGAAGAAGCCGCCGCCCAGGGCATGCTGGCCGGCATCAACGCTGCCTTGCAGACCCAGGGCCGCGATGCCTGGACCCCGCGCCGCGACGAAGCCTATCTCGGCGTGCTGGTCGACGACCTGGTCACCCAGGGCGTGCAGGAGCCGTATCGCATGTTCACCAGCCGCGCCGAATACCGTCTCTCTCTGCGCGAAGACAATGCCGACCTGCGCCTGACCGAAATCGGCCGCGAACTGGGTTGCGTGGGCGATGCCCAGTGGGAAGCCTTCGAACGCAAGCGCGAAGCCGTTTCACGTGAAATGGAACGCCTCAAGTCCACCTGGGTGAATCCGCGCATCCTCGCCGCTGCCGAAGCCGAACGTGTGCTGGGCAAGGCCATCGAGCGCGAATACAACCTGCTGGACCTGCTGCGCCGTCCCAACGTCAACTACGACAGCCTGATGAGCCTGACCGGTACGGAAGGCCAGCCCCTGGCCGGCCCAGGCATCGAAGACGGTCCGGTGCGCGAGCAGGTCGAGATCCAGGTCAAGTACGCCGGCTACATCGCCCGCCAGGCCAACGAGATCAGCCGTCAGGACCATAACGAAAACCTGAAGCTGCCCGCCGATCTGGACTACATGGACGTCAAGGCACTGTCCATCGAAGTGCGCCAGAAGCTCAACAAGCACCGTCCGGAAACCCTGGGCCAGGCCTCGCGCATTTCCGGCGTCACCCCGGCGGCGCTGTCGCTGTTGCTGGTGCACCTGAAGAAGGGTGGCCTGAAGCAGCTGGCCGCCAGCGACAACCAGGCGGCCTGAGGCTGCGCAAAGATTCACATTACTGCCCACGGCACTACCGACCCAGATCAATAACAAGGCATCACGGATGAGCAACACTGCAGACCTGTCCTCACTGACCCGCACCCTGAAAGAGGGGGCCCAGGCCCTCGGGCTCACGCTCTCGGAGGCGCAGATCGCAAGGCTGATGGCCTACCAGGCCCTGCTGGCGAAGTGGAACAAGGTCTACAACCTGACCGCCTTGCGTGACCCGGCCCAGATGGTGTCGCACCACCTGCTGGATTCGCTCTCGGCCATGACCGCCTTTGCCGGCGCGCAGCGCGTGCTGGATGTGGGCGCCGGCGGTGGCCTGCCGGGCATCGTGCTGGCGATCTGGGCCGCCGAGGCCGAGCCGCAGATGAAGATCACCCTGGTCGATACAGTCCAGAAGAAGACCGCCTTCCTCAACCAGGTCAAGGCTGAATTGCAACTGGGCAATGTGACGGTGCTGCATGCCCGTGTCGAGCAGTTGCCAGTCGAGCAACAGTACGATGTCATCACGTCGCGCGCCTTTGCGGAACTGAAGGACTTCGTCACATGGTCGAACCACCTCCTGCAACAAGGTGGCAAATACATCGCCCTCAAGGGTGTGCTGCCGCAAGAGGAAATCGACCGGTTGCCGGCGGGGTGGAAGGTGCAGCGAGTGCAGCCCCTGCAGGTACCGGGCCTGGATGCCGAACGGCATCTCATCTTCATGGAAAGAGCGACCTGATGAACAAACTCAAACAGGCCCTGGTGGCTACCATGGTCTCGATGGCAGCCTATGGCGTCATCGCCACCGCCAGCGCCCAGGAAGTCAAGACCGTGCCCTCCGTGGACCTGAAGCGCTATGCGGGCAAGTGGTACGAAATCGCCAAGATTCCCAACAGCTTCCAGAAAAAATGCATCTCCGGCACCAGTGCCGAGTATGCTGCCCGTGACGATGGCATGATCGACGTCACCAACCGCTGCAAGACCGCCGATGGCATCGATGAAGCCAAAGGCGTGGCGCGGGTGGTCCCGGGCAGCAACAACAGCAAGCTGGAAGTGCGCTTTGCGCCGGCCTGGCTGTCGTGGGTGCCGATGGTCTGGGGCGACTACTGGATCATGGACCTGGACGAGCAATACACGCTGGCCACCGTCGGCAGCCCCTCGCGCGAATACCTGTGGATACTCTCGCGCACGCCGACCATCAGCGACGAGCAATACGAGAACGCACTCAACAACGCCACCAAGCAGGGTTTCGATACCGCGCGGGTGGTCAAGAGCAAGCCGTAAATACGGCACCTGACATCAGGCCGGCGGCCCGGGCAGCAACCCGGGCCGCTCACATTCAAGGAGACCCACCATGCAGGCGATCTTTCATTCCCTCGGCATCACCGATATCTGGCAATTGATTGCCGCCACCATGGTGTTCCTGCTGCTGCCCGGCCCCGGTACCTTCTGCGTGCTGACCTGCGCCGCCAAGGGGGGCTTGCGCGGTGGCTTCATGGCGCAGGCGGGTCTCATGCTGGGTGACATCGTGCTCATGTTCCTGGCGGCGGCCGGCGTGGCCGCGCTGCTGCATGCCAACCCCTTGCTGTTCCACGGCCTGCAATACCTGGGCGCGGCCTACCTGGCCTACCTCGGCGGGCGTCTTTTGTTTGCAAGAGGCGAGGGCGGTGGTACAGTCGTACCCTTTTCCAACGCCGCAGAATTCCGGCGCGGCTTTCTGGTCACCTTGTTCAACCCGAAAGCCATCGTGTTTTACATGGCGTTCTTCCCGCTGTTCCTGGACCCCGCCACGCAACAGGGCTCGCTCACCTTCTTCACGATGGGTGCCGTGATCAGTACCTGCACCTTGTTCTACGGCAGTTTCCTGATCTTCGTCGGCAATGCCGCCGCCCGTCGCATGGCCCGCAATCGCACCATCGCCAAGCTGGCCTCGCGTGCGGCCGGGGTCTTCCTGATCGGTTTCGGCATCAAGTTGACCACGCAATAACGCTCACATAAAAAAGATATGGCAAAAATATTTTGTGTCGCCAACCAGAAAGGTGGCGTAGGCAAGACCACCACCGCGGTCAACCTGGCCGCCGGTCTGGCGCAGCTGAACCAGCGCGTGCTGCTGGCCGACCTCGACCCCCAGGGCAATGCCACCATGGGTGCCGGCATCAACAAGGCCACGCTGGAAGCGTCGATCTACGAAGTGCTGTTGGGCATGTCCGATATCCGCAGCGTGCGCAAGCGTTCGGAGGCGGGCGGTTTCGACGTGCTGCCGGCCAATCGTGAGCTGGCCGGTGCCGAAGTCGAGATGGTCGAACTGGAGCAGCGCGAGGCGCGCCTGAAGATTGCCTTCGCCGAGGTGGCGGAAGACTACGACTTCATCCTCATCGACTGCCCGCCGGCACTGTCCATGCTGACCCTGAACGGCCTGTGCTCGGCGCATGGCGTGATCATCCCGATGCAGTGCGAATACTACGCACTCGAAGGCCTGTCGGACCTGGTCAACACCATCAAGAAGGTGCATGCCAAGCTGAACCCGGAGTTGAAGGTGATCGGTCTGCTGCGGGTGATGTTCGACCCGCGCATGACGCTGTCGCAACAGGTCTCGGACCAGCTGGAACAGCACTTCGGCGACAAGGTCTTCAAGACCGTCATCCCGCGCAATGTGCGACTGGCCGAAGCGCCGTCGTACGGCTTGCCGGGCGTGACCTTCGATCCTTCCTCCAAGGGTGCGCAGGCCTATATCGCGTTCGGCGCGGAAATGGTCGAGCGCATCAAGACGCTGTAATCAGGCATCGTTTTCATCAGGCAATCGCATGGCAACTCTACCGAAAAAATCCAAGGGACTGGGACGCGGACTGGACGCACTCCTGGGTGGCTCCTCCGACATCACCGAAGAAGCGCAGGCGCAAGCGGCCAAGGCCGGCCTGCCCAGCGTGATGGCCGTCACCGAGCTGCAGGCCGGCAAGTACCAGCCGCGCACCCGCATGGACGAGGGCGCGCTCAACGAGCTGGCCGCTTCCATCAAGGAACAGGGCCTGCTGCAGCCCATCCTGATCCGCGCCATCGGCCAGAAGAACGGCCGTGACGTCTACGAGATCATCGCCGGCGAGCGCCGCTTCCGCGCCGCCAAGATCGCCGGCCTGACCGAAGTGCCGGTGCTGGTCAAGAACGTGGACGACCAGACCACCGCCGCCATGGCGCTGATCGAAAACATGCAGCGCGAGGACCTCAATCCCCTGGAAGAAGCCCAGGGCATCCATCGCCTGATCACCGATTTCGCCTTCACCCACGAGCAGGCAGCGCTGGCCGTGGGCCGTTCGCGCAGTGCAGTGTCCAACCTGCTGCGCCTGCTGAACCTGGCCAAGCCGGTGCAGACCATGCTCATGGCCGGCGACATCGACATGGGCCATGCCCGCGCGCTGCTGGCGGTGGATTCGGCGACCCAGATCCAGCTGGCCAACCAGATCGTGGCCAAGCGCATGTCGGTGCGCGACGCCGAAAAGCTGGTCACCCGCGCTTCCGCCGAACAGGCCGCCAAGCCACGCGAAGCCCGCGACAAGTCGCGTGACATCGCCCGCCTGGAAGAAGAACTCTCCGACCTCCTGGCGACCCAGGTCAGCATCAAGACCGGCGCCCGCAACAAGGGTCAGCTGATCATCAACTTCAACGACCTCGATGCCCTCGATGGCGTCATCGCCCGCCTGCGCGGCGAGTCGGTGGAGAGCTGATCGCCTGCTTGTGCCTGTTTGCGCCGGGTGTGATGCACGGCACGAGGCAAGATGCGACGCCGAAAAAAATGGGCTGCAAGTGATGTCACTTGCAGCCCATTTTTATTGATATAAATAATTTACTTTTTCTGTGCCTCGGGATCAGAAGGTCCGCTGCACGTCCGAGCGCGGCGGCAGCTGATAGCTCCAGGTCTCGGTCAGCGGCTTGCCGTTGGCAGTGAGCGCGGCCCGCAATTCCACCGCCTGTGCGACGTTGCGGATCTTCACCCGCAAGGTCAGGCGCCAGCCGTTGATGGCAGGATTGGGCTGCAGTTGCGCATCGATCAGCTCGCCATTGTTGGACACGCTCACCTGCGGCTGCACCTGGGTCCCGGCCGGCAGCTTGCCCAGCGGGCCGCCGGTGAAGTCCACCAGCAGGGCCGTGGTACCGTCGAAGGCGCGGATCAGGTTGGCCTGCGTGAGCTCGCCATCGGTATGGAAGGTCTGCTTGACCCAGCCCACCTCGTTGTTGATGATGGCCGGCTCATCCATGGTCCAGTGGATGCGGTAGTCGTAGGCCACCGGTGTGCCGCGGGCCGGCAATTGCGACGGCAGCCAGTAGGCCACGATGTTGTCGTTGGTCTCGTCGGCAGTGGGGATTTCCACCAGTTGCACCGCGCCACGACCCCAGTCGCCACGCGGTTCGATCCAGGCCGAAGGACGCAGGTCGTAGCGGTCCTTCAGGTCTTCGAAGGCCGAGAACGCGCGGCCCCGCTGCAGCAGCCCGAAGCCACGCGGATTGGTCACCTCGAAGGAACTCACTTCCACGTTCTGCGGATCGTTGAGCGGACGCCACAGCCATTCGCCATTGCCGGTGTGGATCGCCAGACCGTTGGAGTCATGGATGGCCGGGCGGAAGTTGCGGCGCGAGGATTGCTGGTTGGGGCCGAACAGGAACATGCTGGTCAGCGGTGCAATGCCCAGGCGACCCACTTCGCCGCGCAGGAACACGCGGGCCTGCACATCCAGCAGCGCATCCTGGCCCGGGGTCAACGTGAACTTGTAGGCGCCGGTGGCGCGTGGCGAATCCAGCAGCGCATAGAAGGTCAGCTGCTTCTCGCCCGGGGCTGGACGCTGGATCCAGAATTCGGTGAAGTGGGGGAATTCCTCGCCGCTCAGCATGGCCGTATCGATGGCCAGGCCGCGCGCCGACAGGCCATAGACCTGGCCCTTGCCGATCACGCGGAAATAGCTCGCGCCCAGCACGCTCATGACCTCGTCTTCCTTGTCATCGCGGTTGAGCGGATAGACCACCCGGAAGCCCGCATAGCCCAGGTGCGCGGTGCTGTCCTTGGCCAGCGCCAGGTCACCGAAGTTGAAGCGGTCGGTGCTGTAGCCCACATCCTGCACGCGACCATCGATGATCTCGTGGATCGCCACCGGCGCGTTGAACTGCATGCCCTGGTGGTAGAAGGCCAGCTTGAAGGGCGTCTTCTGGTCGCGCCATTCGAACTTCTCGCTCTTCGGCTGGATCTTCATGTAGTCGGCGAACTGCATCGCCGCAAAGGTCGGCGAGAGATTGCTCGCCGGTTTCTGGTAAGGCTTGTCGGCCAGCGCCCTGGCGCGTGCCACGGCCTGGTTGAGGTCGAAGCCCTGGTTGCTCTGCGCCTGCACCGAGGCTGCCAGCAGCGAAGCTGTCAGCACCATGCCGTGCAGGAAATTCCATTTCAATCCACGTTTGATCAATGCATCTCTCCACAAAGAGGCGGCATTCCAGCACAAACGGGCTGGTCACCGCCATGGTCCTGTCTGTCCTACAGGCATCAAAACAGAATAATATAGCGAACCGTCCGACCGGCTAAGCATCATAGAAGACAAGCAATAACTGATCCCGCCGGCCAGACCGCCTTCGACGGGCCGCTGCACCCTGTAGAGAGCAGCGCGCCGCCAAAGTTTAGAAAAAGAGAGGAAACCCGTGTCCCACAAGCTTACCGAGCGGCAAGCCGCGCCCGTGCGCCGCCCCCGCCTGGCCTTGGCCATGACCCTGTGCGCGCTGGCCTGTAGCGCCGCGCTCAGTGGCCCCGCGGCCCATGCGCAAGCCAACCCCGCCTTGCTGGGTGACAAGACCGCCTTCATCGACGACCTGCTGCGTCAGATGACGCTGGAAGAAAAGATCGGCCAGTTGCGCCTGATCAGCATCGGCCCGGAAATGCCCGCCAAGAAACTGGCCGAGGAACTGGCCGCCGGCCGCGTCGGTGGCACCTTCAATTCGGTCACCCGCGCCGAGAACCGGCCGCTGCAGGAAGGCGCGATGCGCTCGCGCCTGAAGATCCCGATGTTCTTCGCCTATGACGTGATCCACGGCCACCGCACCACCTTCCCGATCGGTCTGGGCCTGGCCTCCAGCTGGGACATGGACCTGGTCGCCAAGGCCATGCGCACCTCCGCCGAGGAAGCCGCCGCCGACAGCATCGACATGACCTTCGCGCCGATGGTGGACATCAGCCGCGACCCGCGCTGGGGCCGCACCTCGGAAGGCTTCGGTGAAGACCCCTACCTGGTCTCGCGCATCGCCGATGTCTCGGTGCGCGCACTGCAGGGCGAGACCCGGCCCATCGCTGCCAATCGCGTCATGGCCAGCGTCAAGCACTTTGCACTGTATGGGGCGGTGGAGGGCGGGCGCGACTACAACGTGGTCAACATGGACCCGCAACGCATGTACAACGACTACCTGCCGCCGTATCGCGCCGCCATCGATGCCGGCGCCGGTGCCGTGATGGTGGCGCTCAATTCCATCAATGGCGCCCCGGCCACCTCCAACACCTGGCTGCTGCAGGACCTGCTGCGCCGCGATTGGGGCTTCAAGGGCCTGACCGTGTCTGACCACGGCGCCATCACCGAACTGGTCAACCACGGCGTGGCGCAGAACGACAGCGAAGCGGCGCGCCTGTCCATGAAGGCCGGCACCGACATGAGCATGGCCGACCAGGTCTACATCAAGCAACTGCCGGAGCTGGTGCGCTCGGGCAAGGTCTCGCAGCAGGAACTGGACAACGCCGTGCGCGACATCCTCGGCGCCAAGTACGACCTGGGCCTGTTCAAGGACCCGTTCGTGCGCATCGGCCGTGCTGCCGATGATCCGGCCGATGTCTATGCCGATGCACGCCTGCATCGCGCCGCTGCCCGTGAAGTCGCGCAGCAGTCCATGGTGCTGCTGGAAAACCGCAATGCCACGCTGCCGCTGAAGAAGAATGCCCGCATCGCGCTGGTCGGCCCGCTGGCCGATTCGCACATCGACATGCTGGGCAGCTGGTCGGCCGCCGGCCGCGACAAGCAGACCATCACCGTGCGCCAGGGCCTGCAGGCCGCGGTGGGCACGCAGGGCAGGCTGGTCTATGCCCGTGGCGCCAACATCACCGAAGACAAGCACATCGTCGATTACCTCAACTTCCTGAACTGGGATGATCCGGAGGTGGTGCAGGACAAGCGCAGCCCGCAGGCGATGATCGCCGAAGCCGTGCAGGCGGCCGCCAATGCCGACGTCATCGTGGCCGCCGTGGGTGAGTCGCGTGGCATGTCGCATGAATCCTCCAGCCGCACTTCGCTGTCGCTGCCGCAGAGCCAGCAAGATCTGCTCAAGGCGCTCAAGGCCACCGGCAAGCCGCTGGTGCTGGTCTTGATGAATGGCCGCCCGCTGGACCTGAACTGGGCACGCGAGAACGCCTCGGCCGTGCTGGAGACCTGGTACACCGGCACCGAGGGGGGCAATGCGATCGCCGATGTGCTGTTCGGCGACGTCAATCCGTCCGGCAAGCTGCCGCTGACCTTCCCGCGGTCGGTGGGGCAGATCCCGAGCTACTACAACCATCCGCGTGTCGGTCGTCCCTTTACCGAAGGCAAGCCCGGCAACTACACCTCGCAATACTTCGACGAGCCCAATGGCCCGCTCTATCCCTTCGGCTATGGCCTCAGCTATACCGAGTTCAAGCTCTCCGAGGTGAGCCTGTCGCAGCCCACCATGCAGGCCGATGGCAAGGTGGAGGCCAGCGTCACCGTGAAGAATATCGGCCGCCGCGCCGGTGCGACCGTGGTGCAGCTGTACATCCGCGACGTGGCGGCCTCGGTGGTGCGGCCGGTCAAGGAACTGAAGGATTTCCGCAAGCTGATGCTGCAGCCGGGAGAAGAAAAGCAGGTGCGCTTCAGCATCGACCGCAAGGCGCTGTCCTTCTACAACGCCAAGCTGGAATACGTGGCCGAGCCGGGTGAATTCCAGGTGCAGGTGGGCCTGGATTCCAAGGAGGTGAAGACGGCTTCGTTCAATCTGCAGTAAGGGTCTGCAGAAAGGGCGATAGGTCTCCCATCAGCGGGACATCCGTTCGGACTGAGATGGGAACCGCCATGGATGATCATGCGGATCTTCGTCAGACAAAGAAAAATGGGCACGCTCAACAGAGTGTGCCCATTTTCATTTCCGGCCCGGCTTTGCGTAAATGATATAAATCATTTATCCGGCGACGGTATCAGGCCGCTGCTGCTTCGTCTTCCTCTTCGCCCAGGAAGCCACCGCTCTGGTGCGCCCACAGCCGCGCATACAAGCCGTTGGCCGCCAGCAGCTGGCTATGCGTGCCTTGCTCGACAATGCGCCCCTGGTCCAGCACGATCAGGCGATCCATGGCCGCGATGGTGGACAGACGGTGCGCGATGGCGACCACGGTCTTGCCTTCCATCAGCTTGTACAGGCTGGTCTGGATGGCCGCTTCCACTTCCGAATCGAGCGCGCTGGTGGCCTCGTCCAGCAACAGGATGGGAGCGTCCTTGAGCATCACGCGGGCAATCGCGATGCGCTGGCGCTGGCCGCCGGACAGCTTCACGCCGCGTTCGCCGACATGGGCGTCGTAACCGGTGCGGCCCTTGGCGTCGGCCAGGGTGCCGATGAAATCATGCGCCTCGGCCTGTTCGGCGGCGTGGACCATCTCGGCATCGCTGGCGTCGGGGCGGCCATAGATCACGTTCTCGCGCACCGAACGATGCAGCAGGGAGGTGTCCTGGGTGACCATGCCGATCTGCGCGCGCAGGCTGTCCTGGGTGACGTGGGCGATGTCCTGGCCATCGATGGTGATGCGACCGCCCTCGATATCGTAGAAGCGCAGCAGCAGGTTGACGATGGTCGACTTGCCGGCACCGGAGCGGCCGACCAGGCCGATCTTTTCGCCGGGTTTGATCACCAGGTCCAGGCGGTCCACCACCGGACGTGGCGCCGCGCCACCATAGCTGAAGCTCACGCCTTCGAAGCGCAGTTCGCCCTGCGTGACCTTCAGCGGCTTGGCATCCGGCGCATCCTTGACGTCATGCGCCAGCGCCAGCGTATTGATACCGTCCTGCACCGTGCCGACGTGCTCGAACAGGGCCGACATTTCCCACATCACCCAGTGGGCGATGCCGTTCAGGCGCAGCGCCATGGCGGTGCTGGCGGCCACCGCACCGATGCCCACCTTGCCTTGGGTCCACAGGTACAGCGATACCCCGCTGGCTCCGATGATGAGGATCATGTTCAGGATGTGGTTGACCACCTCGAAACCGGACACCAGCCGCATCTGGCGATTGACCGTCGACAGGAATTCGCGCATCGCGCTGCGGGCATAATCAGCCTCGCGGCCGGCATGCGAGAACAGCTTGACGGTGGCGATGTTGGTATAGGCATCCGTGATGCGACCGGTCATCAGCGAACGCGCATCGGCCTGGCTGCGTGCCACCGCCGACAGGCGTGGCACGAAATAGCGCAGCGCCACCGCGAAGGTCGCCAGCCAGACGAAGAAGGGTGCCAGCATCCACATGTCGAAGCTGCCGACCACGCCGATCAGGGTCGCGAAATAGATGGTGATGAAGACCAGGATGTCGCCCACGATCATGCAGAAGTCACGCACCGCCAGCGCGCTTTGCATGACCTTGGTGGCGACCCGGCCGGCGAATTCGTTCTGGTAGAAGCTCATGCTCTGGCTGAGCATGAGGCGATGGAAATTCCAGCGCAGCAGCATGGGGAAGTTGCCGGCCAGGGTCTGGTGCTTGAACATGGTCTGCAGGGCGATCAGCAGCGGACTGGCGGCCAGGATCAGCAACAGCCACAGCAGCGTATGCCCTTCTTGCGCCCACAGGTGCGCCGGCTCGACCTTGGCCAGCCAGTCGACGATGCGGCCCAGCGCCGCAAACAGCAGTGCCTCGAATACACCGATGATGGCCGTCATCAGCGTCATGGCGGCGATGTAGGGGCGTACGCCCCGGGTACAGAACCAGATGAAGCGCATGAAGCCGCGTGGCGGCGGCAGGGGATGTGTTTCCGGGTAGGGATGGACCAGTTTTTCGAACCAGCTGAACATGCAACAAACTCCAAAAAGGGGGCGGCGGGCGACGGCGATACTGCGGCGGACGCAGGACAGGCCAGGTTGGCCTGCGGCGCGGCTTCATGCGTGGCTGGCGGATCGTTGCGGCAGCAGGGCCGCTATCGTGATCCGGGGCTGGCCCGCGATAGGGTGGACGCCATGGAAGCCGCATCATCTCATAGGCGTGGGGCCCAGGTGTATCGGACAAGACAAAAACACTTGTCGGAAAATCGGAATGGTGGCCGGCGCTTGAAGTTCCCTGATCGGCGATACTGATGAATTGCCATCTATTCATCTGTTGCAGCCATGAATCTCTCTCAAGCCGCCGTCGCCTTCCTGCCACAGGAGCAGTTGGCCCTATCGTTGTTGCCCCATGTCCTCGACGACGCCGCTGATGGTTCGCATGATCTCTCGCACCTGCTGCGGGTCTGGAACAATGCACGTCGCCTCCAGCAGGAGGAGGGCGGTGACCTGCGCATCCTGCTGGCCGCCGTGCTCTTGCATGACTGCGTGCGGGTGGAGAAGGATTCGCCCCTGCGCGCCCAGGCCTCGACGCTCTCGGCGCAACGCGCGCGGGAAATCCTGGACGCGCTGGGGTGGACCGCGCAAGACGCCGACCGCGTAGCCCATGCCGTGCAGGCCCACAGCTACTCGGCGCAGATCACGCCGCAGTCGCTGGAGGCGAAGATCGTGCAGGATGCCGACCGGCTGGACGCCATCGGCGCCATTGGCGTGGCTCGTTGCTTCTATGTGGCGGGGCGGATGGGGTCGGCGCTCTATGAACCGCTGGACCCACAGGCGCACGGGCGGGTACTGGAGGATCGTCGCTTCGCGCTGGACCATTTCCCGGCCAAGCTATTGCGCTTGCAGGAGGGCTTCCAGACCGCCAGCGGAGCGGCCATGGCCAGCGCACGGCAGGCACGCATGCGCGCGTTCGTGGAGGATTTCCTGGGGGAGTTGTGAGGGGGAGGGTGGTGCGCAGGGAGTAGCGCCAGCAGCGCCTGCCCGCTCGCGAGGGGAAGAGCAGGTGGCCCGGACCGAGGCCACCTGATCACCAGAGCACTTCACTTGAGCATCACGCCGCCAGTTTTTCCATCGCCAGTGCTGGTGCCACTTGCAGCGGGACCTGTACGGTACGCAACAGCGGTGCGGTTTGCGCTGTCCTTGCCGGGGCCACCCCCGCTACCGGTGCCGCCACCAGCGCGTCCGGTGCTTCCAGCTGGAAGACGCCCACCGCCTGGTTCAGGTTCACCGCCTGCTCCTGCAGCGTGGCCACGGCGGCGCTGGCCTGTTCCACCAGCGCGGCATTGTGCTGGGTCACCTGATCCATCAGGGCAATGGCCTTGTTGACTTCCTCGATGCCCACGCTCTGCTCATGGCTGGCGGTGGAAATCTCGCCCATCACATCGGTGACCTGCTGCACGCTGGCCACGATCTGTTCCATGGTCTCGCCGGCCCGTTCCACCAGGCGGGTCCCGGCTTCGACGTTGTTGACCGAGGCGTCGATCAGTTGCTTGACTTCCTTGGCGGCCGCCGCGCTGCGTTGGGCCAGGCTGCGCACCTCGGTGGCGACCACGGCGAAACCACGGCCCTGTTCACCGGCGCGGGCCGCTTCCACTGCGGCATTCAAGGCCAGGATATTGGTCTGGAAGGCGATGCCGTCGATCACCCCGATGATGTCCACGATCTTGCGCGACGAGGTGTTGATGGCGGCCATGGTATCGACCACCTCTTCGACGATCGCGCCACCCTGCTTGGCGATGTCGGAGGCATTGCGCGCCAGCTGGTTGGCTTCGCGGGCATGGCCGTCGTTCTGCTTGACGGTCGCGGTCAGCTGTTCCATGGCCGAGGCGGTTTCTTCCAGCGAGGCGGCCTGGTCTTCGGTGCGGGCCGAGAGGTCACTGTTGCCGGCGGCGATCTGGGCGCTGATGGTGGCCACACCGGCGGCGGCATCGCGCACTTCGCTGACGGTGTTGCGCAGGTTGCCGCTCATTTCGGCCAGGGCTTCCATGATGCTCTGGCGACGCGCATTGCCGGCATGGCGCAGCGTCACCTCGTGGTACAGCTCGCCACGGTCCACGGCCAGCGCCACGTGCTTGACCTCGTCCGGCTCGGCGCCCAGTGCGCCACGGATGGAGCGGGTGATCAGCGTGGCCAGCACCACTCCGGCCACCAGCGCGGCGCTGAGCAGGATCAGCATGAAGGCCTGGAAGCCGCGTGCGGTGCTGCGGGCCTTGGCTGATTCAGCCTGGCTCATGCCTTCTTCCAGGTCGATGAACTGGTTGATCGCGGCCAGCCATTCGACAAAGGCCGGCTTGACCTGGCCCAGCATCAACTGGCGCGCAGCGTCGATGTCACCCGCCTTGCGTGCCGCGATGGCCTTGGCAGCCAGCGGCATGGCGCGGACTTCCACGGCCTTGATGCGTTCCAGGCTGGCGCGCTCGTCGGGACGCACGCTCATGCTGGCGAAGACCGCATCGAGCGGCTTGGCCGACTGCTGGTAATCGGCGTCGAGCTTGTCGATCAGCGCCATCACGTCCTTGACCTCGGCATCGCCCACCAGGGTCAGGTCGCGCAGGGCGATGGCGCGGTCATGCACGCTGCCGCGGAAGTTGATGGCGTAGCGCTGCTTGACGTTGTTGTCTTCGCTGACCCGCGCCAGGCTGCCTTCGATGGCATTGACCTTGGTAATGCTGACCACGGTCAGCACCAGCATCATCGCCAGTACCAGCGCAAAGCTCAGTGACAATTGGGCGGCGACGCTCAGTGAGCGGCGCTTGGGGGTAAGTGGATGCATGACAGGCTCCCTGGAATGATGGACTGGTGACGCGACAGTGACTTGTGACCGATGTTGCCGATGTTGCTGATTATTGCGGGTCAGCCCGCAGGCGCCTACCAGACGATGGTATTAGTCCACCCTCGGACACGGCATTGATGACCGGCAACATGGTGCGAAGAGGGCAGTCTAGCGGCAATCGCCACGGCCCTGGATTGAATCTTCCGATGGAAGCGATAGCCTCTGCGCAGTCCCGCGGGATGGGCGGGGAGAGGGTGCTTAAGCCTGCGTTAAGTCTTCTGCGGCAAGCTGGGCAGCAAAACAACCGCCAGGACCACGACATGACCGAACACCCGTCCCCTGCAGTCGCTTCCACACCACCGGCCGATCCCGGCCATCTCGCCAACCGTGCCACCCGCGCTCAGATATGGCGGCTCATCCGGCCATTCTGGGTGTCCGAAGAAAAGTGGAAGGCCTGGGCGCTGCTGCTGTCCATCATTGCCCTGAACCTGGGCATGGTCTACATCAACGTGCGCCTGAACTCGTGGAACCGCGACATGTACAACGTGCTGCAATCGCGCGACTATCCGCAGTTCAAATCGCTGCTGTGGCAGTTCTCGGGCCTGGCCTTCGTCTTCGTGGCCATCGCCATCTATAGCGTCTACCTGAAGCAGGCGCTGCAGATCCGCTGGCGCTACTGGATGAGCACCCGCTATCTCGACCAGTGGCTCGCGCATCGCGCCTATTACCGCATCGAGCAGGGGCAGGAGGGGCGGCTCTCGGACAACCCCGACCAGCGCATCGCCGAGGACCTGCATGCACTGACCTCCGACACGCTGTCGCTGGTGCTCGGGTTCATCTCCAGCAGCGTCACCCTGTTTTCCTTCATCCATATCCTGTGGTCGGTCAGTGGCCCGCTGAGTTTTTCGGCCGGTGGTCACAGCTGGGTCATTCCCGGTTACATGGTCTGGTTCGTCATCGCCTATGCCGCCGTCGGGTCCGGGCTGGTGTGGTGGATCGGTCGTCCGCTGGTGGGACTGAGCTTCAACCAGGAGCGCTTCGAGGCCAACTTCCGTTTCGGCCTGATCCGCGTGCGCGAGCATGCGGAGGCGGTGGCCCTGTACCGCGGCGAGGCGCAGGAACGCACGCAGCTCACGGCACGCCTGGACGATATCCGCCGCAACTGGTGGGACATCATGCGGCTGACCAAGAAGCTCAATGTGGCCGTCAATTTCTATGGCCAGTTCGCCGTGATCTTCCCCATGCTGGTGTCGGCGCCGCGCTACTTCTCGGGCGCCATCTCGCTGGGTGTACTGATGCAGATCAGCGATGCCTTCGGCCAGGTGCAGGATGCGCTGTCATGGTTCATCAATGCCTTCACCACGCTGGCCAGCTGGAAGGCCAGTATCAACCGGCTGGCGGGCTTTCATGCCGATGTGGAGCGCGCGGCCGGCATGGCGCGCACCATCGAGGTCACACCGCATGCGGGCAGTGCGGTGACGGTGTCGGGTCTGCAGCTGTCCTTCCCGGATGGTGCGCCGATGATGCGCAGTCTCGATGCCCGGGTGGAGTCGGGCGAGCACGTGCTCATCAGCGGCCCCTCGGGATGTGGCAAGTCCACGCTGATCCGCGCCATGGCCGATGTCTGGCCCTATGGTCATGGCCAGGTCGGCCTGCCGCAGGATGCGCCGGTGATGTTCCTGCCCCAGCGCAGCTACCTGCCCATCGGCAGCCTGCGGGCCGCGCTCTCCTATCCGGCGGCCGAAGGCAGTTTCGAAGATGCCCTCATCACCCGTTACCTGGCCCTGTGCCGGCTGTCGCACCTGGCCGACCGGCTGGATGTGGCGGCCAACTGGAGCCAGGCACTGTCGCCGGGTGAGCAGCAGCGGCTGGCCTTCGTGCGGGTGTTTCTGAATCGTCCGCGCATCGTGTTCCTGGATGAAGCCAGCAGCGCCATGGATGGCGAGACCGAAGAGGTGCTCTATGCCGCCTTGCCGCGCGAGCTGCCGGGCGTGACCGTGATCAGCATCGCGCACCGCGAGACGCTGGCACGTTTCCACGACGTGCGCTGGAAGTTCGTGCCGGCGGCAGCGGGCGAGGGAGAGGGCGCGGGGCATCGGGTACAGATGCAGCCCATCGCGTCGTGACCTCACCGGTTGGTACGACCATACCGTTTTTGCATAAGCTCGGCAGAGAGGGCGTGACAGAATGGATTCATCGCGGCACGGTTCGCCGCATCCACCCGCTCACCCATGATTACTGGAAAGCCCACCATGAACGATCCCATCGTCTATCTCAATGGCGAACTCACGCCGCTGTCCGAAGCCCGCGTCCCGGTGCTGGATCGCGGTTTCATCTTCGGCGATGGCATCTACGAGGTGATCCCCATGTATCGCCGCAAGGCCTTCCGTGGTCGCCAGCACCTGGCGCGCCTGTTCCGCAGCCTGGACAGCATCGGTATTCCCAATCCGCATGACGAGGCCGGCTGGAACGCCCTGATCGACCAGGTCGTGCAGGCCAACGGTCTGGACGACCAGATGATCTACCTGCAGGTCACCCGGGGTGTGGCCAAGCGCGCCCACGCCTTCCCCAAGGAAGTGGTGCCGACGGTACTGATCATGACCAACCCCATGGCGCTGCCGCCAGCTTCGGCCATCGAGCAGGGTGTGGCCTGCGTGACCATGGAAGATCGCCGCTGGCTCAACTGCCAGATCAAGTCGACCTCGCTGCTGGGCAATGTGCTGGCCGCCCAGTTCGCCGCCGAGAATGAAGTGACCGAGGCGATCCAGTTCCGTGATGGTTTCCTGTCGGAGGCGTCGTCCTCCAATGTGTGGGTGGTCAAGGATGGCCAGATATCGGCGCCGCCCAAGGACAACCTGATCCTGGAAGGCATCCGCTATGGCCTGATGGAAGAGCTGTGCGCCGAAGAGGGCATCGTGCTGCAGTCGCGTCGCATCACCCGCGAGGAAGTGCTGGCCGCCGACGAGCTCATCATTTCCTCGGCCAGCAAGGAAGTGCTGCCGGTGGTCAAGCTGGACGGCCAGCCGGTGGGTAGCGGACGTCCGGGTCCGGTGTTCGGCAAGGTCTATGCGGCCTACCAGGCAGCCAAGGCCCGTCTGTAAGCGTGTCGGCAATGTGGTCAATGGCGACCCTGACGTTTTCTGCACGTCGGGTCGCCGGCATGGCGTAGAATGCAGGCATCCCCCACCCGTATTCACCTGACCCTCCGCTTGAAGCGCGCCGGTTCATCCCCATCTGGGAGCATTGAAACCAGGAGCGCCGAAGCGGACAACGCCAAGGCGGTTTGCCATGACTATGCCCACTATTTCCCCTGAAGAATCCCTGATCGAATATCCCAGCGACTTCCCCATCAAGGTGGTCGGGATCACCCATGACGATTTCGCCGAAACCATCGTCGCCATGGTCATCGAGCACGATCCCGAGTTTCATGCGGGCAAGGTCGAGATGCGGCCGTCCACCCAGGGCAAGTATCTGTCGCTGACGCTGACCGTGCGCGCGACCAGCCGCACCCAGCTCGACAACATCTATCGCGCGCTGTCCACCCACGAGATGGTCAAGTTCGTGCTCTGATCCGGTTCGCGGTGTCGCAAGGTCGGCAAAGACCGGCGCAGTCCTTCGGGATGCGCCGGTTTTTTCATGGGCTTTTCGCTTTTTTGCGGGCTGGCGTTTTCGGCACATCGCCCGGCCAGCCGGGGATGGCCTGGAAGCGTTGCATCTCCTCGAAGATCCATCGGCGGAAGGCCACCACGCCGGGCTTTTCCATCCCCTCCGGCAGGTGCACCAGGTAATGCGCTTCCTCGCACAGCAGCGCTACATCGAACAGGCGCACCAGCGTGCCACTGGCGATTTCCTGCGAGGCGATGGTGTGTCGCGACAGCGCCACGCCCTTGCCCTCGACGGCATGGCGCAGGGTCAGTGAGGAGTCTTCCACCACCAGCGTGCCGCTGGGTTCCGGCAGATCCAGCCCGGCCAGGGTCAGCCAGGGTTGCCAGGACTCGCGGGTATCCATGCGCAACAGGGTGCAATGGGCCAGGTCGGCCGGGCGCGTGAGCTTGCGGCTACGACCACCGTTGCCGCGATAGCCGGGCGCGGCCACCGGGTAGTAGTAATCGTCGCTGAGCTTTTCGGTGACCACGCCGCTGTACTTTCCGCGACCGAAGCGGATGCCCACATCCACCCCGTCCAGACGCAGGTCGGCCAGATGGCTGCCCGATTGCAGCACCACCTCGATCTCCGGATGGACATCGATGAACTTCCACAGGCGCGGCGCCAGCCAGCGTGACGCGAACGAGGGCGTGACCGAGATCACCAGGCGCTGCTGGCGGTTCAGGCTGCGCAGGTGTTCGGCGGCCTGGGCGATTTCGCCGAGCGACTTGCGGATGGTGGCGGCGAGACGCTGGCCGGTCTCGGTGATGGCGATACGCTTGCCGTGGCGTTTGAAGAGCTGCAGGCCCAGGTCTGCTTCCAGCGCGCGCACCTGGTGGCTGATGGCGCTGGGGGTGACATGCACCTCCTCGGCCGCGCGCGAGAAGCATTCGTGGCGGGCGGCCGCGTCGAAGCCACGCAGGGCGGGCAGGTTGGGCAGTTTCCGGAGATCGGCCATGGTGGGCTCCTTGTGAATTCCATTCGCAAAGAAACGCAATATATATCGTTTTGTTGTGCTGCAGGGTTTTCCTACAATGGTGACTCATTCACCATCACTCCAGGCATTTTCCCTCTGAAAGCCGCACCCGATCGGGCAGCGCGGCAGGGACGCGGCTTGCCTGGATTTTCGCAAGGGAGTACCCGACATGGCAATTTCATTCGCAGATCAGACAATTCCGGAACGGCTTCTGGAAGGACAGACGCAGACCCGCCGCCTGCGCGGTGGGGTGCGCATCCGCGTCACCAGCGGCCTGGTGTGGCTGACCATTGCCGGCTGCCGGCAGGACATCTGGCTCGCGGCCGGACGTTGCTTTGACTACCACGGGCGCGGGCTGGCCATACTCGAAGCGGTGCACGGCGCGGCCGAGTTCACGGTGTCGCCCCTGCGTCGGGCGGGCTGGCGCGGCTGGCTGTCCGGCGCAGGTTCTGCCATCGCCCCGCAGGCGCCCTTGCTGTCCGGCGCCGAGGGTGGCGATACGGTACGTATCAGCAAGTTGTTGCCGCACGGACTGATCCGCTGGTTCTGACACGGCCCTGTCCGAATTTCGCTACACTGGCGGGCATGCAAACCGCACTACCCCCCGCCAGCGCCAGCATCACGCCCGCCGCCACGGCCCGCCGTCCAGAGCTCGTACGGCGCGGCGTCGAGTCCTACGAGACCAGCTTCGCCGCCATGCGCGCCTACACCGATGCGCGTACCGCCGACAGCCCCGACCAGCTCTGGATCGTCGAACATCCCCCTGTCTATACCCTGGGCCTGGGCGCCGACCGCGCCCATGTGTTGAACCCGCACGACATCCCGGTGGTGCAGACCGACCGGGGAGGCGAGGTCACCTACCACGGTCCCGGACAGGTGGTCATCTACCTCCTGATGGACCTGCGCCGCAATCGCAGCGGGGCGCGCCTGTTCGCCCGGGAATTCGTGCACAACATCGAAGAGGCGGTGATCGCCACGCTGGCGGCGTATAATCTCGCCGGTGTACGCAAGGAAGGGGCGCCCGGCATCTACGCCGCCGACGGCCCCTGGCAGGGCGCCAAGGTGGCCGCGCTGGGCTTGAAGATACGGGGCAACGGCTGCACCTACCACGGGGTATCGCTCAACGTGGCCATGGACCTGGCACCGTTTTCCTGGATCAACCCCTGTGGCTACGAAGGCCTGGCCACCGTGGACATGCAGACCCTGGGGGCCGGACAGGCCCGCCTGGCCGATGTCCAGGACTTGCTTGCCGACCAACTGATCGCCCGCTTCGCGGGCATGGCTTGAGCCTCACGCGCTGAGCGCGCCCGGGGCCGGAACGACCGACATGACGACCGAAATCACTCCCGCAGCAGATTCCTCCTCCAATGCCAATGCCGCCGGTGCGGCCCGCGTGAACCCGCTGGACAAGCAGAAGGGCGCCGGCAAGACGGCCTGGATTCCCATCAAGGTGGTGGCCGCCGAAAAGCTGAAGAAGCCGGACTGGATTCGCGTCAAGGCCGGCTCGCCGACCACGCGCTTCTACGAGATCAAGGACATCCTGCGCGCCAACAACCTGGTGACGGTCTGTGAGGAAGCCTCCTGCCCCAACATCGGCGAATGCTTCGGCAAGGGCACGGCGACCTTCATGATCATGGGTGACAAGTGCACCCGCCGCTGCCCGTTCTGCGACGTCGGCCACGGTCGTCCCGACCCGCTGGACCCCAACGAGCCGGAAAACCTGGCCAAGACCATCGCCCAGCTGCGCCTGTCCTACGTGGTCATCACCAGCGTGGACCGCGACGACCTGCGTGACGGCGGTGCCGCCCACTTCGCGGCCTGCATCCAGCGTGTACGCGAGTTATCGCCCGAGACCCGCATCGAGATCCTGACCCCGGACTTCCGTGGCCGCATGGACCGCGCCCTGGAAATCCTCAAGATGGCCCCGCCGGACGTGATGAACCACAACCTGGAAACCGCGCCGCGCCTGTACAAGGAAGCCCGCCCCGGTTCCGACTACGAGTATTCGCTGAGCCTGTTGAAGCGCTTCAAGGACCTGCATCCGGAAGTGCCGACCAAGTCCGGCATCATGGTCGGCCTGGGCGAGACCGACGAGGAAGTGCTGCAGGTCATGCGCGACATGCGCGCCCACAACGTCGACATGCTCACCATCGGCCAGTACCTCATGCCCAGCGGCGACCACCTGCCGGTACGCCGCTACGTGCACCCCGACACCTTCAAGATGTACGAGGAAGAGGCCTACAAGATGGGCTTCGTGCACGCCGCCGTGGGCGCCATGGTGCGTTCCAGCTATCACGCCGACCAGCAGGCACACGGGCTGGTGTAAGCCCGGGTCCGAGCCGAGGCAGCCAGATGCCGCCCCCAGTCAGGTTCGACCGCATCGATGCCGACCGGGCGAGGCTGGACGCCGCCCGGCCATTACCCCCTCACACGGTCGCCTCCCTGCGCGACAAATTGATGCTGGAGTGGACCTATCACTCCAACGCCATCGAAGGCAATACGCTGACCCTGCGCGAGACCAAGGTGGTGCTGGAAGGCATCACCGTCGGCGGCAAGTCCCTGCGCGAACACTTCGAGGCCATCAATCACCGCGATGCCATCCTGCTGGTGGAACAGATCGTCGCCGGCAATGAAGCCTTGAGCGAGTCGCATATCAAGGACCTCCATAGCCTGGTCCTGAAGGGTATCGATGCCGATGAGGCCGGCCGCTACCGCCGTGAAAACGTGGTGATCGCCGGTGCCAGCACCACGCCGCCGGATTTCCTGCACCTCAACGATGAAATGGCGGCGCTGCTGGACTGGTATCGCCAGGCAGGCAAGCTGCATGCGGTCGAGCGGGCGGCGCAGCTGCATACGCGCTTCGTGAAGATCCATCCCTTTGTGGATGGCAACGGTCGTACCGGCCGATTGCTGCTGAACCTGGAACTGATGAAGGCAGGCTACCCGCCGGCCGTGATCCGCAAGGAAGACCGCCTGGCCTATTACGATGCTCTCGATGAGGCCTGCGTCAGTGGTGATCATGATGACATCACCGCGCTGGTCGCCGAGAGCGTGCAGCGCTCGTTGAGCCTGTATCTCGATCTGCTTCCCGCGCCCGGCTAGCCGGACCTGGCCGGTTGGCCGCAGCCTGTTCAAATTCCCTGCACGAATTGGACAATTGCCTTCACCGCCGCAGGCGAGGCGCTGAAAGAAACCCGGCCGCAAGGTAAGATACGCGGTTCTGAGCATTCGATTCGAAAGCAGGTTGTCATGTCCTCATCCATCGCCCCGGCCGCCGCCGCGCCGGAAGAAAAACTGGTCTTCGTCAGTTCGTGCAAGTTGCCCATGCCCTGGGCCACCTTCGAGCTGCACGCCTTCTACGATGAAGTTTCCGGCAAGGAACATCTGGCCCTGACCCTGGGCGATGTCGGCAACGGCGTGCCGGTGCTGGGCCGCGTGCATTCCGAGTGCCTCACCGGCGACGCCTTGTTCTCCCAGCGCTGCGACTGCGGCGCCCAGCTGGAGGCCGCCCTGAAGAAGATCGCCAAGGAAGGCCGGGGCGTGCTGTTCTACCTGCGCCAGGAAGGCCGCGGCATCGGCCTGTTGAACAAGATCCGCGCCTACCACCTGCAGGACCAGGGCGCCGATACCGTGGAAGCCAATGAACGCCTGGGCTTCCCGGCGGACATGCGGCGCTACACCATCGTCTTGCCCATGCTGGCCCACCTGAAGATCACCAGCCTGCGCCTGATGACCAACAACCCGCGCAAGGTGAAGGCGCTGGAAGAGAGCGGCATCACCGTGGCCGAGCGCATTGCCCTGATCGCCAACCACAATCCCTTCAACATCGGCTACCTGGGGACCAAGGCGCGCAAGCTGGGGCACCTGCTGCCGGGCCTGGGCAAGGGCGAGGCCCAGCCGCAGCCGGAGAAGGTGCCGCTGGATGCGCACGACAATGAGTGAACTGCACGGGTAAGCTGCGCGAGGGAATCGCACAACACCAGACGGGCCGATACGGTCCGTCTTTTTTTTGCCCGTTCCGGCCTGCCCCCTTGACGCATCGGTTAGCATGGTGACTGGACTGTCCATTCTCATCCCGTCTTTACAACATGAACCCATCCGTACCCGCCGGCGCTGCGCCGATTCCCGTTTCCCTGCTCACCGGTTTCCTGGGCAGCGGCAAGACCACGCTGTTGAATCACCTGATCACCCAGCCGGAAATGAAGGACACGCTGGTCATCATCAACGAGTTCGGCGAGATCGGGCTGGATCATCTGCTGGTGGCGCACAGCCAGGAAGAAACCATCGTCGAGATGAGCAGCGGCTGCCTGTGCTGCACCATCCGTGGCGATCTCAAGAAGACGCTCAAGGACATCAGCTGGCGCTTCGCCGAAGGCGGCCAGCGCAAGTTCAACCGGGTGGTCATCGAGACCACCGGCCTGGCCTCGCCCACGCCCATCCTGCACACGCTGATGACGGACCCCTTCATTTCGGAGCGCTATCGTCTCGATGGCGTGATCGTCACGGTCGATGCGGTCAATGGCATGTCGACCCTGGACAATCATCCGGAAGCCGTGCAACAGGCGGCGGTCGCCGACCGCCTGCTGCTGACCAAGACTGACCTGGCCGACGCTGCCACGCTGTCGGCGCTGCAGGCGCGCCTGCGTACGCTGAACCCCGGTGCGCGCCAGTTGCAGCCGCAGGTGGGCCAGATCGCGGCAGGCGAGCTGCTGGATGCGGGCCTGTTCAAGCCGGGCGAGAAGATGCCCGACGTGGCGCGCTGGCTCAACGAGGAAGCCTTCGCCGAGAAAGCGGCCCAGCATCACCATCACGGGCATGACCACCATCACCACGGTCATCATGACCATGGACATGATGATCACGGCCACGCGCATGCACACGCGCATCACGAGCATGATCACGCCCACGACGTGAACCGTCACGACGACCATATCCGTGCCTTCTGCTTTACCTTCGACGAACCGATCGACCCGGTGCTCTTCGATGAATGGCTGAGCTTGCTGGTGGGCTTCAAGGGGCCCAACATCCTGCGCATCAAGGGCATCCTCAACCTCAAGGGCGAGGAACTGCCGACCGTGATCCATGGCGTGCAGCACATCTTCCATCCGACTGCCACCTTGCCGCAGTGGCCTTCCGAGGATCGCCGCAGCCGCATCGTCTTCATCACCCGCGACGTCGAGCGCGCCACCATCGAGCGCTCCTTCGACGCCTTCATGCAGGCCCAGCAGATCGAGCGGGAGGCGCGCGAGGCGCAGCAGAAGCGCAATGCGGCACCGGCCGCCTACTGAGCAGGACCGGCCGCGCAGGCGGCCGCATGTTCCCGTGGGGAAACATGAAAACGACCTGGCGATGGGATCCGCGCCCGCCGGGAGTGTGCCGATTAAAAATAAATCCGCTACGGCCGATAACGAGGGATAGTCCGGATTATGATCGGGCTCACTAAAGATATAACGATTCATTTATGCAGCGTGTGATCAACAAGCTGGGGGCAACGTTGTCGGCATCGCTCACGCTGATGCTGGGTTTGTGCGCCACCGTGACGGTCTTCGTCGCCACCAGCCACCTGGAAGAGGATGCCGTCAACCTGGACTTCGAGCGCCGGGCCGGTCTGCGCGCCTTTACCATCCAGCGCGGGCTGGAAGAGGCGGTCCAGGTGCAGTCGGTGGTGAATCACTTCTATGCCACCGTGGGAGACCCCAGCCGCGAGCAGTTCGAGAGCTTCACCCGCCCGCTGCTGGAGCGCTATCCCTACGTGCGCGCCTTCAGCGTGCAGCGTTTCGTGTCCGACGAAGACCGGCCGGTCTTCGAGGCTCTACGCCAGGGGGCCAAGCCGGGATTCGAAATCACCGCCCTGCAGGATGGCCGTCTGCAAAGCGCGCCGCAACAGGCTTCCTATCTGGTGGTGGATTATGTCGAACCGACCGCCGGCAATGAAGCCGCGCTGGGCTTGGACGTTTCCGGCAACGCCGCCATCCGGCATGCCCTGGATGCGGCCCTGGTCAGCGGCCGGCCGGCCTCGACGCTGCCGCTCCAGCTGGCCCAGTCCGGCCCGGACGAGCGCGGCCTGCTGGTGATCCAGCCGGTCTACCGGGGCGGTGTGCAGCCCACCGACCACGCGGCGCGGCGCGCCCTGCTGGTGGGCGATACCACGGCGGTGCTGGAACTCAATGGCCTGGTGCAGAAGATCCTCGACGGTGCCGGCCTGACCTCGGATCACGAGATCGGCCTGCGCATCTACGTCGGCCGGGAGGCCGAGCCGGGCAACCTGGTGTATCGCCATGACAGCGCACCGCGGGAGACGCACTGGCTGGACCAGCTGCTCAAGCCCGGTACCCTGTTTCGCCATCCTTCCAGCACCGTCACCCGTTTCGACATCGCCGGCCAGACCTGGCACATGGAGATCAGCATCCCCCCGCGCTCGGTCTTCGCCGACCATTACGGTTCGCTGCTGATCCTGCTGGTGGGGGTGATCGCCTCGCTGCTGGGCGCGGCCTACATGCGCGCTCTGTCGATGCGCTCGCACCGGGTGCAGCAACTGGTGGAAGACAAGACCGCCGAGCTGCGCACCACCAACGCCCTGCTGTCGGACGACATCAAGGCACGCCGGCTGGCCGAGCGCGCATTGCGCCTGCGCCATCAGGCCATCGAGGCCAGTGCCAATGCCATCCTGATCCTGTCGGCCCAACAGCCCGACTACACCATCGAATACGTCAACCCGGCGTTTGCCCGCATCACCGGCTACAGCAGCGCCGAGGCGGTGGGCAAGAGCATCCGCTTCCTGGAGGGACGCGACAGCGATCCCGAAGGTTTCGAGACCGTCTGGATCGCCATGCGCGAGCAGCGCGAGCACAACGTGGTCCTGCGCAACTATCACAAGGACGGTTCGGAGCTGTGGAACGACTTCTACATCGCCCCGGTGCGCGACGAGAGCGGCGAGGTCACCCACTTCGTGGCGGCGCTCTACGACATCACCTCGATGAAGCGCTATGAAGCCGAACTGGAATTCCAGGCCAGTCGCGATACGCTCACCGGCCTGATCAACCGCCACATGCTGCGGCACCATCTGGAACAGGCCATCGGCGTGGCCGAGCGACAGAAGCAGGCCCTGTGGGTGGTGTTCGTCGACCTGGACCGCTTCAAGTTCGTCAACGACACCCTCGGCCACAAGGCCGGCGATACCCTGCTGCGCACGGTGGCCGGGCGACTGCGCGCGGCGGTGCGCGAAGCCGATACCGTGGCGCGCCTGGGGGGTGACGAATTCATCATGATCCTGCCGGAGCAGGATGAGCTGTCACTGGATACGCGCAGCCTGCAACGCATCATGGATGCGGTGGCGGCACCGGTGACGCTGGGCGGGCATACCCTCTTCATGACCTGCAGCATCGGCGTGGCCTGCTATCCCAACGACGGCACCGATGGCGAGACCCTGATCAAGCACGCCGATATCGCCATGTATCGCGGCAAGCAGACCGGTCGCAACAATTTCCAGTTCTATACCCCGGCGATGAACGAGCAGGCGCTGGAACGCCTGCGCATCGAAGGCGACCTGCGCAATGCGCTGGACCACGGCGAATTCCTGCTGCATTACCAGCCCAAGGTGGACCTGGCCAGCGGCCGCGTGATCGGCAGCGAGGCATTGATCCGCTGGCAGCATCCGCAACTGGGCATGGTCTCGCCGGCTCGCTTCATCGGCCTGGCCGAGGAGACCGGCCTGATCCTGCCCATCGGCGCCTGGGTTTTGCGCACTGCCTGCGTGCAGTGCCGCCAGTGGCAGTTGAAGGGGCATGAAGACATCAGCGTCTCGGTCAACCTCTCGGTGGGCCAGTTCCTGCAGAAGGACCTGGTCTCCTCCATTGCCGACGTGCTGGAAGACACCGGCCTGCCGCCGGCCTCGCTGGAACTGGAACTGACCGAGAGCCTGATGATGACCGATGTCGAGCACGCCATCGGCATCCTGGCGGGGTTGAAGAAGCTCGGCGTGCGCCTGTCCATCGACGACTTCGGCACCGGCTATTCCTCGCTGGCCTACCTGAAACGCTTCCCCATCGACGTACTCAAGATCGACCGCTCCTTCGTGCGCGACATCACCATCGACGCCGACGATGCCGCCATCACCGCATCCATCATTTCGCTGGCACGCCACCTGAAGCTGCGCGTGATCGCCGAAGGCGTGGAAACCGACGAGCAGCTGGATTACCTGCGCCACTACGGTTGCGACGAGATCCAGGGTTACCTGTTCAGCCCGCCGGTGCCGGCCGACAAGTTCGAGCAGATCCTGCGCGAGGAACGGGTCATGCTGTAAGCGCGCCCGCGCTGCCGTGGCCGCTACTGCGTATCACCTTCAGTGGTGTGCGATCCAGGCCAGGATCACGGCGATGGTCGGCAGCGAGAGCGTGGTGGAGATCAGGATGGCGCGCGACATGGCCGTCACTTCCCGCTGATACAGCTCGGCCAGCATGAACGGCCCGGTGCCGATCGGCATGGCCGCCAGCAAGACCGCACTGTCAGCCCACACCCGGGGCAGGGGCAAGATCCAGTAGGCCAGCACGGCCGTCACCGCCGGTTGCAGCAGCAGCTTGAAGGCCACCAGCAGCCACACCGGCGCACTCTCGCCACGCTGTACCGGCTGCGCCAGGAACAGCCCCAGCGACACCAGCGCACAGGGGCTGGCCGCGCCCCCCAGAATCTTGAACAACTGCTGCACCCCGCTGGGGATGGTGGCCCCGCTCAGGGCCACTGCAATCCCCGCCACCGGCGCGATCATGATGGGATTGCGCAGCAGCGAGCGCCCCACCTTGAGCACCGTCTGCCCCAGCCCGGCCTGGGCATGCAGACAGGTCTCCAGCAACACGATGGCCACCGCGAAGAGCAGGCAGGCTGTCATCATCATTGCGATCACCGAGGGCGGCAGGCCATCCCGGCCGAAGGCCAGGTAGCACAGGGGAATCCCGATGAAACCGACATTGGCGTAGGAGCTGCCCAGGCTGTCGATGATGACGTCGGCCGCCGCCGCCTTCTGCCGCAGACGCAGCCAGGCGGTCAGCAGGAACACCAGTGCCACGCCCGCCGCGAAGACGCCGATGAAGCGCAGGTTGGCGAAGTCGGCCGCTGTCAGTCGCGACATGGAATCGAACAGCAGGGCCGGCAGCGCCAGCCAGATCACGAAGCGGTTCAGCTCGCTGGCCGCACCGGCCGACAGGATGTTGCGGCGACGGCAGATCCAGCCCAGGAAGATCAGTGAAAAGATCGGAAAGACGATATTGAAGATGGCAAGCATGGCTGGGCGCAGCCGTGCTGCGAGCGAATGAAGGTGAGGGTGAAGCGGTCAGGCCTGCCGGCCGGCCTGGCCTGTCTGTTCTCTTTGTTCTGTTTGTTGTGCGCCATCCAGCGCCCGCGCCAGGTGTTCGGCCGCGCCTTCGGCATGCTCGCGCGCCAGCTTGTCGGCCAGCGCCGGCTTGCCCTCCAGCACGGCCTGCAGGATCGCCTCATGCTCGTCCCACACCATCTGGTGCGAGCGCACATCTCCGGCCAGGATGGCACCCATGGCGCGGCGGATGTGCTGCCAGTGCAGGGAGGTGGTCTCGGCGATGACGGGATTGCCGCTGCTGCGATAGAGGAACTGGTGGAAGTCCATGTCGGCCCGGATGCGCGCCGACAGGTCGTCCATGTCCGGCAGGGCGCGGGCCGCCGCGATCAGGGCCAGGCCCTCGCTGGCCGTGGCGGTGCGGCGGGCCGCATCCTGCTTGCAGTGCGCGGCACAGTCGCGTGCGGCCAGGCCGTCCAGGACCGCACGCACCTGGTAGAGCTGCAGCAGCCGCTGCGGATCCAGGGCGGTCACCATCACCCCCTTGCGACCGGCATCAGTGATGAAGCCCTCACGCCGCAGGATCTGGAACGCCTGCAGGATGGGCTGGCGCGACACGCCCAACTGTTCGGCCAGGCCTTCCTGCGTGATCTTGCTATTGGGCGCCAGCGTGCCGGTGCAGATGGCATCCAGGATGGCGTGGTAGACCTGTTCGATGAGCTGGGCGGGGGCGGCAATCTTGAGCATTGCGTGTAGGTTCGCTTTTTCTGTGTTCTGTATGCAGATTATGGAGAGCGGTGGGCTTTGTCAAGGCGCAAGGTCTGCGCAGGCGGGCGGCGTAGAATGGCGGCCTTGATCGATTCCGCCCCTGGATGCCCCGAGAATGCCTGCCTGCCCCCTCCAACCTGCCTCCCCGGAATTGCTGGCCGCCTGGCGTGCCGACGCCGCGCAATCTGCGCCCGGCCCGGTGGCGATCCCTGACTGCCTGAGCGAGCAGTCCACGGCCGTGGTGCTGGACCTGCATTTCGGTCTGGGCCATGCTTTTTTCGCCACCTGGCATACCTTCGCGCGACAGTGGGCGCAGGGGCCAGTGCAGCGCCTGCATTACATCGCCATCCTGCCGCACCCGCCGACGGCGGACGCCCTCCATTCAGATTTGACTTATGCACAGGCCTTGCGCGAAGCCTGGCCCTTGCCGCTGCCAGGCACGCACCGGCTGCTGCTGGACCAGGGCAGGGTGGTGCTGACACTGATCTGGGGCGCACTGGAAGAAGAGCTGGCGCGGCTGGAGGCGCCAGTCGATCTGTTCTACCTGCATGCCGATCCGCAGCGCTTCGACGCCGCTGCGCCGCCCTGGCATGCACATGCCTGCAAACGGCTGGCGCGCCTGGCGTGGACCGGCGCCCAGGCCATGGTGTGGGGAATCGAGGAGGCGGCGGCTGCGGCCTTGACGGCGGCGATGCGCCAGGTCGGTTTTACCGCTCACCCGCGTGGCCCACTTCGGGACGGCGCGTTGACCTTGCGCTACGCGCCGACCTGGGCGCGTCCGGCTTCGCATGTGGCGAGCAGCGATACACCTTTGCAGCGTCACCCGCGCCAGTCCCGCCATGCCCTGGTGATCGGCGCCGGCCTGGCCGGCACGGCCATCGCCGAACGTCTGGCCGCACGTGGCTGGCGCATCGATCTGGTGGATGCCGGGCCGGACGTGGCCACGCGTGCTTCCGGCAATCACGGCGGTCTCTTCATGCCCGCGTTGGCACGCGACGACAGTCCGCTGGCGCGCCTGACGCGTGCGGCCTTCCTGTTCGCAGCGCAACGCTGGCAGGCACTGGGGGGCGTGGGCTTGGAGGAGGGTGCGGCCATCACCGGCGAATGCTGCGGCATCCTGCAGTTCGGGCGCGATGCCAAGCAGGCCTGGTCCTTCGAACAGGGGGCGCAGCAATGGCAGTATCCCGCCCGTTATGCGCGCTGGATGTCGGCCGACGACACCGCCGCCGCACTGGGCATGCCGACCATGGGCGGGGGCTATTTCTTTCCGGAAGCGGGCTGGTTGCATCCGCCTTCGGTCTGCCGCCGCCTGCTGGCGCAGGCCGGCTCATATGGACAGCTTGCCACCCACTTCAGTCGCGCTGTGGCGCGCCTGCAGCGCAAGGACGAGAACAGGCAGTGGCAGGCGCAGGCCGCAGACGGCAGCGTGATCGCCCAGGCGCCGGTGGTGATCCTGGCCGCCGGTGCACAGGCCAGGGCGCTGATCCAGGCAGCCGACCTGCCACTGAACGCGGTGCGCGGCCAGGTCACGCATCTGCCGGCGCAAGGATTTCCCGACCTGCCGTACGCCCTGTGCGGTGACGGCTACCTGACCCGGCCCTATGCCGGGCAAGTCTGCATGGGTGCCAGCTACGACCGCTTCGACGATCCCGTCTTGCGGGTCGACAGTCATGCCGACAATCTCGACCGTCTGCGTCACATGCTGCCGCAGATCGACCAGCACCATGGGCAGCCGGGGTTGCCGGATGCCGCCGATCCCGATCTGGGCGGGCGGGTCGGTCAGCGCTGTATCGCGCCCGACCGGCTGCCGCTGGTGGGAGCACTGCCGGGGCAGGACCCGGGGCTCTACGGTGTGCTGGGCTATGCGTCGCGGGGCCTGATCTGGGCACCGCTGATGGCGGAACTGCTGGCGTCGATGATCGAGCGCGAGCCCTTGCCGCTGCCGCGTGATCTGGTGGCGGCGCTGGACCCGGCTCGTTTCGCGGGCGTGTCAGCCGGTGCGTTCGACGCGATCAACGCGCCCAGTGACCCGGAATGAAGTGCCAGCCGCCGCCCGGGCCTTGTTGCCAGTGGGCCGGCTCGTAGCGCGCATAACCGCGACGCACGCGTTCCCAGTGGCCACCCACCCAGACGTGGCGGTGACCGTTCCAGGCCCAGTAGCCCGGTGCCCAGGCATAGCCATGGCGGGGCGGCGGGGCGACTTCATAGCGCGGGGCCGGTGGTGGCGTGCCGATGCGCACATCCACGCCCACCACCTGCGCCTGGGCGGCGGGGCCGGCGGCCAGGGCGGCGCCCAGGGCGGAGAGGGTGGTGACAAGGGCGAAGGCGATGCGACTTGTTGTGGTTTTCATCATGGACTCCTGTAATGGACAGCATGGCGGTGGATGCAGCGCGTCGCTGTGGTCGCGCCGTGAAGCCACTGTAGGAGCCGCTCTTCTTTAAGACTGTAATGTTGTGTTTCCAGTTGTTTCCTGGTGCGGGTGTGCGCCGCGCCGGCATCGGGGCGGGCGCAGCACTGCATCCGGCTGCC
Organism: Herbaspirillum sp. BH-1; assembly: GCF_002870055.1. Lineage (NCBI taxonomy): Bacteria > Pseudomonadati > Pseudomonadota > Betaproteobacteria > Burkholderiales > Oxalobacteraceae > Herbaspirillum > Herbaspirillum sp. BH-1. The sequence continues at coordinate 30,647 of NZ_PKOI01000017.1, read as the reverse complement.
GTAACAACTCCGGGCAGATTGATACTTTGCGATACCGGCTCGATCAGCGCCGGGCCGGTTCAGTCACTTCAGTTACTTCAGTCACCTTGCTACGCGCTGCCCGCACATAGCGCTGCTCCACCACCCGGCTGCCCCATTGCTCCCCGGGCGACTCCTCGGCCAGCGTGAAGCCTGCCGCCAGATACAGGTGGCGCGCCGCATCCAGCCCCTGGAAAGTCCACAGGTAGCATGCGAATCCATGCGCATCGACAAAGGCCATGGCCTCCTCCAGCAGGCGCCGGCCCACACCGGCGCCGCGCAGGCTGTCATCGACGATGAACCAGCGCAGGTGGGCCACCCCGCTGGCGGGATCACCATCGATGACGATCGACGCCAGGGTGCGTCCCTGCTCCACATGCGTCCAGAGTTGCTTGCCGGCGGCCGGCAGCAGCTGGGCGAAGGCCCCCAGTTCGCTACCCACCTTGTGCTCGAAGAACACGCCAAAACCGGCCGCCTCGGCGTAATAGCGCGCATGCAGGCTGGCGATGTCGCCGATGCAGCCGGGCTGGTAGCCGAGGCACAACGGTATCGGCTGCTTCTCTTGCGAGGCTGCGGCATTCGGGTTTTCACGCGACAGGGCCTGCGAATACAGCGCCAGTGCGCGTAGCAGGCCCTGCTGGTCTTCCGGCACGATCCGCCGCAGCGCCGCCGAGACCTGGTCGGTGGCGAACTTGTCGATCTTCTTGCGCAGGGCCTGCCCGGCCTCGGTCAGCGCCAGGCTGAAGGCCCGCCCGTCAGCCTCCAGTGGCGTACGGCGCACCAGGCCCAGGGCTTCCAGCTTGGCCAGCTGGCGGCTGGTATTGGACTTGTCCAGATACAGCAGCTCGCCCAGATCGCGCGCCTGGATGCCGGGATTGAGCCCGATCTCGATGATGGCGTGCACCGCCGAGGGCGCCATGTCGCTGCCGGCCAGCGTGCTGCGCATGAAGCCCAGTTCGCGCACCAGCTTGCGGGAGAGCTCCCGCAACTGGCGGATGGTGTGTTCCCGTGACGGTAGCTGCAGGCCGTCGTAGTCCATGGTGTTCTCCCGATTCAGTCTTATGGTTGCGATATGCAATCAATGTACGGCCAGATGATTGCGTAGTGCAACCAGTTTTGCAGGCCGCTCGCTGAGCTGTCTCGCGCGCGCAACTGGCGTCGGGCGGCGTCGGGTTGGGGGCGGACAGCCTGCTGGAGTAGAATGTCGCCTTTCGCGCAGCCCGCCCGCCGTGACCCTGCCGGCCGCCGTGGCGCGCCACCTCCTGCATCCCCAGCCTTGTTGAAAGTCTCCGCACATGTTGCGCATCTCTGAGCTAAGCCTTCCGTTGAACCATACGGAAGATGAACTGAACGCCGCCATCCTCGACCGCCTGGGCATCCAGGCCGACGAGATGCTGTCCTTCACGCTGTTTCGGCGCAGCTACGATGCCCGCAAGAAGACGGCCATCACCCTGAACTACACCATCGACGTCGCGCTCAGGAACGAAGCCGAAGTCCTGCAGCGCAACGCGAAGAAAACCAATGTCGGCCCTACGCCCGACACTTCCTATCATTTCGTCACCCGTGCCCCGGCGACCCTGAAGAAGCGCCCGGTGGTGATCGGGTTCGGGCCGTGCGGGCTGTTTGCCGCGCTGATCCTGGCCGAGATGGGCTTCAACCCCATCATTCTGGAACGCGGCAAGACCGTGCGCGAGCGCACCAAGGACACCTGGGGCCTGTGGCGCCAGCGCGAGCTCAAGCCCGAGTCCAACGTGCAATTCGGCGAAGGCGGTGCCGGTACCTTCTCCGACGGCAAGCTCTACAGCCAGGTCAAGGACCCCAAGCATTACGGTCGCAAGGTGCTGTCCGAATTCGTGGCCGCCGATGCGCCGCCGGAGATCATGTACGTCAGCAAGCCCCACATCGGCACCTTCCGTCTGGTCAAGATGATCCAGCTGATGCGTGACAAGATCGAAAAGCTGGGCGGTGAATTCCGCTTCGAACAGCGGGTCGAGGATGTACTGATCGAGGATGGCCGCATCCGTGGCCTGACCCTGGCCACCGGCGAACAGATCGAGGCCGACCATGTGGTGCTGGCCATCGGCCACAGCGCCCGCGATACCTTCGAGATGCTCTACGAGCGGGGTGTCTACATCGAGGCCAAGCCGTTCTCCATCGGCTTCCGCGCCGAACACCCGCAGTCGCTGATCGACAAGTGCCGCTTCGGTCCCGGGGCCGGCCATCCCATCCTGGGCGCGGCCGATTACAAGCTGGTGCACCATGCTTCCAACGGACGTTCGGTGTACAGCTTCTGCATGTGCCCGGGTGGCACGGTGGTGGCGGCCACCTCCGAGCCGGGCCGGGTGGTCACCAATGGCATGAGCCAGTATTCCCGCAACGAGCGCAATGCCAACAGCGGCATCGTGGTGGGCATTTCGCCGGCCGACTATCCCGGTCATCCGCTGGCCGGCATCGCCTTCCAGCGCGAGTGGGAAAGCCGCGCCTATGAGCTGGGTGGCAGCAACTACGACGCCCCGGCGCAACTGGTGGGCGACTTCATCGCCAACCGTCCCTCGACGCAACTGGGCAGCGTGGAGCCGTCCTACAAGCCGGGCGTGAAGCTGGGCGACCTCAATCCTTCGTTGCCGAGCTACGCCATCGAGGCCATCCGCGAAGCGCTGCCGGCCTTCGAGAAGCAGATCCGCGGCTATTCCATGCACGACGCCGTGCTGACCGGCATCGAAACGCGCACCTCATCGCCCATCCGCATCAAGCGCGACGACCACAGCCTGCAGAGTCTCAACACCAAGGGTTTGTATCCGGCCGGTGAGGGTGCTGGTTATGCCGGTGGCATCATGTCGGCCGCCATCGACGGTATCCGTGTGGCCGAGGCGCTGGCGCTGGACATGGTGGCGCAGGCCTGATGGTCGGACCGCCCATGCAAAACGCCGCTCCGGTTGCCCGGAGCGGCGTTTTTCGTTTGCCTTGCTGCGTATTGTCTGACGCGTTGGCTTGCTGCCTGGCTTACTTCTTGGCGCGGGCCGAGGCGACGGTCTTTTCAGCTGCAGCCGTGAATTGCTTGGTGGCGTTGGCCAGGTTGGCTTCCAGGGTTTCCACAGCCTGCTTGGAGTTCTTGGACAGTTGCTCGTAGGCAGCGTTGGCGTTGGTCAGGGTGGCCTTGAGGATGGACACGGCCTGTTCCGAACCCGGGGGCGCATTCTTGCTGATCTCGTCGATCAGGGCCGACAGCTTGCGGCTGGTTTCGGAAATCTGGGCTTCAGCCGCCTTGGTGAATTCAGCCTGGGTCGAGGACACGATGCCGGCCAGGTGACGGCTGTAGGCGGTGGCCTTCTCGGCGCCCGGCTGGGCTTGTGCAGCGGCCAGCGACAGCAGTTCCTGCGGGTCCTTGGCGGCGGCCAGCTGCTTGGCGGCGGCGGTGGCTTCTTCCAGGGTGGCCTTGGTGGCCGACAGGTTCAGTTCAACGATCTTTTCCACGCCTTCGAAGGCCTTGGCAGTCAGGTTGTTGATGAGGTCCAGGTGGGCTTGCAGGTTGGCCTTGGTAGCGGCGGAAAACTGATCTTGGTACGAAAACATGTTCATCTCCTAGGTGATAGATATGACAAATGAGCAAATGAGCTTGCCGACGAGCGTGACGATCAAACAATCGGCTTTCGAGAGCGGCTTTCGACCAGAATCAACAAACAATCATGATTTGTGCGCCGCAACAATTCCTATTTTATGCACTTCTTTGGTGAAATCAAGTGTTTTTTGTGCGCCGCACAAAAATAGTGGCGAGGTCGTTGAAATTATGCGACGCCGCGCCCGCAGCGGCTTTGCGGGCGATCAAGCCGAACGTTCGGTCGTTTTCTCCGGCTGCACCTGCGTATGGCCGCTGGGCAGGTCATGCACCACGATGCCGGCATCGGTCTCGCTGAAGGCACAGCCCTTGCCCAGGGCGATGGCGCGCAGGCCGTCCTGATAACCCTGTTCCCAGCGCCATAACACGGAGCCACGGGCGAAATTGACGTCCTTGGAGGCCATGTTCCAGTCACGCCCGGCATAGGCCAGCCGCACGATGTGAATGGTACTGTCGGCGCCGAGCTCGGCCATCATCTGCTTGTCTTCCTGGGTCAGCATTTCACGCGGCAGGCGCTTGTAGAGCGCATGGGCGGCGCGCCGCAGGTGGTACTGCTGCAGGTAGGCATCGATGTGGCGCTGCGAACGCGAGGCGAAGGTGACGTCCTTCTCCCGCGTCTGCACCTCTTCCAGGGTGCGCGGTTCGGGACCGTCGGCATGCCACAGATCCACCATCATGCACAGCAGGTTGGTGCGGGGCTCATCGTTGAGGACGGCTTCCAGCGGCGTGTTGGAATACAGGCCACCGTCCCAGTACAGCTCGCCATCCACCCGTACCGGTGCGAAACCCGGGGGCAGGGCGCCGCTGGCCATGACGTGTTCCGGTCCCAGTGGCTGCTCTCGGGAGTCGAAGTTGACCAGCGTGCCACAGGTGACCTTGACCGCCGCCACCGTCATGCGGATACCGGACTGGCTGTTGAGGTAATCGAAATCCACCAGCCGCGACAAGGTCTCGCCCAGCTCGGCGGTGCTATAGAAACTGGCGTCCTCGGGTGACACCGGCAGGCCCAGCGAAAAGGCATTGAGCGGGCGCGGCCGGAAGAAGCCGGGTGCACCCCGCAGGAAGGTATCCAGCGTAGTCACGCGGGTGGCCCAGGGGCGCAGTGCATCGGGCACCTGGCGCAGGTCGAACAGGTCGGGGTGGGCCACCGTTTCCCAGAACTCGCGCAGACGGGCGATGCGGGTCTCGCGCGGATTGCCGGCGATCAGGGCGGCATTGATGGCACCGATCGAGGTCCCCACCACCCAGTCCGGCGTGAGGTCGTGCTCGTGCAAGGCCTGATAGACACCGGCCTGGTAAGCCCCCAGCGCGCCGCCGCCCTGCAGCACCAGCGCCACGCGCGGCTTGACCGCCGGCGCGGCGGACCGGCTGGCGGATTTGCGGGGAGCGGACGGGGCTGTCTGTTCGGGGTCCTTGCGCATCGTTCATCCTTTCAGGGAGTGCCTGTCACCGCCAGGGCGACCACTTCGTCCAAGGAGTCTAGGATAGCGCGCTTACGGGAACGTGACCGGACCAATATGCAAGTGCCGGCAAATGCCCGGCGGCACCGATCAGCTGGCCAGCCAGGCCTCGATCAGTTGACGTGCCTGTGCATCGATCTGTTCCAGGTCGACCTCATGACGGCGATGGAAGATCATCAGCGCGTACAGCCCGGCGAGGGCATTGACTTCGGGGGATAGTGCGCACTCCTCTCCGCTGGCCGGACGCTGCTGGCGCCAGTAGTTGATTGCATCTTCGAGTTCGGTGAGGGTGAGCATGGCGGTGATTCTTGATAAAGACTTAAGCTGAAACGTCGGCGCATTCTAACGCATTTCGCCCCCGAATACTGGTTGGAAATACAGTGCTGACGCGCTTGCCGGAGGGCATCAACCCACGGCCCGGCGCTGGTCTCGCCATGGACAGCATGCGAAAAGCAAACAAGCACATGCGTAATGCTTCGTTCGGATTCACAGGTCGCTTTGCTCTAATGACCGTCTGCTGACGCAAGGCTTGCACCACCGGTCTCCCATTTTCTACTGAGCTGGCCCCGACCTTGCGCTGACCTCTCCCCGAACTCGATCGCCCGCCATGACCCAGACTGCTGCTGCTTCCGCCACCCTGCTCGATACCCTGCCGCCGCCCTCGGCGACCTCCACCCGCCTGGTCGCCCGCATCCGCGACGAGGCCGAGGCGCTGGCCGCTGCCCGCAAGCTGGCCGAGGATTTCCGCCGTGAAGCCGGCCTGCGCGACCGCGAACGCAAGCTGCCCTGGGACGAGCTGGAGCGCTACGTGCGTTCCGGCCTGTGGGGCATCAGCGTGCCGCGTGAATACGGTGGCGCCGGTGTGTCCTATGGCACGCTGGCCGAGGTGATCGCCATCATCTCCGCTGCCGATGGCTCGCTCGGACAGATTCCGCAGAATCACTTCTATGCGGTGGAGCTCATCCGCGTCAACGGCAACGAAACGCAGAAGCGCTTCTTCTTTGAGCGCGTGCTGCAGGGCGACCGCTTCGGCAATGCCCTGGCCGAGCTGGGCACCCGCACCTCGCACGAGCGCAAGACCAGCCTCGCACGCAACCCGCACGGCCCCGGCTACCGCATCAATGGCCGCAAGTTCTACGCCACCGGCGCACTCTATGCCGACTGGGTCCCGACCTCGGTGATCGACGAACAGGGCGTGCAGCAACTGGCCATCGTCCCGCGCCATGCCGCCGGCCTGACCGTCATCGATGACTGGTCCGGCTTCGGCCAGCGCACCACCGGCAGCGGCAGTGCCGTATTCGACAACGTGCAGGTCCCGGCCGACGCCGTGATCGGGTTTGCCTCGGCCTTCACGCGCCCGACCCAGATCGGCCCGCTGGCGCAGATCCTGCACGCCGCCATCGACCTGGGCATCGCCCGCGCCGCGTATGCCGACCTGCTGGAATTCGTGCGCACCCGATCGCGTCCCTGGATCGACAGCGGTGTCGAACGCGCCGGTGACGATCCGTTGACCCTGCGTGAAGTGGGTGACCTGACCATCCAGCTGCATGCCGCCGAGGCATTGCTGCAGCGTGCCGGTGACCGGCTCGACACCGCCGCCGCAGAGCCGACCGAAGACAGTGTGGCCGCTGCCTCCATCGCCGTGGCCGAAGCGCGGGTCTTGACCACCGATGTCTCGCTGGCCGCCGGCAGCAAGCTCTTCGAACTGGCCGGTTCTCAGGCCACCCTGGCGGAGCACAACCTCGATCGCCACTGGCGCAATGCCCGTACCCACACCCTGCATGATCCGGTGCGCTGGAAATACCACGCCATCGGCAACTACGTGCTCAACGGCCAGAATCCACCGCGCCACGGCGCGCTCTGAGCCATCCGGGAGCCATCATGAGCAGGAAGGAAATCCGCCTCAACGCATTCAACATGAACTGCGTCAGTCACATCAATCACGGCCTGTGGACGCATCCCCGCGACCGCTCGCAGGACTACACCGATATCGCCTATTGGACCGGCCTGGCGCGCCTGCTGGAACGCGGCAAGTTCGATGGCCTGTTCCTGGCCGACATCGTCGGCGTCTATGACGTCTACCAGGGCAATACCGACCTCACCCTGCGCGAAACCATCCAGTTGCCGGTCAACGATCCCATGATGCTGGTGTCGGCCATGGCTGCCGTGACCGAGCACCTGGGTTTCGGCATCACCGCCAACCTGAGCTACGAAGCCCCGTTCCTGTTTGCACGCCGCATGTCCACCCTGGATCACCTGAGCAAGGGACGTGTGGGCTGGAACATCGTCACCGGCTATCTGGACAGCGCCGCCCGCGCCATGGGCCTGCACGAACAGCTGGAACACGACCAGCGCTATGACCGCGCCGACGAATTCATGGACGTCGTCTACAAGCTCTGGGAAGGCAGCTGGGAAGACGGTGCCGTGCTGCGCGACCGCGCGCGCCGCATCTATGCCGACCCGGCCAAGGTGCACAAGATCGCCCACCATGGCGACTACTATCACGTCGAAGGCATCCACCTGAGCGAACCCTCGCGCCAGCGCACGCCGGTGCTGTACCAGGCCGGTTCCTCCGGGCGTGGTCAGGCCTTCGGCGCGCGTCATGCCGAGTGCGTCTTCATCTCCAGCCAGAGCAAGGACGCCACCCGCAAGCTGGTGCAGAGCATCCGCGACGGCGCCGTGCGCGAGGGGCGCGATCCGGAGGCGATCAAGATCTTCATGGGCCTGACCGTGGTCACCGGCCGCACCGAACAGGAAGCCCAGGACCGCTATCGCGAATACGCCAGTTACGCCAGCCCGGAAGCCGGCCTGGCCCACTTCTCGGCCGGCACCGGTATCGACTTTTCGCGTTACGACCTGGATGAACCGATCCGCCCTGCCAAGACCAACGCCATCGAGTCGCTCACCAAGACGGTCACGCAACCGGAGTCGAACTGGACCAAGCGCAAGCTGCTGCAGCAACTCGAACTGGGTGGCCGCTATGCCAGCATCGTCGGCGCCCCGGATCGCATCGCCGACGAACTGGAAAGCTGGGTCGCCGACACCGGCATCGACGGCTACAACCTGACCCGCACGGTGACGCCGGAGAGTTTCGAAGACTTCGTCGATCTGGTCATTCCGGTATTGCAGGAGCGCGGCTCCTACAAGCGCGAATACGCACAGGGCAGCCTGCGCGAAAAACTCTTCCAGCGTGCCGCGACCCTGCCGCAAGAGCACGTAGGCGCGGGCTTCCGAAGGACCGCTGCGGTCGAGCACGCCTGATTCCACCCCAGGTGCTGGCGCGTGTTGGCACATGCGCGCAGCACATATGCAAAGCGGAAATGATTCCTTCCGCCCCGCTTGAGCGGTCGCTACATTGGACCTTTTTCAATCGGGGAAGAGAATGAAGTTCAACGCAGCGAAATGGATTTCCGGCGTCGCCCTGTGCGCGCTCGCCAGCATCGGCGGGACGGCACAGGCCGCACCGGATCAGGTGATCCGCGTCGGCGTCACCAGTGGTCCGCACGCACAGATCTTTGAGCAGGCACGACGCGTCTTCGAACGCGACAACCCAGGCTACAAGGTCAAGATCATCGAGTTCAACGACTACATCCAGCCCAACGCCGCCCTCGATGCGGGCGAACTCGACGCCAACAGCTACCAGCATCGCCCCTTCCTCAATGCCCAGATCAAGGCACGCGGCTACAAGCTGTACGCCGAGGGCAAGACCATGATCGGCCCGATGGCGGTCTATTCGAAGAAGTACCGCAAGCTTGAGGACGTCCCCACTGGCGCCAAGATCGGCATCCCCAACGACCCCGCCAACGAAAGCCGTGTGCTGTTGCTGCTGCAGAAGCATGGCGTCATCAAGCTGCGTGCCGGCATCGACCCGCTCATCGGCACCAACGCCACCCCCATCGACATCACCGAAAATCCGAAGAAGTGGAAGTTCGTCGAGATCGACGCTGCGCAACTGCCACGCACGCTGGACGACCTCGATGCCTCCGCCATCAACGCCGACTATGCTTCCAAGGCCGGCTTCAATCCCGCCCGCGACAGCCTGGTAGTGGAAAGCGGCGACAGCCCCTATGCCTGCCTGATCGCCGTGCGCGAGAAGGATCGCGGCCAGCCATGGCTGGGCAAGCTGGTGCAGGCCTATCAGTCGCCGGAGGTGAAGCAATACATCGAGACGGAATTCAAGGGCGGGATTCTGGCGGCGTGGTAAACATGGGCGGCGCTGGCCGCCGTGCGTCACCTTTCGGTCGGTAGCTATTGAACGGGTAAAATGCTGGCTCCCCCAGCGCGCCACATTTCATGGCGCCTGGTCCCGAGACAAACATCAAACCGCACATGAGCTACACCCCCAGCCGCCCCATGGGCTACGGCTGCCTGATCCTGAGCATGTCCATGGTGGGCGCCTATGTGGCGCTGACCAAACCGCTGGCGGCGATGCTGCCGGTGTTCCTGCTGGCCTGGCTGCGCTTTGGCATCGGCGCCATCGCCATGCTGCGCTGGCTGAAGAAGCCGGCCGATGAAAAGCCGCTGAGCCCGCAATCGCGCTGGCTGGTCTTCCTCGAATCCTTCCTCGGCAATTTTCTCTTCACGCTGTGCATGATTACCGGGGTGTCGATGACCAACGCGGTCTCGGCCGGCGTGATCATGTCGGCGATTCCGGCGGTGGTGGCGGTGATGAGCTGGGTCTTCCTGAAGGAGAAGATCAGCCTGCGCGTCTGGGGTGCGGTGGCCTGCGGCGCCATCGGTATCGGGTTGCTGTCGCTGGCCAAGGATCATCACGGAGCAGCGGCCGCAACCAGCCACGGCCAATACGCGTGGCTGGGCAATGTGCTGGTGTTCTGTGCGGTGCTGTGCGAGGCCGCCTATGCCGTCATCGGCAAGAAGCTGACCGCCGTGCTTACGCCCAAGCGCATCAGCGCCGTCATCAACCTGTGGGGACTGCTGCTGATGACGCCCATGGGCCTCTATACCGCGCTGCAGTTCGACTTCGTTTCGGTGCCGGCCAACATCTGGCTGTTGCTGGTGTTCTACGCGCTGGCGGCCAGTGTGTGGACCGTTTGGCTGTGGATGACCGGCCTGAAGGTGGTGCCGGCCGCGCGCGCGGGCGTGTTCACGGTGATGCTGCCGATATCGGCCGCCGTGGTCGGTGTGCTGGCGCTGGGCGAGAACCTGTCGGCGCTGCAGGCCACGGCCTTTGCGGTGGCCCTGGCGGGGATGTTCCTGGCGACCTTGCCTGGCCGTTCCAGTTCTGAAAAATTACCGCTGCATTGAGCGAGGAAGACATGAATCAAGCCAAGCGCCCCTCCGGCAAATCACCCTCGAACGCAGCCCGGAAACCGGCTGCCAGCCAGCCCCGCCCGCCGGCCAAGCCGGTCGCCCAGGGCCCGGTCCGCGACAAGCCCCGCACCCACGTCTCCACCGAAGCGGCACGTCGGCGCCAGCATCAGGCCCACGCGGCCTCGCAGAGCCTGGACGAAGACGAACTGCGTGTGCAGCAGATGGTGGCCCTGGCCAGCGCCGTGGCCGCCAGTGCGCCAGACCGTCGCGGTCGCCGTACCGGCCAGGATGAGCTGGAGCGCATGGTGCGCAATACCCTGCGCGAGCGCGACGACGATACCCTCTACGAAGCACTGGAACAATTGCGCTACGACGATCAGCGTGGTCATGCCTTCCTGCGCGAGGTGGTGGAAGAGGGCGCGGACATCATCGTGCTGCGACGGGGAGAGAAGGAGCTGGAGATCAACGCCTTCCTGATCCCGCTGCTGGTGCGCACCCGTGGCGGCCTGAAGGAAGCGCTGGCGCTGGCCGATGGCGATGCCTTCGATGCGCTGCGCACCAGCCTGCAGGAGGCCGGCCTGGAAAGCCCCGGCGCGCGCGTGGTGCTGGTCCACCATCTCTATCATCCTGAAGAAATCAATGCGCTCAGCTTCAGCGAAGTCGAGGCCATGAACCGCGACGCCTTCGCCTCGCTCACCGACAAGAAGATACTGAGCGTGCCGGCCATCGAGCGCAGCATGCGCGGCTGGCCGGAGAGCGCCTTCGGAGCTGACGATGAGGCGCTCGAATTACGCTTCCTGCTGGGCTTCGCCTTGAAGGATGTGGACGATCCCTTCTATGCCATTCCGGCGGAAGAGGCGGCAGCCGATGCCTATTTCGAAGCGCGCGCGCAGCGCTTCCGCCAGTGGAGCGAGCAGATCACGCCGCTGATGCAGCGCTGCCTGACCGGGCAATCCGGGGAGGCGGCGCAGTGCCAGCTGCACTTCCTGTACCAGGACCTGTTCCACGGTGCCAAGCAGACCGGCAATGCGGAATATCGTACGCTGCAGATGCTGTCGGAACTGGAGGCTGGGCTGGCGCAAGCAGGTGCGCAGGCCGCGCAGGCCAGCGCCTTCTTTGCCATCGACGATGCAGAGGGCGAGATCCAGCTGCAGGTCGTGCTGCGGGGCGCGCAGGGACTCCTGGCGCGTTCGGTACAGCCTGTCGACGGGGATGTGCAGGTCGCCCTGTTCGATGCTGCCGATGCCGTCGCTTCGTTGGGTGTGGCCGCAGTGAAGCTGGCCGAGGCGATCGACCCCGATGGCCAGCCGCTGCGCGAGCGCGATTTCCCGAAGGCCTAGTCCAGCAGCGCCTGCAAGCTCACGCCCGTGGGCTGGCAGCGAAAATACAGGTCCACCTGCATCGGCCGCCAACCGCGCACCAGCTGGCGCAAGTCGGCCTGCATCTGCTGCCGGCCGCAGAAGTCGCGGGCCTTTTCACGCGCAGCTGCGGTGAGGGCAGGAATGGACATGGTGTAGCTCACACCCGTGGCCGAGACCTGATAGAGCTCGTCCTGTCCGGCGCTGACTTCGCTGAAGTTGGCGCAGCCGCCCAGGGCGACGGCGCTCAGGCAGGCGAGCACGATGCCGCCCCTACGCTGGCTGGTTTGTTCAATACGCATGAAATCCCCCCGTTGACTGGTCCTCGCGTGTGTGTGCATGGCAATCGTGGCATTGCCGTGCGGCATCGATGCGAGAGGTCCCAGATTAAGCTTGTGGGTTTCCGTGGAGCGCCGGCCTTACCCGTTTTTACCCGGATGGCGTGGCTGTAAGAAAATCTTCAACCCGGCTTGCACGTATGCGCAGGCTGTCAAATTTCGTTCAACGGTGTGAGGCCGCCACTGTCTGTGCGGTAGCCGGGAAGATTTTCCTGCCTGCTGGGAGGCAGCCCCACTCGGGTCCCTGCTGCCGGCAATTGCCCGGGCGGGCCGCCTGCGGCTGGGCTAAAATCGTCGACGCCGTCCGGCGTGGGCCGGGCGCAGACCACTTGCGCAACGCTGCCGTCCACGCGGCGGCCGCGCCATCCGCCAAATCAGGGAGAACAGAGAAATGACCAACCGTCGCAGTTTCATCACCAGCGTGGCCGGCCTTGCCGCTGCCAGCGCGATTCCGAATGTCTTCGCCCAGGCCGCCGCTGCGACCGGCTCGACCGAACCGACCCTGGCCCGCGTGCAGCGTACCAAGACCCTGCGTATCGGCGCCGTGCGTGGTGCTGCGCCTTACTACAACAAGGATCTGGCCAGCGGTGAGTGGGGCGGTTTCATGATCGATTTCGCCAAGAGCCTGGCGGCCAGCCTGAACGTCAAGCTGGACATCACCGAAACCACCTGGGGCAACTCGGTGCTGGATCTGCAGACCCACAAGATCGACCTGTTCTTCGGCATGAATCCGACGCCGGCACGCCGCGAGGTGATCGGCTTTACCGAACCGCTGTTCCTGAATGCCTTCACCGTGGTCTCCAAGAAGGAATTCAAGACCTGGGCCGACCTGAACAAGCCGGAAGTGAAGATCGCCGTGGACATCGGTTCTTCGCACGACCAGATGATCAGCCGCGTCTGTCCCAACGCCACCATCGTGCGCCTGGAAAAGGCCGACGATGCCACCCTGGCACTGCAGACCGGTCGTGTCGATGCGCAGGTGCTGGTGTGGCTGCTGGCGCTGAACATCCTGAAGAAGAACCCGGCGCTGGGCAAGATGTACGTGCCGCAACCGCTGGAAGCCACCTCCACCAACATCGGCGTCCCCAAGGAAGAAGACAAGGCCTGGGTCGAGACCATCAACAAGTGGATCGTGGCCGAGCGCGCTGCCGGCAAGATCAAGCCGACCGTGCTGGGCAACCTGCAGAAGCTCTCCGGCGTGAAGCCGGAAGATGTGCCGCCGCAGATCCCGCTGTAAGTACAGGCCGGCGTCCCGCACGCCAGCACTCGGACCGCACCAGCGATGGTGCGGTTTTTTTTTTGCCTGTGCAGGGCCGGGTTGAGAACTTTGCTTGATTCGGGGGAGGGGTGGAACTGCCCGTCGAAGGCCGGGCGTTTGTCGTCAATTGAGACGTTTGAATTCGCTGGAGCGGATCACCACTTCCAGCAGGGTCTCGAGCCTGATCATGCGCTCGGTAAGGTTCTCTATCTTGGCCTGTTGCTGGCGGATCGCTTCGCTTTGTCGCGTGACCTTGTCTTCCAGTTTGATGATGGCGGTCAATGCCGTCCACAGCCGCCCGGTGAGACCGAACATCAGGACCTCGCCGCGCTGATCTGCCGTTGCGCCTCCAGTGCCGCCAGGCGGGCGTTGCTGGCGGCAACAAAGTCCAGCGTCTCATCGATGGCGGCACAAGCCCGTTCGGCAGCCTGCCGGGCCAGGCTGGCCAGTTCGCCCAGCGCCTCATCCATCTGTCCGCCTTCGTAGGCCAGTGCGCCCTTGCACATCAGGTCCGGTACGTCCAGACCGAGCCTGCGCGCCTTGGCGGAGATGACCAGCTTTTCATGAGTTACGTTCAACGTAATTCAATGTAACTGGTAGTCAAGCATTGAAACGTGACAGGAAGGCCTGGGTCGCCGCCTGCTGCGGATTGTCGATTACCTGTGACGGCGGTCCGGCTTCCACCACCACACCGTCGCGCATGAAGACGACCTGGTCCGCGACTTCACGGGCGAAGGCGATTTCGTGGGTGACCAGGATCATGGTCATGCCATCGGCGGCCAGGCTGCGGATCACGTTGAGCACTTCGCCCACCAGTTCCGGGTCCAGTGCCGAAGTGGCTTCGTCGAACAGCATCACGTCCGGTTGCATGGCCAGGGCGCGGGCGATGGCGACGCGCTGCTTCTGGCCGCCGGAGAGCTTTTGCGGATACATGTCGGCACGGTCTGCCAGGCCGACCTTCTGCAGCAGTTCCATGGCCTGCGTGCGAGCCTGTGCCTTGGGCGTGCGCAGTACGGTGACCATGCCTTCCATCACGTTCTCCAGCGCCGTCATGTGCGGGAACAGGTTGAAATGCTGGAACACCATGCCGGTGCGGGCGCGGAAGGCGGCCAGTTCACGATCCTTGGGCAGGCGCGACTTGCGACCGTCGAATTCGAAGTGGCGCTCGCCGATGCGCACCGCGCCCTGGTCGGGCACGGTCAGCAGGTTCAGGCAGCGCAGCAGGGTGGACTTGCCCGAGCCGGATGGCCCGATCATGGCGACCACGCTGCCCTTGCCGATCTGGATGGAGATGTCCTTGAGCACCACGTGCTCGCCGAAGGCCTTCTTGAGATTGCTGATCTGGATCATCGCGTTGGCGTTGTTGTTGACCTGGGTGTTCATCCTGTTCTCCTCAACCATGCTGCGCCGACAGGCGATTTTCCAGGCGCTTGGCCAAGATGGTGGCCGGCAGCAGGATGATGAAATAGATGATCGCCACCAGCGTGTAGATTTCCAGCGGACGATAGGTTTCGTGGGCGATGATCTGGCCCTGGTACAGCAGGTCCGGCACGGCCAGCACCGACAGCAGCGAGGTGTTCTTCAACTGCATGATGGACTGGTTCACCAGCGGCGGGGTCATGCGCTTGAAGGCTTGCGGCAGGATCACGCGCTTCATCAGCTGGAAGCGCGTCATGCCCAGTGCCCAGCCGGCTTCGGACTGGCCCAGGTCGATGGAGACGATGCCGCCGCGGATGATCTCGGAATAGAAGGCGCCGCCGTACAGCGCCAGCGACAGCATGGCGGCGGTGCCGGCCGACATCTCGATACCCAGCAGCACCGGCAGCGCGTAGTAGAACCACACCAGTTGCACCAGCACCGGGGTGCAGCGGAACACTTCGACGAAGGCGCGCAGCGGACCGGAGATGAAGGGGTTGGTGGACAGCCGACCCAGACCGACCACCAGGCCCACCAGCAAGCCAAGGGCAATACAGGCAACCGTATAGCTCAGCGTATAGACGAAGCCGATGCCGATGATGCTCCTGAATTGCCAGAGCGAGCCGAAGTCCCATTGATACATCTGTGTTTTTCCTTGGTTACGAAACGCGTGATTCCAGCGAAGGGCGGGGGCCGGCTCCGTGGAAGAGGGATGCCCGCATCGCATGCACGAACCATGCCCTGTGCGCCCGGGGCGCATGCAGGCATGGGTCAGGTAGAAGGTCGGACATGGGAAGGGGCGTCATCACATGGACCAGCATGGCCGGTGGCGCATGTCGTGAATCCTGCAAATCCGGCCATTGTAATGGAGAACGGTCGGCCGGCGCA
This sequence comes from Herbaspirillum sp. BH-1, assembly GCF_002870055.1. Classification (NCBI taxonomy): domain Bacteria; kingdom Pseudomonadati; phylum Pseudomonadota; class Betaproteobacteria; order Burkholderiales; family Oxalobacteraceae; genus Herbaspirillum; species Herbaspirillum sp. BH-1. The sequence continues at coordinate 15,024 of NZ_PKOI01000017.1, read as the reverse complement.
TCGCGCAGGACAGCAATCGACAGCCCGCAAGCCCACGCCGCGACTGGCTTTGGCTAAAATGGCGGGATTGCGCTGACGTGCATTCACGTCAATTCCCGGCATCCGGGAACGCGCCTTCTTTTCTTCAGGACCATGAGCGCATCTTCCCCGGCCATCGATGGCGAAACCGTCCGTACCATTCTCATCACGGGCGCTGCCCGCGGCATTGGCGCGGCGGTCGCCACCACCGTGGCCGCGCCTGGCGTGGCCTTGATCCTCCATGCACGCAGCGACTCCCCCGAGTTGCAGGCGGTGGCGCAACACTGCCGCGCTCTGCGTGCGCGCTGCACCCTGGCATTGGGCGACCTGGCCGATCCGCAGACCGCCGCACATCTGCGTGATACGGCGCTGCTGCAACACGGTCGGCTCGATGCGCTGGTGGCCAATGCCGGCTTTGCCGATCGCAAGCGCATCGGCGAGCTCTCCGAGGCGGACTGGTCGCGTTCGCTGGATGCCTTGTTGAGCGGCTTCTTCCGTCTGGTCACGGCGTGCCGCGAGCCGTTGATGGCCAGTGGACAGGGCAGGGTGGTGGCGGTGAGCTCCTTCGTGGCCCACGTGTATCGGCTGGGTGAATCGGGCTTCCCGGCATCGGCGGCGGCCAAGGCCGGCATCGAGGCGCTGGTCAAGTCACTGGCGGTGCAACTGGCGCCGGCAGGCGTGACGGTCAACGCGGTGGCGCCGGGTTACGTTCAGAAGAGTGATCCGGCCAAGTCGGCCATCGATCCGGCAGCGTGGCAGGCGGCATTGGCGCGTATTCCCATGCAGCGCCTGGGCCAGCCGCAGGAGATTGCCAACGTGATCGGCTTTCTGCTGAGCCCAGCGGCGTCCTATGTCACCGGCCAGGTGTGGCATGTGGATGGTGGCCTGACGCTGTAGTGCACATGCTGTCATCCACGAAATAATTTATAAGATTTACGTCATTCATCTTTCTTCGAGAAGTCCAAACCATGCGCATCATCGTGCTGGGCGCCGGCATCGTCGGCGTCACCACTGCTTATTTCCTCCGCGAGCGCGGCCATGAAGTGGTCGTGGTCGAGCGCCGCGCCGAAGTGGCGGCCGAGACCAGCGTGGGCAATGCCGGACACGTCTGTCCGTCCTACGCCACGCCCTGGGCCGCACCGGGCATGCCGGCCAAGTCGCTGAAGTGGTCGGTGCAGAGCTGGCTGGGCATCGAGGCGGCGCTGCGCTTTACACCGCGCCTGGATGCGCACCAGTGGAAGTGGCTGCAGCGCTTCCTGGCACAATGCACGCCTGAGCGCTATGCCATCAACAAGGCGCGCATGGGGCGTCTGGCGCGCTACAGCCACGGCCAGTTGAAGCAGATCCGCGAACGCCTGGACATCCGCTACGAACAGACCACTGGCGGCAACCTGCAGCTGTTCCGTACCCAGGAGGGATTGGACAATGCTGGTCTGTCGACGCGGGTGCTGGCCGAAGCGGGCGTGCCTTTCGAATTGCTGGATGCCGATGGCTGCGTGGCCTTCGATCCCGGCCTGCACGCAGCGCGCCACGAGCTGAAAGGGGGCCTGCTGTTGCCCCTGGACGAGACCGGCAACTGCCCGTTGTTCGCGCGCGCCCTGGCGGCCTGGCTGCAGGCGCATGGGGTGGAGTTCCACTTGTCCACAGAGGTAGAGGCCATCGAGGTGGCCGGTGGTCAGGTCAGCGGCGTGCGCACCAGGAACGCCACGCTGCGCGCCGATGCCTACGTGGTGGCCTGCGCCAGTGCCTCGGTGCCGATGTTGAAGCCGCTGGGCCTGGACCTGCCCATCTATCCGGTCAAGGGCTATGCCATCACGGTGCCGGTGGCCGACCCTGCCAGCGCGCCGCGCAGTGGCGTCATGGACGAATACTACAAGGTGGCCATCACCCGCATGGGCCAGCATATCCGCGCCGCCGGCACGGCCGAGATCGGCAGCTGGGACACGCGCGTCACGCCGCGCGATTGCGCCACGGCGCTGAAGTCGCTGAAGAATCTTTATCCACAGGGCGCCGACCTGGCCAAGGTGGAATACTGGGCTGGCCTGCGACCGATGACCCCGGACGGTGCGCCGCTGATCGGTGCGACCCGTTATCCGAATCTCTGGCTCAACGCCGGCCATGGTTCCAATGGCTGGACCACGGCCTGCGGTTCCTCGCGCCTGATCGCCGACAAGATATCGGGCGTGGCCAGCGAGATCGAGAGCGCCGACCTGGAGCCGCAGCGCGTGATCTGAGTGGAGCGTCGCCGGGCTGGCGTCAGCGATCGAACAGGGCGTCGACGTTGGCGCCGTTGCTGAAGGTGCTGACCGCCCAGCCGGTCGGCGCCTTGTAGAAGATGAACATCCAGGGGATGGCCTGGCGCTCGGTCTTTTCGATGTAGGTCAGCTTGATGAGGGATTCACCGACCTTTTCCGAACGGATGAATTCATAGCCGACCGAATTGCCGACCAGGGCTTCGATGGCCATGCGCGAACTGCGGGCGTTGGTGCGGGCGGTTTCAAAGGCGCGGATGTCGACCAGCGCATACGGCGAGAGCATGCCGTAGGCGTCGTCGGTACGGCCGGCACCGGCCTGGGCCATGACCTTGTCGGTCAGGGCGCGCACCTCGGTTTCGGACTTCAGGGTATCGGCCTGCGCGGCCGGCAGTACGACCAGGGCCAGCGCGGCCAGCAGGGTGCGGGGGATGAAAGCGGACATGGAAATCTCCTTGTGGGCATGGCACAGGTGGCCACAGCCGGCTATTGTGCCAGCACCGTGGGCCATGTTGCATCCGTTCGTGCCGGCGCGGCTTTGCGTCTTGCTGCCTGCTGTTAAGCGCGCAAGCGGCCAGCGTAAATACAGGTAAAACGGAACAGTCGCCCTGCCGTGCGCCGCTATGATGGGCAGCCTGTGATCCGGCCACCCGCGCCATGCGGGATGCGGCACATCGGATTGCGCTCGGGGGAGAGCATCATGCGCACCATCATCACTGCCACCTTGCTGGTTTCATCGCTCGCGGGTTGCGTCGTCACTTCCGGTAATGCCCTGGTGGATGCCGTGGGCCTGGTGGGCTCGGCGGCGTCCAGCGTCAAGGCGATGACGCCCAACACCACCCAGAATCCCATCGTTTACAGCAAGGATCCGATCCGCGATGTCTGCATCGAGTGGAATGGCTCGGTGGCCCTGAGCGATTTCGTGCCGGGCCTGCAGGGCGAGCTGCAGAAGCACGGGGTGCAAAGCCGGGTCTATGATGCCGGCACCCAGTCGCTGGCCTGCCCGGTGACCTTGAGTTACGTCGGTTACGTCAAATGGGATACCAAGGTCTTCACCGATGCCTATACCCCCTATCTCACCTATGCCGCGCTGACCCTGCGGCGCGATGGTCGCGTACTGGGTACGGCGCAATACCGGCTGGGCTCCTTCGGCCAGGACAAGTGGGCGTCTGCCGGTGACAAGCTGGCGCCCCTGATCGATGCGCTGTTCCCGGGCAATCCCATCGTGGCGGACAATTCGCCGGACAACATGCGCGGTGCCGCCAACGGTTTCTGAGAAAAGGGGCGGGGCGTTCGTCTGGCCCGTACATCCAACGCTATCCAGTACACAATGAAAAACGGCAAGCCAGGCTTGCCGTTTGTCTTTTGTTGCCTTCGCTGTCAACGTGCTTACCAGATCGTCAGCAGGCGGCGGAAGAAGTTGCCATCGGTGCTGGCGTCGGCAATGGAGCCGCCGCCGACCTGTTCCAGCCGGGCATCGGCGACGTTGGAGGAGGCCACGATGCCGCCCCGGATATCGCGTGTGCGCACCACGCCCGAGAAGCGCAGCGTGTTGATGTTGCCGTTGACGCCGATGCGTTTTTCACCGGCCACCACCAGGTTGCGGTTGGGAAGCACTTCGACGATGGAGACCATCAGCGTGCCGCTCATGGTGTTGGTATTGCTGCTGTCACCCGACCCCTTGAAGGTGTTGTTGCCGGAGGCCGAATAGTTGGCGTCGTAGAGCTGGGTGAACAGGCCGCCCAGCGGTGCGCCCGAGCCGGGTCCCTTCTGCGTGAGGGAGCTGTCACGGCTGTTGTTGGTGGCGGCCTTGTTGCTGCTGCTGATCGACTCGGAAATGTCGATCTTGATGATGTCACCGACGTTGTAGGTGGTCGGCTCTTCGAATAGCTGGGCGCTGGAGACGCGGAAGATGGCGCCATTGTTTTCCACGTTGGGCACCTGATAGGCAGGGCGTACGCTGGTAGGTCCGTTGACCATCGGTGCCGGGCTGTTGCAGGCCGACAGCGAAACGGCCAGCGCGCAGGCGCCGGCAAGGCGAAACTGGAATGACATGACGATCCCCCCGTTGGACGGCCTGGCTGGATGCCCGGCGCGCGTGGCCACCGACGCCGTTGCAGGCGTGGCAGCACTGGCAGGGATGATGGTGGGTAACGGTGTAAGCAGCGGTTAGGTCCTTGTAAAGTGCGGTAAACAATCTTCAACGAGAGTTAAGTGCAGACCTTGCGAGCCGGTGGATTGACCCGGGCTTGACGCAGGTTGGGCGGCAATGCGGTCGCGCATTTCCGTGCATAATGGCGCCACCCCCAACTCTGCGATCCCGTCGTGCGTGATCGCATACCATCATGGCAACAGAAAAAAACCAGGCCGCGGTGAGCTCCGAGGCAGCCGCAGCCGCACCGACGATGCATGATCAGTTGGTCTCGGCCCGTATTCGCCAGCGCATCAAGGCGGCCGGCGTGCGTTTCCACGCCAACGACAATATCGCCGCCTTCATCAAGGAGGGTGAACTGGAGCAGTTGCAGGCCGAGGTGCAGTCCAAGCTGGCCGCTGTCCTGGAGAGCCTGGTGATTGATGTCGAGAGTGACCACAACACCCAGGACACCGCCAAGCGCGTGGCCAAGATGTACCTCAATGAAGTCTTCAAGGGCCGCTACCAGGTGGCGCCGCCGGTGACCGAGTTTCCCAACATCGAGCGCCTCAACGAGCTCATGATCGTCGGCCCCATCACGGTGCGCAGCGCCTGCTCGCACCACCTGTGCCCGATCATGGGCAAGGTGTGGGTGGGGGTGATGCCCAATGAGCATTCCAACCTGATCGGCCTGTCCAAGTATGCGCGCCTGCTGGAGTGGGTGATGAGCCGTCCGCAGATCCAGGAAGAGGCGGTCTCGCAGGCGGCCGACCTGCTGATGCAGAAGCTGCAGCCGGACGGCCTGGCCATCGTCATGGAAGCCGACCACTTCTGCATGCACTGGCGCGGCGTCAAGGACGTGGAGTCGAAGATGATCAACAGCGTCATGCGTGGCTCTTTCCTGCGTGACGCCAACCTGCGCCGTGAATTCCTGGCGCTGATTTCTCAACGTCAACGAGGTTAATCATGCTGGTTCGTCTGATCTATGCAAGCCGCGCACGCGAGACCATCACCCACGAGACCATCGAAGGCATCCTGGCGGCGTCGCGTCAGCGCAATCCGCAACAGGGCATCACCGGGGTGCTGTGCTACAGCGATACCATCTTCGTGCAGGTGCTCGAAGGCGGACGCGATCAGGTCAACCGACTGTACGGCCGGCTGCTGGGCGATGCGCGACATCAGGACGTGATCCTGCTGGCCTATGAGTCGATCGACGAACGCCAGTATTCCTCCTGGACCATGGGCAAGATCCGGCTGGACAAGATCAATCGTTCCCTGCTGCTGAAGTATTCGGTCACCGGTGAACTCAATCCCTACGAGGTGTCCTGCTGTTCCACCGTGGCACTGTTGAATGAGCTGGCCTCGACGGCGGCATTTGCGCAACGTGACTGAACCGGGTTTGCGGCAGTACTGACATAGCAACGGCGCCAGGGACGAAACTGGCGCCGTTTCTTTTTGGGCAGGCCCTAGAGCAGGTCGATGCTGGGCAGGCTGCGGATGCCCCACTTGGCCGGGTCGGCGTAGGCGACGATCTTGTCGCTGCCGTGCGCGAGGTCGACGATGTCGGACTTCAGCGGCATGCGGCTGGTGGTCGAGTAGAACACCTTCACGCGCGGCGTGAGCAACTGGTCCGGACGCTGGTCCACCACCACGCCCAGGCGACCCGACTGCAGGATGACGCAGGAGCCGGTCGGGTAGATGCCGATGGCCTTGACGAAGGCCTGCATCGTCACCGGGTCGAAATGCCCGGCACTGCTGGCCATGTGGCGGATCGAACGGGCCGGGTCCCAGCCCGCCTTGTAGGGACGATTGGAGGTGATGGCGTCGTAGACGTCACATACCGCCCCCATCTTGGCCATGATGGAAATACCGTCGGACTTGAGATTGAAGGGATAGCCGCTGCCATCGATCTTCTCGTGATGGTGCAGCGAGACATCCAGCGGAACCTCGCCGATGCCTTCGATCTGCTGCAGGATGCTGTGGCCTTGTACGGTGTGCGAACGGATGGAGGCGAACTCTTCTTCGGTCAGCTTGGCCGGCTTGTTGAGGATGTCCAACGGCACGGCCATCTTGCCCACGTCATGCAGCAGCCCCGCCATGCCGGCCTGCTTGGTCTGCTCCTGCGTCATGCCCAGCTGGTTGGCCAGGGAGATCATCATGGCGCAGACGGCCACCGAATGCATGTAGGTGTAATCGTCAGTGGTCTTCAGGCGGGCCAGACTGATGAGGGCGTCGGCGTTGCGGGAGACCGAGGAGGTGATCTCGGTGACCAGCTCGGCGGCATCCTTGACGTCCACCGCCTTGCCCATGCGCGCTTCGGAAAACATGTTGAGCACGGTGGACTTGGAAGAGGAAATGATGCGTGCCGCACGTTCGCGCTCGACCACGGATTCGGTGCGCTGGACCGGCTTGCGCACGGCCACGGCGGTATCAGCCGTGTGGCTGGCCAGTGCGACCACTGCGGTAGGGTCATGCTCATGCTCTTCGTGAGCATCTTCCGGGTCTTCTTCCAGGTGGTCCGGCGCGATGTCGCGGCCCTTGGCGGTATCGATGGTGACCTCGTCGACCGGACAGTCGCGCAGCGTCTGCAGGTCTTCCAGGCTCTCGATCTTGAAGGATTTGCGCCAGAAAGGATGACTGATCCATCCCCCGGGGATGGAGTGGACATACATGCCCAAACGCAATTGTTCTAAGGCGATTGATTTCAACATATCGAATTCAGGTCTGTGCCTGTCACTGTTTCCCGCACTGAAAGCGGTTCGATTTCCCTGATGAAATGACGCCAATTATTGGTAGTGTCTCCTACGTGGCAGACTCGCTTGCATGGCGAAGCTGTCTGAAATTATCGTAACAGAATGCGTTTTGCTTGAGGTTGATTAAGCGGGAATTCCGGGCTGAAATTTCCGTTTGCGTTCGCCAATGTTGGCGCGTGGAAAAGAGTGAGAATGCAGCGTCCGCCGAAGCTGACAAGATGCTGAGGAAGGATAGCCGCCGCCTGAGAATCCGGCAGGCTGCGGCCGTGAGGAATGGTGAGAAAAACTTATTTTTTCAACGGTGGTGCGTAGGGATTCTTGGTCAGCAGGCGCAGGAAGCTGGCAATGCATGCGACCCCCGCAAAGGCGGCGCCGAAGCCCAATGCCAGGCGCGAGCCTTGCGTTTCGGAAAGATTGAAGCATAGCGCGACCAGCGCTGCGCCCACGCTTTGACCGAGCAGGCGGGCTGTGGCCACGATGCCGGATGCGCCGCCACTGCGATGGGGTGGCGCACTGGTCATCAGCGCTTTCAGGTTGGGTGACTGGAAGAAGCCGAAGCCCATGCCGCACAGAAGCATGCGCCAGCTGATTTCCCAGACGGTGGGTGCGGCCGGCATGAAGGTCATCGACAAGAGCCCGGCGCACAGCAGCGCCAGACCGACGCCACCGAGGATGCCGACCGGATAGCGGTCCGACAGGCGTCCCGCGATGGGGGCCATGATGGCCACGGCCACCGGCCAGGGCGTCATCAACAGGCCGATCTCGACCTGGCTGCGTCCCAGGTCATGATGGAAGAAGAAGGGGAGCGAGACGAAGGCCAGGCCTTGCGCGGCGAAGGAGCAGATGGCAGTGACCGTCGAGAGTGAAAACATCGCATGGCGGAACAGGTCCACCGGCAGCATCGGCGCCGGATGCGACAGTTCGCGCTTGAGCAGGAACAGGCCGCAGACAATGGCGGCCGCCAGTTCCAACCCGACCACGCTGGCCTGGGCCTGGTGCGCGCCTTCGCCGATGGCCAGGATCAGCAGGCCGAAGGCGGCGGCGTTGAGCACTGCGCTGCGCAGGTCGAAGGTATGGGTGGACAGCGTGGTATGCGGCAGCGAGGGCAGGGCCAGTACCACCGCCAGCACACCCAGCGGCACGTTGACGGCGAACAGCCAGGGCCACGGTGCGATGGCGAGGATGCCCGATGCCACCGAGGGACCCACTGTGAAGGCGATGGCGACGATGAGCGTGTTCAATCCCACGCCGCGGCCCAGCGAGCGGGTCGGATAGATGAAGCGGATCAGCGCGGTGTTGACACTCATGATGCCGGCCCCGCCCAGTCCCTGGAGAAAGCGTGCCATCACCAGCGTGGGCAGCGACCAGGCTACGGCGCAAAGCAGGGAGGCTGCGGTAAACAGCACCAGTCCCCAGACATAGATACGGCGATAACCGACGATCTCGCCCAGCGCCGCCAGGGGCAGCAGCGACACCATCATCGCCAGCTGGTAGGCGGTCACGATCCAGACCGAGGCGGCCGGCGTGGTGTTGAGGTCCAGCGCCATGGCTGGCAGGGCGGTGTTGGCGATGGCGGTGTCGAGCGTGGCCAGGCCGACGGCGATGCCCAGCGCCAGGATGGCGCGGCCGCGCTGGTCGGGCGGCAGGCCTTCCCCTGCGATGACGATGTGGTGTTTGGGATCGGTGGCGCCGGGGGAGGAGGGCAGCGTGGACATGGGTCTTGGGTATCTGGCGAAGGAGTGCGTGCTGGCATGGCACCGGTACCGGAGCTCTGCCGCCGCTTGTTTGCTCTTGGAATCCTGCAATGAAGACAGGTGCAGCCCGGCTGGGCAGCGCCGCACAATGATAGCGGGGAACGTGCAAGCGCGCTGGCGGCGGTCACGAGCGGGGCGGCTGCGCTATGATGGCGGTTTGCGCTGGCGTGGCTGGCGCGTTTTGATCACGGAGTCATCAGCATGTCCAAACAGCAGTTGTCGGAGCGCCTGTGCGCGTGGATCGATCAGCATTTCGACGAGGAGGTCGGCGTGCTGCAGCAATTGATCCGCATCCCCACCGATACGCCCCCCGGCAACAATGCCCCGCACGCCGATGTGGTGGCCGAGCTGGTGCAGGCCTGGGGCTGGAATGCCGAGAAGTTTCCGGTGCCGCAAGAGCAGGTGCGTGACTATGGCATGCAGAGCATCACCAACCTGATCGTGCGCCGCCCCTATGCCGAGGGCGGCCCGACGCTGGCCCTGAATGCGCATGGCGACGTGGTGCCGCCGGGCGAGGGCTGGTCGCATGACCCCTACGGCGGTGAAGTGGCCGATGGCCGCATCTATGGCCGGGCGGCGGCGGTCTCCAAGAGTGACTTCGCCAGCTATATCTTCGCTACCCGCGCGCTGGAGGCGCTGGGCGCTTCGCTGCGCGGTGCGGTGGAGCTGCATTTCACCTACGACGAGGAGTTCGGTGGCCTGCTTGGCCCCGGCTGGCTGCTGGAGCAGAAGCTGACCCGGCCGGATTACGTGCTGGCGGCCGGCTTCAGCTACAACGTGGTGACCGCCCACAATGCCTGCCTGCAGTTCGAGGTGACCGTGCATGGGCGCGCCACCCACGGCTCCATGCCGGAGACCGGCCACGATGCGCTGCAGGCCGCCAATGCCGTCCTCAATGCCATCTATGGCGCCTTGCCCGGCCTGAAGGACATCCGTTCCTCCATCCCCGGTATCAGCCATCCGACCATGATCGTCGGCCGCATCGATGGTGGCACCAATACCAATGTGGTGCCGGGCAAGGTGGTGCTGAAGATGGATCGTCGCATGATCCCCGAGGAAGACCCGGCGCAGGTCGAGGCCGGCGTACGCAAGCTGATCGAGGATGCGGTGGCGGGGCTGCCGGGCATCCGCGTGGAAATCCGGCGCCTGCTGCTGGCGCGTGCACTGCGCCCGCTGCCGGGTCACGAGAAGCTGGTGCGGAGCCTGCTGCGCAATGCCGAGACGGTCATGGGCGAAACGCTCACCACCAACGGCTCGGCGCTCTATACGGATGCCCGCCTGTACGGCGAGCATGGCATCCCGGTGGTGCTGTTCGGCGCGGGTCCGCGCACGCTGATGGAGTCCAACGCCAAGCAGGCCGATGAGAACCTGGCCCTGGACGACCTGCGCAAGGCCACCAAGGTGGTGGCGCTGATGCTGCTGGACTTCCTCGGGCCGCAGGACTGAGTGCGACGCCTGGCGGGCGCGAATTGAAGTTGCCCGCCGGGAAGTTGGCCGGATCGCCGCCGGATCGACAAATGATTACAATGTGTGCCCGCGCGCTGATGGCCGACGTTTCCTGTCGGCATCTTCCGGGCCGGGCGGCTTCCTGCTTGCCCGGGTAACGAAGCAAGTCTTGAGGGACCGAGATCAATCGCATGTTGAACGCCATCGAGCACACCCATCCGCCCCCATCGGCAGCCACGCGCAAGCCCGGCTATCTCGGCTTGTCGTTCCGCCAATTGCTGCTGGCGGCGTTCCTGCTGATTGCGGCCCTGCTCAGCGGTACCTCCATCCACGCCCTGTTCACGCTGGACCGCATGTCGGCCAACAGCCGGGACACCGCCCGGCAGGCGGTGCAACTGACCGAGGCGGCACAGCGCCTGGCCGAGCGCACCGTGGCCATGGAGCGCAGTGCGCGCCAGTACCTGGTGCTGGACGACGCCGCTTTCCACGACCGTTTCAACGAAGCGCGCGACCAGGCCCGGCAGGCGGTGGGCGAGCTGTCCGACGCGTTGCCGATGGCGCCGCGGGAAATGTTCAGTCAATGGGGCCTGTATGTCGATGAAGCGGCGGCCGTGCTGGAAGCCGATTCGCGCAAGGACAAGGGCGAGCAGGCCAAGCTGTTCCAGGACTTCGCCCGCCTGCCGGCCCTGAACGAGCGCATCGCGCTGGAAAGCCGGCGCGAGGTCGATCGCCGCAACAATGCCTTGTCTGCCGCTCTGGAACAGCAGCGCCAGCTGCTTACGGCCCAGGTGGTGGGCGCCATCGTGCTGGCGGTGTTGCTGGCGTTCTGCTTCGGCCTGTGGCTGTCGCGGCCGATGGCACGGCTGGAGCAGGCCATCGGCCGCCTGGGCGACAATCGCTTCGATCAGCCTATCGACGTGCGCGGCCCGGCCGACATCCGTCGCCTGGGTCAGCAACTGGACTGGCTGCGCCAGCGCCTGGCCGATCTGGAGGCCGAGAAGTCGCGCTTCCTGCGCCATGTTTCGCATGAACTGAAGACGCCCTTGTCCGCCTTGTGCGAGGGTGCGGCGCTGCTCGATGACGGCGTGGCCGGCCAGTTGAGCGAGAACCAGCGCGAGATTGCCCGCATCCTGCGCCAGAATACGCAGTCGCTGCAGACCCAGATCGAGGACCTGCTGCGCTATAACGAGGTGTCCTTCGATGCCCAGCGCATCCATCCGGTGCCGGTCGACCTGCGCGCCTTGCTGCACAAGGTGATCGATGACCAGCGGCTGCAATGGCTGGCGCGCCAGCTGAAGGTGGAGATCGAAGGGGCGGCACGTACCGTGGTGGTGGACCCCGAGAAGATGGCCATCGTGCTGGCCAATCTGCTTTCCAACGCCGTACGCTTCAGCCCCGAGGGCGGGTTCATCCGTTTCATGCTGACCGAGGCGCCGGGCCTGGTGCGGGTCGAGTGCATCGATCAGGGGCCGGGGGTGGCGCCGACGGACGCGGCCCGCATCTTTGAGCCGTTCTATCAGGGCCTGCACCAGCCTCCGGGCGCGCGCCGTGGCAACGGTATCGGCCTGTCGGTGGTGCGCGAGTATGTGCAAGCCCATAGTGGCAAGGTCTATCTGGTTCCGCGCGAGGGCGGGGCGCATTTCCGAATCGAGTTGCCTGATGAAAAATAAGATCCTGATCCTGGCTTCCTGCATGGTGCTGGCGGCGTGTACGGCGCAGCCGCAAGCACCCACCTCGACCGTCCAGCTCATCCAGTCCAGTAGCAACATCGACGAACTGCTGGCCTATAACGCCCAGTTGCGCAAGATGTCGCCGGCCGAACTGGGGCGCGAAGTGCAACGTTTGAACGCCTATCCGGCCGGCCCTGCCACGACGGTACGCCGTGCGATGGCGCTTTCGCTCACCCGGGACCCCATCGATCTGGCCAAGGCCGAAGCCCAGCTATGGAACGTCATGGCCGATCGCAGCGTCGAAGCGGAGAAGCTCAAGCCGTTGGCGCAGTTGCTGGCAGGTCATTATGCTGATCTGCGCCGGGTGGCCGACAATGCCGAGAAGTCCTCGGTGCAACTCAAGGAAGCGCAGCGCAAGGTAGACCAGCTCAATGACAAGCTGGAAGCGCTGAAGAACATCGAACGGACCCTGCCGGCCGGCGGCAAGTAAGGCCAGCGCCGTCGGGGCCCGTTCCATTTTTACTGGAACTGGAGTCCCGATGGGAAAAACTGCCCCCCTGATGCTGGTCGATGATGATCCCGACCTGCTGCGCCTGTTGACCCTGCGCCTCAACGCCAGCGGTTACCGCATCCTGGCCGTGGAAAGTGCCGAGGCTGCGCTGGCGCAGTTGGCCATTGCCTTGCCGGCACTGGTGATCACCGATGTGCGGCTGCCGGGGATGGACGGCTTGGCGCTGTTTGCGGAGATCCGCAGCCGCTATCCGGCCCTGCCGGTGATCCTGCTGACCGCGCACGGCACCATCCCCGATGCGGTCGATGCGACGACCAAGGGCGCTTTCGCCTATCTCACCAAGCCTTTCGATGGTCATGTGCTGCTGGATAAGGTGGCCCAGGCGCTGAGCCTGTCCGCACCGGCCCAGGAAGCGCCGGACGAGGCCTGGCGCGCCGATATCATCAGCCGCAGTCAGCGGGTCGATGAGCTGCTGGCCGAGGCGCGCCTGGTGGCAGCGTCCGATGCCAGCATCCTGATCCGTGGCGACAGCGGCACCGGCAAGGAGCTGCTGGCCCGTGCCATCCACCGGGCCAGCCCGCGGGCCGACAAGCCGTTCATCGCCGTCAATTGCGGCGCCATTCCCGAGCAACTGCTGGAGTCTGAGCTGTTCGGCCACGTCAAGGGCGCCTTCACCGGAGCGGTCGAACATCGGGAGGGGCTGTTCCAGGCGGCCGACGGCGGCACCCTGTTCCTGGACGAGATCGGCGACATGCCCATGGCATTGCAGGTCAAGCTGCTGCGCGTGCTGCAGGAGAAGACCGTGCGCCAGGTGGGCGCCAACCAGTCCGGCGAGGTGGACGTACGGGTGATTTCCGCCACCCATCGCGACCTGGAGGCGGCCATGACCGAAGGTCAGTTCCGGGAAGACCTGTATTACCGGCTCAATGTGGTGACCTTGCAGTTGCCCGCCCTGGAAGAGCGGCGCGAGGATATCGCCCTGCTGGCCAATCATTTCCTCAAGAGCATCGCTGCCAAGTATCCCAAGCGCCTGACCGGGTTTGCACCGGATGCGCTGGAGGTACTGAGCCTGGCGCACTGGCCGGGTAATGTGCGGCAGCTCTACAACGTGGTGGAACAGGTGTGCGCGTTGTCGACAGCACCCTTGATCCCCGCCACGCTGGTGCAGCGGGCATTGAGGGTGCCGACCCTGGACCTGCTGCGCTATGCCGAAGCCAAGCAGAAATTCGAGCGAGACTATCTCGTCCGTCTGCTGAAGCTGACCGATGGCAATGTCTCGGATGCGGCCAGGCTGGCTGACCGCAATCGCACCGAGTTCTATCGCTTGCTGCAAAAGAACGGACTTGATCCGCGACGCTTCCGCGGCGGGGAGGAGCCCGTCGTCATGGAGCGACAGGATGGACCCCTTTGAAAACAAGGGCTTACGTGGAAGAGGCCGGTGGCACGTCGTGGCAAGCCGACGGAAACGAGGGGTTTGCTGCATGGGTTGAGCCTGTTTCCACCCACTTGAATTTCTAAGTGATTGATTTAAAAGGAAGATTTTCTGCTGGCATGGCCTTTGCGACTAGGGCTGCAAGTGCTGCTCTATATAGAGACTTTCAGAGCAGAGTCGGAATGAGTGAATTGACTAAAAGGAGAACGCCATGAAAAAGACCTTCGCTTCCCATCTGCTGGCCGCCAGTCTGTTGGTGATGACTGCCGCGCCTGCTGTCCATGCTGCGGATACATCGCGAGCCGCGGCTCCCAGCGTCCAGAAGGCCGGGGCTTATATAGACGACTCGGTCATTACCGCCAAGGTCAAGGCGGCATTGGTCGAGGACAAGCAGATTTCCGCCATGAAGATCAGCGTCACTACCAAGGATGGCGTGGTCACCCTCAAGGGGGCGGTGCCCAGTGCCGAGCTGGGGCAGCATGCCTTGCAGTTGGCAGCCGGCATCGAAGGGGTGCGCGACGTCAAGAGCGACCTCACTGTAAAGGCCGGATAAGCGCGCCAGGTGGGGGCGCGATTGAGACCAGCGCCTTCGCCGAATCCCAATGAAGAAGAGAGCGGGCCGTCCCGTCAGGGATGGCCCGCTCTCTTTTGGGTTCATCGATTCGCGCCGTGGAGGTCCTGTAATCCATGATGGGCTTGGGTTTGCGGGCGATTGTCCCGGACGGCTTCCCGGCTTGGCTAAATTATTTTCGAATATTTTTCAAAAAGTGCTTGCGCGGTGTTGGGGGCGTTGCTATAGTTCGCCCCCTGCTGACGCGACACACGAAGCGAAGTTGAAAAACGAAGCGACGAAGGTGGGCGAAGCAGGTGAGTAGTGAAGCAGTTTGAAGTACGTTTTAAATGGAAGTAGTCGAGCGGTAGTGAAAAGCGAGACGAAAAAATTTAAAACGGATCGCAAAAAAGTAGTTGACGCGATGAACTAACTGCTACATAATCTCGTTTCTCTGCTGCTGACGAACACAACGATTCGCAGCGATGCAAACAGCGCCAGGCGCGT
>NZ_PKOI01000016.1:0-130673 GCF_002870055.1 Herbaspirillum sp. BH-1 | reverse complement strand
TTCCACCGAAGCGACCTGATGCGGCATGGCATTGCGCATCAGGTCGTTTGTCTTTTCTCGCCCGTATCCGCAACATTTTTCAGACAAGACAGCGGTCACAATGCGTCAATAAACTCACGCCAATTTTTACCGCCAGGCAAATGTAAAGTACGGCAATTTAAAATTACAAAAAATGCAATTTAATTTTGCGAGAAAAATTATCTTTTTATCTACTTTTAGACGATTTTAGTTATTAATTCGACAAATAAATTGCCCCGTGGATTTGTTCGTTACCGCACCGCAATAAAGCTCATCAATTCCCTGACAGAAACTCTCGTAATCCTTTACTGGAGCGGGTTTCAGGCGATAAGAAAATTCAAAAAAAAGCTGATTTCAGGCTGATTTTTATTGCTCAGCCAGCGAACGCAATGTTATATTTCCGACATCAACACATTATTTGTTAAATCCTGTCAGATTTTGTCAGGAGGCAATGATTTTTTGGCAACAAAAAGATTGACTGCGACGAAGCTGTCCCAGGGCAATCCAGCATCAAAGTGAGTTGATTTGCTTTTGAATGGAGAGCGCCACGCGCAATCCTCGTCATAAATAAGATGTGAACCTAAAGGATTGATCCCATGAAAAAACTTCTCGCCGCTTCCGCCATTGCGCTGGCATTGTCCATGGCTGGCACCGCAGCCCATGCAGCTGTTACCACACTGACCCTGGTCAACGATCAGGTCGGCTTCAGCGCCTCCCATACGGGCGCTTTCAGCGATACCTACAACTTCACGATCAGCAACCTGTCGGATCTGTCGTCTTCGGTGACGGCTTCCATCGTTACCCGTTCGAACACTGCTCCGACCACGCTGACCAGCTTCTTGCTGACCAGCATTGCAACTGGCGCCACCTACGCCAGCTCTTCCAGCACCAGCATCACCACCACCAACGGCGTGAAGAAGTACGAGACGACTTACGGCATTTTGGCCACTTCGCTGGCGGCCGGCCTCTACAAGCTGACCGTCACCGGCAACGGCTCCTATGGCGGCAACCTGACCCTGATCTCCTCGGTTCCCGAAGCATCCACCACCAGCATGATGCTGGGCGGCCTGGCCTTCGTGGGCATGATGGCGTGGCGTCGTCGTCGCGGCGACCAGAAGCTGTCCATGCCCATGGGCATGACTGCCGCCTGATCAGCAACAAGGCAATAAGCAGAGAAAACGCCCGAGCAATCGGGCGTTTTTTCATTTGAGGGCGAGCTTCATGCAAGTCTGCAGGCAAATATCCTGCTCCGTCCCGGCCGCGGGCTCAAAAAAATGGCCCGCGTTATGCGCGGGCCTGGCGGAACGAACGACAAAAACGAGAGCGCTTAGACTTCGTCGATCTTCACTGCCGTCGAAACTACGCGAGCCGGCGCCCCGACCACCGTGGCACCCGCAGGAACATCGTGCAATACCACCGACATAGCCCCGATCTTGCATCCATCGCCAAGACGGATGCCGCCCAGCACCTGGGCATAGGCGCCGAACTCCACATCATCGCCGATCACCGGAGATGGACCACCGGCATGACGATTGCCGATGGTCACGCCCTGTCGCAAGGTGCAGCCTGCGCCAATGACAGCCTGTTCATTGACGAAGATGTTGCCGAAGTGCCAGATACGCAGGCCGGGACCGATCCTGGCGCCGCGTGGAAGGCTGATGCCGAAAGCGGTTTCGGTCAGCCGGAACAGCGGCCAATACAGCGCGTTCTGCAGTTTGCGGGCAAGACCGGGCGGTTTTGCCTCGATACGCCGCCCCCAGCGATAGACCCAGATGGCCCAGATCGATTGTTCTTTCAGAAACGGACGGCGCAAGTGATAGCGCTCCAGATCGGCCAGCCAGTCAGGGTCCCGCGACATCTTTTTTCCTCTCAAAATCACTGATTATTCAATCTTCTCTCGGCATCAATCAGCATCAAACGCTATCTTGACGTCTTGTCATTATTTGCGAATAAAAGTTCACTCAATGACAACAAAAAGTATGCACCTATTCAGCGCGGCATTTCAGGCAAAAATGCGACTGTGCAGCGCAACAATATGATAAATTTGTCGAACAAGCCAGTAACTGCAAGCAAATGCCGGGAAATTTCCACTCAGCAAATTTTTGCGGAACTTTTTCTTTCATATTTGAATCTTTGCACCTGGCCAGATAAGAACATCACAGTTCCTCGCGCCTTGCCTACCAGGCGGACGTCGGGAACACGTGACCCCGACGTCGCAACGTCCACCATGACAAGAGCAAATGCCGCCAGCTGAAACTGTCGTATCGATGTCACCGACCTGCCCGCCTCTGCGGTTACCGAAATCACGAGCAGTGGCCGCGATCGGCACACCTGAGCGGCAAGCGAAGCGTCGTTGCTAACCAGGATGACCTCCCTGCGCGGCAGGCACCCAGCCATGGCGCACCGAACTCCCTCATATGAAAGCACTTCCATGACCACCGTATCGCACCGCCCCGACATGACGAACACGCTGGCGCCTCGGCCGGCGGCGCTGGGCTGAGGTCCCGCATGCGCTGTATCGCTGTCATCCCGGCACGCTTTGGCTCCAGCCGCCTGCCCGGCAAACCGCTGGCCGACATCCTGGGCAAACCCATGATCCAGCATGTCTACGAACGCGTGAAGACTCTGGAAGAACTGGCCGATGTGGTGGTGGCCACCGACGATGAACGCATCGTGGCGGCGGTCACCGCCTTCGGCGGCAAGGCCGTCCTGACCTCGCCCGACCACCCTTCCGGTACCGATCGTCTGCGCGAGGTCCTGCAACACCATCCGGCCGATCTCTATCTCAACGTACAAGGTGACGAACCGCTGGTCAATCCGGCGCACCTCCGCAGCCTGCTGCAAGCCATGCTGGGCGCACCGCAGGTGCAGGTCGGCACCCTTTGTCATCCGATCAGTGCCAGCGAGGCGGAGAACCCCAATACCGTCAAGGTCGTACGCAATCGTGCGGGCGACGCGCTGTATTTCAGCCGCGCACGCATTCCCTTTGAACGCGAGTCCACCGGCAAGACGCGCTACTTCAAGCACATCGGGGTCTACGCCTATCGCGCCGAGCTGCTGGCGGCTTTCCCAGAATTGCCCGCCAGCGAGCTGGAGCGCGCGGAAATGCTGGAGCAACTGCGCATCATGGATGCCGGCTGGCAGATCCGCGTCATCGAAGTCGATCACGCCGCCACCGGCGTGGATACGCCGGCCTGCCTGGAGCGCGTACGTGCCCTGATGGCTGGTCTGCCCGATCCGGCGCTCAAAGCCGGCAGCCTGGCGGATCTGAAGCTGGTGATCACCGATATCGACGGAGTTCTCACCGACGGCGGCATCTGGTACGACGACAGCGGCGAATGCCTCAAGCGCTTCCACGTGCGTGATGGCATGGGCATCAAGATGCTGCAGGAAGCCGGTGTCAACGTGGCCGTCATCTCCGGCCGCGATTCGGCCACGCTGCGCCGTCGGCTGGCCGACCTGGGCATCACCGTATTCCACCTCGGCGCCAAGGACAAGGCCGCCGCCTGCCAGGACATCATGGCGCAATACGGCGTCGGTCGCGAAGCCACGGCCATGATCGGCGATGACAGCATCGACCTGCCCGGCTTCGCTGCCTGCGACTGGCCGGTGGCCGTCGGCGACGCAGCTGACTACGTCAAGCGCCATGCCCGCATCGTGCTGGCCAAGCCCGGCGGCCACGGTGCTTTCCGGGAATTTTCCGACAGTGTATTGAACGCCCAGAACCGTTCTGCCATCTATGACAGCGTTGCTGGTTATGCCCAGGCCATGAGCCGCATGACGCAGTGACCCGCCCCAACAGAAACAAGTGAGCACACCATGAGAAAAACCGGTATCCGGGTATTCCAGGAACAGGCGCAAGCCTTGAACATGATCGCCGAGCGCCTGGCCGACGAATTCGAACAGGCCGTCAAGCTGATGTACAACACCCGCGGTCGCGTGATCGTCTCGGGCATGGGCAAGTCGGGCATCATCGGCAGCAAGATCGCCGCCACCCTCGCCTCCACCGGCACATCGTCCTTCTTCGTGCACCCGGGTGAGGCCTATCACGGCGACCTGGGCATGTTCACCGAGGCCGATACCGCGATCCTCATCTCCTACAGCGGCGAGACCGAAGAAGTGATCCGCCTGATTCCCTCCCTGCGTCACTTCGGCCTGCGCATCATCGCCATCGTCGGCAAGCGCAATTCGACCCTGGGCAAGAATGCAGATGTGGTCCTGGATGTGTCGGTGCTGCGCGAAGCCTGTCCCAACAACCTGGCCCCGACCACGTCCACCACCGCCACCCTGGTGATGGGCGATGCCCTGGCCGTGGCGCTGATCGAGAAGCGTGATTTCAAGCCCAACGACTTCGCCCGCTTCCACCCGGGCGGCAGCCTGGGCAAGCGCCTGCTCACCCGCGTCAAGGATGTGATGCACACCCAGGTGCCCTGGGTCATGCAAGACACCCCCCTCATCGATGTGATCGGTCAGATGACCGAAGGTGGCCTGGGCATGGCCCTGGTCAGCGATGACGGCAAGCGCCAGACCCTGAGTGGCGTGATCACCGACGGTGACTTGCGCCGCGCCCTGGCCGCCCGCAAGGACATCTATCACATTACCGCCGCCGACCTGATGAACCGCTCGCCCAAGACCGTCCCGGAAAGCGAAATGTTTGTCGACGCCGAAGCCAAGATGCTGGAACTGAACATCACCGCCCTGGTGGCACTGAACCAGGAACAGCACGTGGTGGGTGTACTCAAGCTGCTAGACGCCAAGCGTCTGTGATTTCGGCGCAAACCGAAGTATTCTCCCCCTCCAGGCGCGACCCGATCGACGCCGTAATTTGAACAATCACCTCCTGCATGAGGAAACGGAACATGATCAAGATCTTTGATATCGAGGTTGGAAACGAACTGCCCTTCGTCCTTTTTGGCGGCATCAACGTGCTGGAATCCGAACAATTCGCCGTCGATGTCTGCGGTGAATACGTGCGCGTCACCAAGGAACTGGGCATCCCCTATGTGTTCAAGGCCTCCTTCGACAAGGCCAATCGTTCCTCCATCAAGAGCTACCGCGGCCCTGGACTGGACGCCGGCCTGAAGATCTTCGAAGCCGTCAAGAAGGCGCACGGCGTGGCAGTGCTGACCGATGTGCACGAGCCCTACCAGGCCGCCGAAGTGGCCAGCGTCTGCGATGTGCTGCAGCTGCCCGCCTTCCTGGCACGCCAGACCGATCTGGTGATCGCGCTGGCCAAGACCGGCAAGGTGATCAACATCAAGAAGCCGCAATTCGTCAGCCCGCCGCAGATGAAGAACATCGTCGAGAAGTTCGAAGAAGGCGGCAACACCAACGTCATGCTGTGTGACCGCGGCGCCCAGTTCGGCTACGACAATCTGGTGGTGGACATGCTGGGCTTTGGCGTGATGAAGCAGGTCAGCGGCAACAAGCCGGTGATCTTCGACGTGACCCACGCCCTGCAACAGCGCGAATCCGGCGCAGCTGCCTCGGGCGGTCGTCGCGGCCAGGTCACCGAACTGGCCCGCGCCGGCATGGCACTGGGTCTGGCGGGTCTGTTCCTGGAGGCGCATCCCGATCCGTCCAAGGCACTGTGCGACGGCCCCAGCGCGCTGAAGCTGTCGCAGCTGAAGCCCTTCCTGGAGCAGGTCAAGGCAGTGGACGATCTGATCAAGGCCCTGCCTGAGCTGGATACGCATTGAGCATGGCCGCTCCCATTGAGGCTAGCAAGTCTTCTGGTACGGCGCGGTCGACGTCAATCGCAGGCCTGCGGACTTGGTGCCAGGCATCCCGGGGAGCGGCATGAGCGCTGCCTCCAATGTCCGCTGGATCGCGATAACGCAGTTCGTCAAGATTGGCTCCCAGCTGGTCAACATGTTCGTGTTGACGCGGCTGATACCCCCTTCCGAGTACGGCCTCATGGCCATGGCCGGCATCGCGACCAATCTGGCGTTCATCCTGCGCGATATGGGTACCGCCGCCGCCATCATCCAGAAGGCCGAACTGCACGATAACGACAGCTCGTCCGTGTTCTGGTTGAACATGATCGGCGGAATGGTGCTGATGCTGTTGCTGTGGCTGGCGGCGCCTTTCATGTCGTCTACCTTCGGTGAGCCGCGCTTGACCCATGTGCTGTGGGTACTGGCCATTACCTTCCCGGTAGCGGCCAGTTCGATGGTGCATCAGGCCTTGCTGGAGCGGGTGTCGCGCTTCCGGCTCATTGCCGGGATCGAATCGGCGGCCTCGCTGCTGTCGCTGGCCATCGCGCTGGTCCTGGCCTTCCAAGGCGCCGGCGTATGGAGCCTGACGGCGCAGGCGGTGATCACGGCAGTCTGCACGACCCTGCTGCTATGGCGCTATTCACCGTGGCGACCGAAGATGATCTTCGACCGCGCATCGATTCGCAGCGTCTTTTCCTTCAGCGGGGCAATGGCTGGCAACCAGATGGCGGCCTACGTTTTTCGCAATGCCGACAGCTTCGTAGTCGGCAAGATGCTGGGCGCCTCCGTCCTGGGCAATTACTCGCTGGCCTACAAGCTCATGCTGTTCCCGGTACAGAACATCTCCTGGGTGGCGGTGCGCTCGCTGTTCCCGGTCATGAGCCGGCGCCAGGACGATCGCGCCTATCTGTCCAGCCTGGCGCTGCGCTCCCTGAGCCTGATTTCCTTCGTAGCCGCGCCGATGATGTTCGGGGTAGCCAGCCTGTCGCACCTGTTCGTAGCGGTCTTCCTCGGCCCCAAATGGGCACTGGTGGGCGACATCCTGCTGTTCCTGGGCCTGGTCGGTTATCTGCAGGTCATCACCAGCGTGGCCGCACCGGTCTTCATGGCCTTGGGCAAGACCGGCTGGATGCTGCGCCTGTCGCTGATCGGCACGCCGCTGTATGTACTGGCGTTCGTGCTTGGTGCGCGCCAGGGTGGCGTTCAAGGGCTGGCGCTGGCTTACCTTGCGGTGTCGGTGGTGATGGCTTTCCCGACCTTCTATTTCGCCTGCCGGCTCATTGCCGTGGGTCTCAAGGATTTTCTGGTTGCGCTGCTGCCGTCGTTGCTTTCCGGCGTGGGCATGATGCTCTTTGTCATGTTCTGCCGCGACCGCATCCCGGCCACGGGAACGCTGCTCTTTACGTGGCTGGCTGGAGCCGGCGCACTCTTCTGGCTGATCACGGTAGCCCTGTTCCAGCGGGCCGCGGCCAAGGAGTTCTTCCGCCTGGCCTTCAAACGAATCAAGAAATGATCCATCTTCCGAACGGGTATCCTCGATGAAAATTGCCATCTTTGTCCTGGCCGACATGTTCGTGCCGCTGATGCTCAGCACCGGCCACTGCCTGGAACAGCGCCATGGCCACCAGGTACGCTACCTGAATTTCCTGCCGCATGACCACAAGCTGCTATCCAAGAACACCGAGCAGCTCTTCCCGCGCAATCTGGAAACGCTGGATGGCAGCGCCCAGGAGCAGAACATTCTGTTCCCGCAGGACGACGTGAAGGACATGGTCAACTTCATGCAACTCAAGCACGGTGGCAGCCTGAGCGAGTGGCATGGACGGGTCAATGCGGTGGCACGTTACGTCCAGCGCTTCATCGATGCAGAGGCGCCTGATCTGTTCGTGGTCTGGAATGGCCAGGATCACATCGGCCAGGTCATCAGCGTCCTGTGCCGACGCAAAGATATTCCAGTGGTCTACCTGGAGAACGGTTACTTCGCCAACACACTGCAAGCCGACCTGGCCGGCGTGAATGCCTCCGCCACCCTGGCGGCGCTGGACTACGATGCCGTTCTTGCACAAGCCCAGTCCCAGCCACCTTCCAGCACCGATGTCCAGACGGCCCCGGCGCTCGAGCTCCGCCCTCTGACCCGCACGCAACTGGCGGCCATCGCGCTGGCCCATCGCGCCAATCTCGGCTACTACACCCAGTATCCGGAACAACGCGGTTCCAGCCGCATCAAGACCTGGCAGATCAAGCGTGAACGCGCTGCCATCCCGAACGACCAGGTCACGCTGCCCGAACACTTTGCTTTCGTCCCCCTGCAGGTCCACGACGATACCCAGGTGCTGCTCAACTCCAGGCTGGTACATTCGGTGGAGGAGTTCTTCGAGACCGTTCATGCCGCCATTCGCCGGACCTGCGGACCGGACTACCCCATCATCGTCAAGGAGCACCCGGAAGACCTGGGGCGCTACGACTACAGTGAACTGCGCCAGAAATACCCGGACGTGATCTGGCTGCGCAAGTTCGACATCGAATTGCTGCTGGATCGCGCCACCATGGTGTTCGTGATCAACTCGTCGGTGGGCTTGCAGGCCGTACGCCGCAAGAAGCCGACCGTGGTGCTGGGGGAGTCCTTCTATTCCAAGCCGGAAATCGCTTTCGTGGTCAAGGACCTGGCCCAGCTTGATGCCAACGTGCAGCGCGCCGCCACCGGCGTGGATGAGATGATGTCGATGCGTATCGATCGCTTCCTGGAGGCACTGGATCGCACCCTTTTCGTAAAAGGCACATGGAAGTATCCGGCCTGCATCCAGGCCGGACCAGCGCTGGCTGAGCGGCTTGTGGCCCTGCATGCGGGCAGCGCAAGCGCAGAGACCCTATCCGGCAGGTCCGTTGCCAACAGTTGAATCGGCCCACCACAGACAACACGGGTGACGAAAACGAAAAAAGGAGAGCACGAATGCTCTCCTTTTTTCATTGCGCGACCGCTATCTCAGGCGCGCTTGTAGACGTCATCGAAGCGCACGATATCATCCTCGCCCAGGTAACTGCCCGATTGCACCTCGATCAGGTGCAGCGGCAGCTTGCCCGGGTTTTCCAGACGATGGGTGACGCCGATGGGCAGGTAGATCGATTCGTTTTCGCTCAGCAGGGTCACTTCCTCTCCGCGCGTAACCAGAGCTGATCCACTGACCACCACCCAGTGCTCGGCGCGATGGTAATGCATCTGCAGCGACAGCTTCTCGCCCGGCTTGACGATGATGCGCTTGACCTGGAAGCGTTCGCCCGAATCGACGCTTTCGTAGCTGCCCCAGGGGCGGAAGACGCGCTTGTGATGGACGTGTTCGGTGCGCTCGGTGTTCTTGAGCTTCTCCACGAACGCCTTCACCTCTTGGACCTTCTCACGATTGGCCACCAGCACAACGTCATCGGTCTCCACCACCACCAGATCTTCCACGCCCAGCACCGCGACCATGCGGCTCTCAGCGCGTACCAACGTGTTCTTGACCTGATTCAGGTGCACGTCGCCGCGCACCACGTTGCCTTCGGCGTCCGCCGGCAGCACTTCGTGCAATGCGCTCCAGGAACCTACATCGCTCCAGCCAATACTGGCCGGCACCACCACCGCACGCGAGGTATTTTCCATGACGGCATAGTCGATGGACTCGGAGGGTGAGGCAGCAAATGCAGCATCGTCCAGGCGGCAGAAATCGAGATCGGAATAGGCCTTGGAGACGGCCTCCTTGACGGCGGCGCCAATCAGGGGACGATGCGCCTCCAGCTCGGCCAGATAGTCACGCGCCTTGAAGAGGAACATGCCACTGTTCCAGTAGTAGCCGCCCTGCTTCAGGAACCCCGTGGCCGTCGCCAGGTCTGGCTTCTCCACGAAGCGCTCAACCAGATAGTTACCGGTGTCCGTACCGTGAACATCCCCGCGCAGGATATAGCCATATCCGGTTTCGGGCTGTGTCGGCTCGATGCCGAAGGTCGCCAGCGCACCTTGCTGAACCGAGACCAGGGCGCGGCGCACTGCCTCGTGGAAGGCGAGTACATCGGTGATGACGTGGTCGGCGGGCAGGACCAGCATGACCGCTTCCGGATCCAGGCGCTGCAGGTGCAACGCCGCTGCAGCCACTGCCGGCGCAGTATTACGAGCCTGCGGCTCAAGCATGATGCCCAGAGGGCGAACACCGATCTCCCGCATCTGCTCGGCAATCATGAAGCGATGCTCATTGCCGCACACCACCAGCGGGGCTTGCATCTCAGGCCATGACCCCACGCGGGCCACGGTTTCCTGAAGCATGGTCTGCTCGCTTACCAGCGGCAGGAATTGCTTGGGATAGGCCGCGCGCGACAATGGCCAGAGGCGGGTGCCGGAACCGCCGGACAAGATGACGGGATAGATTTTGACATTAGACATTATGTACTCCTGATTTCCTGAATTGCACTGCGCGGTTTGAGACGACGATCCCGTGCATCGTTCCACTGCTCGTCCGGATCATCGGACGTATGTTTCATCGCACCGTCATGAGTGACGCTGTAGGCGCCATAGACGACGCTGTTTTCGAAGACAGTGCCCGTGGCGACGCGAGTATACTCGAACAGGACACTCCGAATCACTTTTGCGCCACTGCAGATGTGGCTGCCATGCCCTATCCAGGCGGGCCCCACAATGGTAGCGCCGGCTTCGACATGGGTACCCGCGCCGATGTAGACGGGGCCTTCGATGGTCGTGCCTTCCCAGTCGATACGGGTGTTAAGACCGACCCATACGCCTTCCTGAATCTGGGTGCCGGGCACGTACATCTGCGCGACTTCTCCCTTCAGAACGCTCTGCAGTACCGACCAGAAATCCGTCACGTTGCCGATATCGATCCAGTTGAAGAAACGCTTCTGGGCGTAGAACGGTAATTTCTTCTCCACCAGCAGCGGGAACAGGTCGGCGCCGATGTCGAAGAACTTGTCCTTGGGGATCAGGTCCAGTGCCGCCGGTTCCATGATGTAGATACCGGTACTGGCGAGATTGGACAGCGCCTCTTCCTGGGTGGGCTTTTCCTGGAAGGACTTGACCTTGCCGTCCGGCTCGGCCACCACGATGCCATAGCTGGACACCTGCTCCATCGGCACTTCCTTGGTAATCACGCTCACCAGCGCACCCTTGCGGCGATGCTCGAACAATGCCGAATGCAGGTCGAGATCGATCAGGGCATCACCACAGATGACCAGGGTGGTCTCGTCGAAGAAACCGCCGAACTCCTGGATCTTCTTCATGCCACCGGCCGAGCCAATCGGATTGGGGAAGACCTGGCCGTCGTCGTCCACATAACCTTCGAAGGAATAGCCGATGCGCGCACCGAAGCGCTGCCCTTCACCGAAATAATTTTCGATGCGGTCGTGCAGGTAGCTGACGTTGACCATGATGTCCTGGATGCCGAACTTCACCAAGTGTTCGATCAGGTATTCCATCACCGGCTTGCCCAGGATGGGGATCATCGGCTTGGGCAGCGCATAGGTCAGGGGGCGAACCCGGGTTCCCTTGCCGGCTGCCAGAATCATTGCTTTCATGAATGCCTCTTCTATTGACGATAGGTGTTCGGTGCTACTCAGGTAGACGACTCCAACAGGTGCCGACCAAGTGCCGGCTACCCGCTGCGCTCGCGGTCTATGCGAAACGGCGACCGCTCATGCCGACGGCTGTAACAGATATTCAGCGCAGTGCAGCCCAAACTGCTTGCGCAGTTCCGGCGACACACCCAGTACGGCCCACGGTCGTTTGGCGGCATGACATGCGCCATACAACAGCATCAGGGACGCCAGGGCTGCGCTGTCGAGATGGCCCAGACCGGTGCAATCCACCACCAGCGGGCTTGATGAGCGGGCCGCCTCCGGCAGCAGTGCACGCAAGCGTCCGATGTTGGCTTGCCCCACGGCGCCGGACAGGCGCAGTATGCAATCGCCCTCCCGTTCTTCCACTGCCATGTGTGCCGCTTCGAACTGGGTGGCCACCGGCGTCTGCCGCCGAGCTGCCATTGCCAGAGGAATGACGCGATCGACCAGCAGCGTGAGCAGGCCGACGCCATCATCCCAATAACGACGCCACAACTTGGGTTCTTCCTTGATGCGCCAGAGCCACTCCAGGCCCGTCTTCTGCGCCCAGACCGGCGCCCGCGAGACGGTACCGGCGACGAAGTTGACGACCGCACCAAGGTGACTGACCAAGGGCACGCGTAACCGGGGCAGATTGTATTGGATCCATGCCTGGCCTTTCTTGGCTCCGAGCGCCACGACCAGGAAGTCGGCACCACTGGCATTGATGCGCTCGATACTGACGGGGTCGCTCATTTCTTCAATGGAGCCGAAGCCGGGGCTGTCGAAGCCGACGGCCGTCATTGACGAGGCACTGGCGTTGAGCTTCTCGCTGGCGGCCTGGGCCACGCCTGGAGGGCCGCCGAAGAAGTACACCCGCAGCGCTTCGCCACCGGCCGGCAGCGCTGCCTGGCGCAGGCTCTGGAATAGCGAGGAGCCGGCGACCCGTTCATTGATCGGCAAGCCGGTAGCACGCGCGATCCAGATCAGCGGCATGCCGTCGGCGATGGAGAGATCGCTCTGGATGACCGAGAGGCGGAACTGCGGGTCTTCCAGGCAGGCAATTGCAAAGTTCAGGTTGGGAGTGGACAGGAAGCAGCGCTGTCGCTGTAGCACCGCAGTGCGCGTGATGCGTTCGGCATCGGCCAGGCTGACCCGGTCAAACGGCAGGCCCAGGATACAGAAGACATCACGGTTGAAATCGGGCAGATGCGCGATAGCCGCATGCGAGACCGTGTCCGGTGCGATCTGATAGACGTTATTCTGAGTCACGTTTTGACCTTACCCATGCCACCTGGCGGTTGAAGAGAAATTTGACATACAGAGGCAGCTTGCGCGCTACATAGCCGAACGCACCAAGCAATTCGCCCAGGCCGATGACCTTGCGACCATAGCCCGACCATGCCAGCAAGACCGAGACAGCGATCGACACCACCAGCAGGCTGGCCAGCAGCAAGGGCCATACCAGGCCCCATGCCAGCCAGATAATCGCATTCACACCCCATGCCAGCACCACCAGCATCACCAGCAATGCCAGTGGCGGCACGCTCAGATCCAGCGCCAATGCCGCCAGGGCAGCGTTGCGATGCGTCACAGCGCCACCCAGCAAGCGCGGCACGTAAGACTGGATCACGCTCAGGTGACCATGTTCCCAGCGCGTACGCTGGGTGCTGACTCCGCTGTCGCTGGAAGGGAAGAAACTGTAGACCATGGCTTCGGGACAGAACAGTGGCGGCTGGCCGGCTTCGGCCAGGTCCACGCCCAGTTTCATGTCTTCCACGATATGACCGGTGGCCAGATTGGCCTGGCTGATCTGCTGCCAGGTGAAGGCCATGCCAGTGCCCATCAGCTGGCAAGGCTGGCCCAGCTTCTGGAAACCGAGCGGACGCACCAGATTCTTGACCAGCCAGGCGAACTCGGCGATCTTGCGCATCGGGCCCCCGCCTTCTGGTGCATGCATCAGGTAGAGCGCCTGCACAGGACGATTCGATTGCACGCAGGAGCGCGCAATCGTCTCCAGCGCCTGCGCGCCCAGATAGCAATCGGCATCGACGATGATGACCACGTCCGGCGCATCCTCAGCCAATTGGCGAATACCGTGGTCGAGTGCATAACCCTTGCCGCGCAATTCATCGTGAAAGCGTTCAGTGACTTCTGCGCCGGCCTCGCGGGCAATGTGAGCGGTATGGTCAGAACAATTGTCCGCGACCACCAGGACCCGGTCGGCGGCAAGCAACTGACGGCGGATACCGGCTACCACTTCGCCAATCCCACCAGCTTCATTGTGGGCTGGCACCAGCACAGCGATACGCGGTCGCGTCGCACTCAATGCCGCAGAGCGCGGGGCAGCCCAGCGGGCACAGAGGACCTGTACCAGCAATACCAGTACCGGTACAGCCAGGAGTACCAGGCCCGCCAATAGCATCATTTGCAATAGCACGATGATCATCAATATTTCCATTTCCAAGTAAAACCGGAGGCGCGCCGGAAAACATAAGCTCGCATTTCAATTGCCTCGCAGCAAGTTGCAAGGCTGGTCGTTGGGCAAATTGGTTCGCCACAGCGCCCAGTTGCCGGAATTCAATTACCATTGGGCAGCACCGACTGCTCTGCCGCACAGTAACGCAACTCTGCCGACTCCATTATGCGACACGCAATCACAAAATTGCTGCATCGCGACAATTATTATCTGGCTCAGCGCTCAAAAATTTTCCTTCACCTTTTTCGTGGAAATTTTGAAGCAAAAAGCTTGAGCACTTGCGCTTTTTGACAATACTCCGCGGGAATGCTCGCTATACTTTTCAGCTCTTCCATAAAACTACTTACATTTCCAGTTGAGTAGAACTTAATCTTCCGACCCAGATCATCGCTATTCCACCCTCACAGGAGCTGCCCATGCAACGGCCACAAAAAACGCTACGGCGTCTTCAACTTACCCTGGCGATGACCGCCCTGCTTTCGACCTCACCCACCTGGGCGCAGGAATGGGGCAGCTACCTCAAGCCATTCGCTGCAGACTCGCTATGGAACAGCCGCCCGGTCAATCCGGTATTCGATAATTTCGTGATACCGACCGACACGTATTTCCCGGCGGTGACCAACAACACCTATTCCACCGGCATCTTTCTGGCCTCACCCGATGACCCACCGGTGACCGTCAAGGGGCTCACCGGCAGCAAGGGGCTGTTCAATACCGACGACGAGAATTACCACGACGTCACCATCCCACACTGGCCCGCTGCGGCCCGCGCCGCGCCGGGCACCGACGGCCATGCCGACATCGTCGACCCGACCACAGGCATCGTCCACTCGCTGTTCAAGCTCAAGCAGGAAGGCACCCAGTGGACCGCTGCCATGTATGCCTGGACCAAGATCGACGGCCGCGGCTGGCCGGAACCCGGCCATTACTACCAGGGCGCGCGCGCCACGGGTGTGCCGGCTGCGGCAGGTATCATCCGTACCCACGAAGCAGCGCAGAAGCCTGAGTACTACAAGCACGCCCTGGCCATGTCCCTGAGCTATTCGGGGCTGAGCCCCAATCCAGCTTATGTCTTCCCGGCGACCTCGGCCGATACCTATGCCGCCACACGCAACAAAGGCAGTATTCCTGAGGGCAGCCTGGTCATGCTGCCACCGGATTTCGACACCAGCCGTATCAGCAATGCCGAAGTGCGCCGCATCGCCGAGACGCTCAAGCGCTATGGCGCCTATATCGTCGATGCCAACATCGGTACGCCCTTCGTCATCTACGCCGAAATCGGCTCCGACGCCAACCCTTCTCCCAGTGGCTGGAACAACACCGTCGCCAACGAATTGCAGTCCGTGCGAGCTGGCCTGCGCCGCGTGATCAGCGCAGAAAGCTGGGTCGATGGCAACGGCAACAAATTCACGCCTAACCAGAACCTCAACCTGCTTTCCATGCGCGGCAACTGGACTCAGCAGTCGGGAAGCGTCCTGGGCAAGTTCAGTTCCTGGGACCAGGCAGTCGTCTTCCCGGCAACCAGTTCGGTCTCGGAGGTGGTCAACTACAGCAACCGCGGCATGAATGCCGTCACCTGGGCCAAACCGGTCATGGGCGCCAGCTACACGCTCACCGCCCGTACCACCAACGGCGGCAAACTGCGCATGAGCATCTATGACCAGTTGGCGGGCAAAGTCGTTTTCGACAGCGGCTATCTGGCCAACGGCGAAAGCAAGACCTTTACCTGGAATGCAAACTCGCCTCGCCTCGCGCTCTACGCGCAAAGCGGTGTGGGCAACAGCACTGCCGTAGGCGGTCAGCTTCTCAAAGCCAACTGACGAACGCCATGTTCACTCAGCCGCCGTCGTACCGACGGCGGCTTTTCTATTTGGACGACGTTGGCGGCAACAAGCCGTCATGTTGCATCGACTGCAGCAAGTACTTCGATGCAGCCAGGCTGATGTGCTGATCATCGTTGTAGAGATAAGCGCCATCGATCTTGGCCTGGCACTTACCCTGTTTGCAGAACAGGGACACCGGATCGAATACCGTTGCCTTCGGATGCAGCTGGCGTAATTCGGCTACCGCCGCGTCATAAGATTTGCGTATCTGCTCATGCTCGGCCTGTGTGAACGCACATTCGCGCGTGGGCTCGGTACCGAACCGATTGACGCAAGAGTGCGGGTCCAGCTTCAGGTAAGGCACATCAGCGACGAAGACCACACGCTTGCCCTGTGCGATAAAGCTTTCGATCAAGGCTCCGTAGCCTGCCATGAATGCCTCGCGCTGCGAGATAGTATGCCCATTGACCTTGTACTGGGACGGCGAGTCCAGATTGCCGCGTGGATAGGCGCCACTGATAACCACCGTCTGGATGGACGGCAATCTGGCGCCGACCATGATGCCCTGCTTCGCAATTTCAGTGCAGTTATTGGACCAGCGCCGCACGTTGGCAGCTTCGTAGGGCAAATTGGGATAGACGCGGCAGGCGTGCCCTGCGACCATGATGGAAGGAAGCGCCAACTGCCGGTCGAAGACCGCCGAGTGCAATGCCATCACATGGCTGTCACCGACGAAAAGTACCTCCGGCTGTGCAGAGTTGGACAGACACACCTCTTCGCTGACTTCGCTCAGTTGATTCAGGCGTGCGCAGCTACCATCGGAGTTGCGCGAACCTTCGAATACATCAGCACGTGCCAGATAGTCGAGCTTTTCATTGATCGCCCGCTGAGGGAAACCACCATTGACGTAGATCGCCGCACCTGCGGCGCCGACGATCACATTGACAGCCAGCAAGACCAGTACCACTTTGGTCCCGCGGGCATGGCGCAACGGTCGTTCGATGAAGAGGAAGGTAATCCAGGCCAGTGCTACTGCAGCGACCATCGCGATCAGCCGCCACTCCTGTGGGGCGGTCTCCCCCGCGATAATCGCGGCGAAGGCCAGCAAGGGCCAATGCCAGAGATACAGCGGGTAGCTGATGAGTCCGATCCAGACCATCGGTTTGCTGGCCAACACCTTGCGATTGAACCAGGCGCCCGGACCGGCAGAGAGCAGCAGGAAGGTCCCCACGCACGGCAGTAGCGCCCACCATCCGGGGAAACTGCGCGACGCGTTGAGCAGCACGAACCCCACCGCGAGGAAGATCACGCCCAGCCAGGACTGCACATCCTTGTAGCGGGCATTGAGATCAGCCCTGTGCAGGTTGATATATGCCAAGGCCCCACCCACCATCAATTCCCAGAAGCGGGCGAAGGGCGAATAGAAGGCGGCTGTCTGGTCATGTCCGATCAGATACAGATTGACCACAAAGGATACCAGTGCGATCACGCCGATGATGCGCAGGAAGCCCCATTTGCGTTTCCACACGAAAGCCAGCAGGAGCGGCCAGAATAGATAGAACTGCTCCTCGATGGCCAGGCTCCAGAGATGGAGCAAGGGCTTGGTTTCGGCGGAGTTGTCGAAATAACCGCTCTCGCGCCAGAAAAGGATATTGGAAATGAAGGTAGAGCCACCCAGCAGGTGTTTGCCAAGCTGACGGTATTCATCGGCAAAAAGAATGATGCCACCGACCACCGCGCACAGAACCATCACCGTCATCAATGCCGGGAAAATGCGTTTGACACGGCGGATGTAGAAATCGACGATGCTGAAGCGATCATGCTCCAGATTATTGAAGATGATCAGCGAAATGAGGAAACCGGAAATGACGAAGAAGATATCCACGCCAATGAAGCCCCCCTTGAACCACTCCGGAAAGGCATGGAAGATCACTACCGAACCGACGGCGATAGCACGCAGGCCATCGATATCGGCGCGGTATTTGGGGTGCAGCTGGGGCAAGGCGGAACCCGATGTGATGGGAGGCGCAGACAAATCCGCCGCGTCTTTCTCAATAACAGGATTTTCGTTGTGTGTGACCATGTGATGGGCTTTCTCGACCAGTGCCGGACTAACGAAGCCGCGCTCGGAGCACGCGCAATGGAGCATCGACAAAGCGATCTACCGCGATGGCAAACAGGCAGGAAATAATCAGTGCAACGAGGACGTTGACTACAGCGTGACGAGAGATCCAGTCAACGTTGTTGAGCATGACGTAGTGGGCCAGATAGATCGAATAGGAATAGATGCCGATACGGCGTATCCACCCGATATTGAGCCAGCGAAACGGCCAGATTCCAGGATTGTTGACCGAATAATAGAACAGAGGAAGCAGTGCAATACCCTGCAGGGAATAGCGAATGGTCTCGCGAAAAGCATCATTACGCACGACCAGCGAAGCCAACAGCAAAACCAGCCCCGACAGCACGGCAACATGACGAACCACTGGCCTCTGCAATGTCTGCTGCCAGCGCTCGGATATTTGCACGGTGGCCAGAATGCAGCCGTACAGCATGGAATCGATACGGGTATCGCTGGCGTAATATGTCCGCTCGACCGACACGCCCACACCCAGGACCAGATAGCAGCGCCACGCAAGGAACAACAAGCACGCCACTGCCAGGTAGACCGGGATATGTCTTCGCTGGGCCCGATGCAGCATCAGCAGCAGCAAGGCGGGGAAGAAGAAATAGAAATGCTCTTCCACCGCCAGCGACCAGAACACGCCCGTCCCCAATGGAACCGTATGAGCAGCGTCGAAGAACAAGCCGTAGTAATTGGCAAAATAAAAAAGCTGTGCAAAAAAACCTTGCCAGGTCGCATACCCCTTGAACCACCCCAAGTAGGTCAACAGGTAGGTCACCACCAGTACCAGCAGCAAGGGGGGCGTCAAACGGAGCAAGCGGCGCAGATAGAAATGCTTGATGTTGATCGCACCGCTGGCGGCATATTCCCGCAGGAGCAAGGTCGTGATCAGATAGCCACTCAGGAAGAAGAATATGGTCACACCCAGACCGCCCGGCACGATCTTCCCCAGGCCAGCATGACTGGCTGCGACAATGATGATGGCAACAGCACGCCACCCGTCCAGCGAAGCGATGTCCTGATGCTTGGTATGCACCATGCTCATGCCGCTGCTCCCTGGGAAGCGACTGCTTGCCCGGAATGGCCGGAGAACAAAGCCGCAAGTTTGGCCGCCTCCGTATCAATGGAGTGACGGGCCACTGCACGCACGTGCGCCGCCTCCCCCATCCGTTCCAGTTGTTCAGGCGAAGCTTGCAGGCAGGCCTGCATGGAATTCACCAGGCGCTCCACGTCACCTGCCGGGAACAGCCAGCCGTTCTCTCCATCGATCACCAATTCGGGGATGCCTGCGATGAACGTCGTCAACACGGGCCGGCGCAACGCCATGGCTTCCATCACGACCACCGGCAATCCCTCTGCAAAGCTGGGCAGAACCATGGCACGGGCGGCAAGCAATTCGTCGCGCACCTGGCGACTGCTGATCCATCCCGTAATACGGATTTTTTCCTGCAGTCCGTGATGACGGATACGCTCCTCGATCTGCGGGCGCATCTCACCGTCGCCGGCCAGCACCAGCTCGAAGGACAGGCCTTTGCGATGGAGCGCTGCTGCAGCCTCGACCAGCAGCAACTGCCCCTTCTGTTCACATAGGCGTCCGACACACACCAGGCGCGCCGCAGCCTGAGCCTGTGCCGACGCATCCGAATAGAAACCGCGATCCAGTCCGCAATGGACGATCGCCACCTTGGACCACACGCTCTGCTCCACCCAGCGATACAGCTGGCTCTGGCAGAACGAGGTGATGGCCACTGTAAAGGCTGAACGCCGGATCTTCTCGTCCAGGCCCAAGGCCAGTGGCTTGTCGAATTCTTCAGGGCCGTGCACGGTGAAACTGTAGGTCGGGCCACCCAGGCAATGCGCCAGCATCACGATCTCAGTGGAATTGGTGCCGAAATGGGCGTGGATGTGAGTAGCGCCGAAATCCCGGGTCCATTCAACCACCTGGGCTGCTTCCAGCAGGTACACCAGGTGATAGATCAGCCCACGCTCACCGCGACGCGCCATCTTGAAAGCCAGTCCCAGTGCGGCCAGCGCGCCCTTGGGGTTGCTCAGCACCTGGCGCAGCATCGGCGCCAGCAAGGCAAACACGCCACGCTTGAGGATATAGCGCGTGCGGTCACGTTCAGCGCGATCGTCTTCATCCACCACTTCGGCGTCCCAGCCACGCAGCGCAATGCGGTCGATGGCAAAGCCCTGCAGTTCCACCGCAGCGATTTCACGGCGGATGAAGCTGTGGCTGACCTTGGGATACTGGTTGATGAAATAGGCGATTTTTTTTGTCATGACAGATTCGATGGCGAGTGCATGCCCCGGCGGCGAGGCCGGAGTACGAATATCGATGGTTCGGAATGGAGCGACCGAACCTGGTTTCAGGAAGATACGGCGGGAACCGGTTGCAGCGCGGTGCGTTTCTTCTTCATGGCGTCCTGTTTGCCGGCCTCGCTGTTGGCATAGACCGACCAGCCCATGCCCATCACCAACCAGAAATACCAGTTGAAGGCCAGGTAGGAAAGCATGTTGTCCGACGCCGAAACGACCAGGTATTCAATCAGCGTACAGATCAGGATCACGGCGCCGAGCTTGTCCACCGAGTAATAGCGAATGAGCACCCGCATGACCTGATAGAAGATGGCGAGATAGGCCACCATACCTACCAATCCCGTATCGAAGAACCACTGCACGAACACGCTGTGCGCACCCCACTTTACGCCGCCGGCCAGGGGGAAGAACATACCCGAATAGAAGGGGAAGGCTTCGACCCCATAACCAAAGATGTAGTGCGAAGGCGTCATCCAGTTCAATCCCGACTGCCAGAGATAAGTTCGCCAGGCGAAGGAATTCAGCTTCGCGTAGGTCGTGACGGTATTACCCGAATCCAGTTGCAGGATACGCTCCTGCACACTGGGAACCATCAGCGCCAAGGTGCCCAGCACAAGCATATACACCAGATAGCGCCGCTCGAACTTCACGCCGTACAGGAAGAAGATCAGGAAACACGCCACCCAGGCGCTACGGGTCTGCGTCAACAACAACAGCAGGAAGAGCACGCCCAGATAGCCCGCCAGTACGAAGCGCTTGAACTGGTCGAGCTTGAATTCGGCACTCTTGATCACATACAGGCCCAGCGCGATGACCAGGGTCAGATAGAAAGCGAAGATATTGGGGTGACCGAAGGTACCTTGCAGGCGAAATCCGCTCAGTCCACCGCGTGCATTGAGCGCGGTGCTGACCAGGCCGTAGACCGCCGGAATCAGTGAAGACGCGAGGATCAACAAGACCATCGATCTGAATTCCTCAGGCGTACGCACCAGGTAGAACGCGCAGACGAACACGGCAAAATAGGAGCACAGGCCCAGAACGATCTTGAGTGCCGCCCCCTTGTCGGGCGAGACGGCCATACCCGCAAAGGCGACGACCATCAATATCATCCAGTAGAGCCATGCCTTGCGCGGCAGCAGCTTGGGCCTCTCGATAAAGAACAGGAAAGCCATCAGGATGATCAAGCCGTTGATAGCCCCGCCCAGACCCAGCGACAGACTGCCGCCGGAACCGACACGCGTGGATTCGAGCACGATGTCCCCGGAAGCACGCAGCAGAAGCACGATCAACAAGAGCAGGCGCTTGTTGAAGAGGAACAGCCCCCCGAAGATCAGCAGTGCCGGCAATGCAGCGAGGCGTGCATAGCTACCTTCCAGAAGGCCGGCTACCACAGGCAGGACCAGACCCGCCATGGCTGCAATGACGCAGGCGGCGAGCAGGAACTTCAGCTCAGAGGGTGGGAGGTTGATTCTTCTCATCATTTCTTCCTTGGCGAATGGCTGCCATACCGGCCATCCGATCAATCATCATGTCTGCCCAGGCAGTACGCATCTGCCTCGGTTTCACCGGGCCCATCCGCCCACTTGCAATTGGGGCTGGAGCCGCCGGCGAACCAGGAGAAACTCCCAATCGGCCTGACTGCCAGCCAAATTCAGACCGGCACCAAGAGGCCAGGTTGGCCAACGCGCACAGCGGCATCCAGGTCTTGCAGGAACTTCTGCTGCAAGGCAAAGGCGTCTGCCTCGTCATCCTTTTCCGCCATCAAACTGGAGGCCCGCACAAGAATGCCGTCCGAGACCCGACCTGCCATGCCATCCTTGAAAATCTTCCATCGCGCAGCCAGGCCCCCATTGGGGAAACCATCACCGATGCGCACCCAATAGCTGACCGCCTCGACACGATTCTTCTGAGTGGCCACGAAACGCGAAGCGGCAATCGGATGATCCTGTCCGCGCATCGGCATCTCAACCCGTTGCTCATCCCTGAGCTTGAATCCCTGGGCGACGTAGCAGACCTCGGGCAGGTGGATCTTGACGTCCTGGGTCTGCTCGTTGGCATAGGCCAGAGCCAGCATCACCATCTGACCGTGGCTGTTGACGTAGGTGCGGCTGAGCACATCGTCGTAAGGTTGATCCGAATTGCGACCGGTCCCGTCATCCAGTCCGACGTCGACCTGCAAGAAAGGCGACGGCATTTCCCGCCAGTCGCCGAATTGGGTCGGCACGACGGCGGACAGCTTGGCGGCCTTCACGGTCTGCATCTCATGGGGTACCAGCAGGCCTGCGACTGCTACCGACACTGCCATGACGATGGCCACCGGTACGGCCAGACGAATGTTCATGACGAACTTGTCGCGGACAGCTTGGCTGGTGTCCACCCTCTCGCGTTGCACTGGCATCGGCGCGGCCCGACCCTTCCAGTTTGCATGACGCGCAGCGATCCAGCGTAGCAGTCCATCTAATGCAATGATCAGTCCCAGAGCCACCAGGAACAGCAGCATGCCGGCAAAGCCATGCAGGAAACCCTGCCCTGCGGCATCGCCCAGATAGTAGGTAATCAGTGCCAGCACCATGACGCGCACGGTATTGGCGGTGAAAGAAATCGGCACAATCAGAACCGCCAGCAACACGTTTCGCAACAGTGACTGATGGCGCACCAGATTCATGTACAACAGTCCCAGCGCCTCCAGGGTAAACAGCGAATTGAGGCCGGCGCAGGCATCGGCAACCAGCAACTGGTATGGGCCGATGTAGAGAATCACACCACTACGCGCGATGGGGTAGCCGAGCAGGCGCAACACCTGCTCCGACACATAGGACACCCCAATCTTCAACGGCTGCGTCAGGAGATCGACCACCGAGGCTGGCAGCGGCACCATGAAGAGCATGAAGAAAAACGCGAACCACAGCCGACGACAGGTACGCACGCCAAATTGCAGCAGCACGATTCCCATGAGGATAGGAATCAGGGAGCCGGCTTCCAGAAACAGTACCGTCTGCGACCGCCCGAGTACAAAACTGAGTATCCCGATCAACAGAAACGCCACGCCCGGGATTGGCGCAGGACGGCGTTCGATCAATCCTTCCTGCAACAGTTGGCGGACCCGCACCACCAGGTAGCAGCAGGCGACAGCGAGAACGATCGGACCGTGTGCGTTACGCTCGGTCCCCCACACTCCATGGAACAGATCGATGAAACTTGGAATGTACATCGCCGCCAGACCTGCCGCGATCACCAGCCATGGCAGGCCGGAAAATCGTGGTTCGGGCATCGGGCGGACGGTCTCTGCAGTCATCTGGACTTTCTCCGGCGGATAGACAGCCGTCAGAATTCGTTGACGACACTGCCGACCACGGCCACATGCGCACTGGTCAGGTTATCCGTCAACGTACGCACTGCAGAAATATGGGTCACATTGGTGCGCACCACCACCAGACTGGCACCGGTGCGGGCCGAGATCATGTTGCCGTCGGCGTATTGGGCGCCAGAGGGCGTGTCCACCAGGATGATGTCGAACTCCTGCGCCAGGTCGGTGAGCATCTGCGTGAAGTTCGGACGTCCCAGCAGTTCCTGCGGATTGGGTGGCGTAGGACCCGCCGGCAGCACCGACAGATCCAGCAGATCCGGCACGCGTTGAAGCGCATCGGCTGCGGAACAACGACCGGCGATCACGCCCGACAGACCATTGCGATTGTCCAGTCCGAACAATTCGTGCTGGCAAGGATGACGCATGTCGGCGTCGATCAGCAAGGTGCGTTCGCCCAGCTGCGAGAACACCACCGCCAGGTTGGAGGCAATGAAACTGCGCCCTTCCCCGCTCTCCGGGCTCACGATCGACAGGGACTTGTGCTTGCCGTCGACGTCGAACCAACGCACCATCAACTGGCTGCGCAGCGCCCGCAGGGCTTCGACCTGCTTGCTGAACGGGTTGTAGGCGGCAACGACTTTCTCACTGACCTTGCTCTCGCCCTTGAGCAGATAGGGGTAGTCGAACTGGCGCGACAGCGCCTGATCGATATCGGACTGGGTCAGCAGTCCCAACTGGATCGCCGCGTCCCCAAAGCGCAAGCCGCGCTCGCGCTGCAGGCGCAGGATACGTTCCGCGTTCTCGGGGGAGAGCTTGCCGCTATCGACCAGGATCGCACCGATGGAGCGGTTCGGCAGGGATGCGCCTTCATTGAAGGTCAACGTTGCAGTAGTCATGTTATTCCCGGGGATTCATATTTTTTATCGATGAACGAGAGCAGTCCGCACTCACACTGGTTTGGAGCGGCCAAAGCCGAACCGGCCGCGACGTGTCGCAGCGACGGGGCGGGTAATGGCACCCAGCACCGGCAGACCCAGTTCTTCAACCAGATCATGTTCCGAACGCACACGACGATTGGTCAGTTCCAGACCCAGGGCTGCCATCACGCCCAGGATGGTACCGACGAAGATCGACAGCACCAGGTTGACAAAAATACGGGGGCTGGAGGGATTGGCAGGCGGCACTGCTGCCGACAGCAGGGAAATGTCCGACTGGTTGGACTGCCCCTCCAGATTCGTCTGTGCGAAGCGCTGGGTGGTCAACTCGTAGGCGCGCTGGGCACTTTCCAGTTCGCGGGTAAGCACCGACAGTTCGTCACGGGTGCGATTCATCTCCAGGACCTTGCGCTTCTGGGCCTCGAACTCGGCGCGGATTTCTGCCTCGCGCTTGGCCAGGATGGTCGCATTGCTGCCCACCGAAGCCGAGATCGAGGAAGTGGCAGCAGCCAGCTGGGCACGCAGACCGTCGCGCTCGGCCTTGGCCGACTGGTAGTCCGGATGATTGGTGCCCAGTCGCTTGGCGGCTTGCTCGAAGCGTGCTTCCGAGCTGGCAAGATTCGCCCGCAGGTTCTGGATCAAGGCGTTGGAGTTGACGTCCGGCGATTCACCGGCGGCGCCACCGCTGGCCTGACGGCGACGGGACTGGGCTTCCGCCAGGGCCCCCTGAGCCATGACCAGCTGGGTCGACAAATCGTTGAGGCGATTGTTTTCGACGTCGGTACGGTTGTCCAGGTTGGTGATGCCGTGCTCTTCCTGGTACTTGGACAGCTTGGTTTGAGCCTGCTCATACGCGTCGCGCAGAACCTTGACCTGGTCGTTGAAATAGACCGAGGCCTTGCGGGTCGGGTCCAGCTTCAGCTGCATGCTCACATTCTGGTAGGCAGCGGCGAAGGCATTGGAAACGAGCGCGGCAAACTGCGGATCTTCTGCCCTGTAGGTGATATCGATCACGCTGCTCTCCTTGGAGGCAACGGCATCAAGCTTTTTCAGCAGCAGCGCAGCCAGCCAGTTACGGATGTCCAGTTCGCCGTGATCATCGGCCTCATAGGCATCCTTGACGGCCTGCTGCTGCGTCAGCTTGAGGCTGTCGACCACCGCCAGCGCCACCGAGGGGCTGTTGATGATGGCCACCTGCGTCGGCATGAAACCGGGTAGCGCCTGAGGCGAGACCACCAGACCGGTGACCGGGTCCGAAGCCTTGTAGTTGAGCACCACGGACGATGTCGCCTTGTATTGCTTGGGCAAGACCAGACTGACCACCAGCGTCACGACCACCGTGACGGCAAGAATGAGCAGGATCACCTTGCGACGGGCCTGAAGGATCAGAAGAAATTGGGATAGGTTCATAGGATCACGCCTCCTGGTTGGCGTATTCAGTCACTAAAAGAAAAAACGCACATCTGTCGTTGCCGGGATTGCGGGTTTAAAACCAGCTTTCCTTCACATAGACGATATCGTCGGCCTGCAGCAGATCATCCTTTTTCACAGGGACTTCCTGCAGATTGCCATCCGGATCACGGCGCTTGACCATCAGGCCCCGCTCCGTACCACGCTGGGTCAGGCCACCGCCCACCGACAAGGCCTGCAACACAGTGGTGTTGCGCTCCAGCTTATAGACACCGGGACGCTGGACTTCGCCGTAGATGTAGAAGCGCAGCGAACGCTCGACATAGACCACGTCATTGGCGCCGACTTCCGGCAGAGATGTGGTATCGCCGCTGTGAGTGATGTTGTAGATATCGACCAGTTGCTTGGTCACCCCACCCTTGCCATCCGGGCGCACGATGGTCACGGCATCGCCACCGTCGGGGGTGACGCCACCAGCCAAGGCAATCACGTCAGCCACGTTGCGTCGGCCATCCAGCGGGTAACGACCCGGCTTGGTCACCTGGCCCAGCACCGAGATCATCTGGCTTTGCGGCACGGTAACCAGAATGTTGACCTGCGGATTGTTCAGGTAACCACCGTTCTTGAGCAGACTGGCGATCTTGGTCTCCGCCTGCGCCGTGGACAGGCCACCAACCTTGACTTCGCCCACCAGCGGATAGCTGATCACACCGGCTTCACTGATCCGGGTTTCCAGACTCAGGTCGTCGCTGCCATACACCTTGACGCGAATGACGTCACCCGCACCCAGCAGGATGTCATCGGCCTTGGCAAACAGACTGGTGCTGGCGAGCAACAGGCCGACCAGCAGAAATACCATTTTTCTCATCATTGTCATTACTCCGCAGTACATCAGGTTCTTGATTCAGGCGTCGGACGCCCGGATGTTGATCAATACTTCCTTACTTGAAACTGGCCACGCCGCGCGATATTGCATCGTTCTTGACACTCTCGGCAGTCTTCCCGGCATCGTCCTTTTCAGCAGGGCTCGCGACACTCAAATCCTTGAACGATTTCGCCTGCTCGGAATACTCGATCTTGGCCTCGCTCTTGAGACGATCCAGCAATTGTTCAGAGGCCTGATTCTGCTTCTGCGTCACCAGATATTGCACAATCTGAGGTGTCGCCACGGCCAACGATACGGGCGCATTCTTGACGTCCTGCAACGAGGTCAGGATCGAGGTCTGACCTTCGATCACGATGAACAGTGTTCCTCGCTCCATGTTCTTCAGGGTGGCATTCATCTGCGGCGGGAGGTCTGCCGAGGTCTTGATGACGTTTTGGCGGACGTACTGGACACGATGCGCATCCAGCCAGGCCACGACGTCCTCAAGCCTCTTGCCACGCTGATCCATCAACTCACGCAGCTCGGGTGTGACACTGGAGCCAGCGACGATCAACTGTGCGAACTCAAATTGGCGACGCTGCGCAAACCAGTCCGGGTTCTTGCGATACAGGTCGTCGATGTCCTGATCCAGGGGCCGGGCAGGCGCCTTCACCTTGGTGGCTGCATAGCTTTGGGCGAGCACCAGATTGCGCGCGCGCTCCATGTCGGCCAGCACGGCCGGATCGGTATCGAGCTTGTCCTTCTTGGCGGCATTGATCAATAGCTGGCGCGCGACCAGGCCATCAAGCAACTGTTTGGTGACCTGCTGACCACCGGTCTTGGCCAATTCATTGTTGACCTGGTGGATCGTGATTTCCTGACCATCGACGATGGCCACTACCTGACTGGAGGACGCCGCAGCCGGCTTTTTCTCGCCGCAGGCAGCAAGGCCCATCAAGAGCATGGTCGAGACGAGCATCCTGGTCGCCATTTTGTTATGTTTTATCACCGCTTCGTTCCCGATTTTCATTTCACCAAGCTCTCGATTTTTTCATTCTGTTTATTCGCTACCACTTGTTGCGCAGGCGCCGGTACACCTCATACTGAGCGCACTCGCCGGTTAAGAAGCATCGCCCATCAATAGGCGTTGTCGCGCTTCACTACCATGCGTACGGTCTGGAAGATGATCCACAGATCAAATACCAGCGACCAGCGACGCAGATACTCCAGATCGAACTCGATACGGGCTTTCATCTTGTCCAGTGTTTCGGTCTCGCCGCGCAGGCCATTGACCTGGGCCCAGCCGGTGATGCCCGGCTTGACCTTGTGGCGCAGCATGTAGCCCTTGATCTGCTTGCGATACAGCTCGTTGTGGGCCACCGCATGTGGACGCGGTCCGACAATGCTCATACGACCCTGCAGGACGTTGAAGAACTGGGGCAATTCATCAAGGGAGCTGGAGC
Source organism: Herbaspirillum sp. BH-1 (assembly GCF_002870055.1). NCBI lineage: Bacteria > Pseudomonadati > Pseudomonadota > Betaproteobacteria > Burkholderiales > Oxalobacteraceae > Herbaspirillum > Herbaspirillum sp. BH-1. Next base: position 102,635 of record NZ_PKOI01000016.1, on the reverse strand, counting down.
GCAGGAAACCACCAATCTTGGTCAGTCGCATATCCCCTTTGGTGGCTTGCGTGACCTTGCCGCCGTCTTCCATCACCGTCATGGAGCGGAATTTGTAGACCACGATTTCTTCGCCATCCAGGCCGTAACGGCGCTGCTTGAAGATGACCGGCCCCGGCGAGGTGAGCTTGACGCAGATGGCAATGACCATCATCACTGGCAACAACATGAGCAGAATGGCGGAGGCCAGAATCACGTCGCTCACGCGCTTGACCAGATTGTTGGTTCCGGTAAAGGGTGTTTCGCAGATCGCCATCACCGCCATCCCGCCCACATAGTCGAAGCGGGCCTGGATCAGGTTGAAGATGTAGATGTCCGGGATGAAATAGATCGATGCGGTTGTGTCCTGCAATTCGTCGATCATCTGCAGCACGCGCGGCTGGGCGGAGATCGGCATGCTGATGTAGACCATGTTGATGTTGTGCTGGCGGACATAGGCAGCAACATCAGACATCTTGCCATGCAGGGGGGTATAGGTACCGGCCGGCTGGCGATTCAACTCGCGGTCATCGAAGAAGCCCATGAGCTTGATCATCAGGGAGGGATACTTCTCCATGCGGTCTGCCAGCTTCAGCGCAGCCGGATTGACACCAATGATGATGGCCTTGCGTACCTCGCCCTTGGTATGCAGGTCGCGCAGGACGCGTGATTGCACATGCTGCGAAATGATCAGACCGATGGGCGTGCTGACCACCCAGAAGAAGATCGCACGCATCGAGAAGCTTTGGTAGAACTCGCAGATATAGGCCACCAGGACCAGCACCGCAGCCACTGCCATCCAGTCCAGCACCGGTGCCAGCACGGAGGGGCCTTTGGGATTGCGGCGCAAGCGACGCTGATGTAATTCGGTGAAGAAATAAGACGAGAGGAAAAAGGCCATGATGGCCAGCACCCAGTAATCGCCAGTAAAGGTGTGACCATGCAGGCGGACCAGAACCCACAGATAGGCCACGATCAGCGCAGGCTCGACAAAGCGCTTGAATACCATGGTGATGGTATTAGGCTTGACGTTGACCAACGGCAGGCCATCATGCAGGTCACTCATTTTGGGGGCCTCAGAATTCATAGCGCGAAGTCAGGGAAATGCCGTTGGAGAGGTAGCTGAAGGTATTGATGTTCGACTGCAGGTTTTCTCGATAGATGGACAACATCAACGACAAGGACGTGGTCGGCGAATAAGTCAGACTCAGGCTCGCCTTCTCATAGTTGTCCCGCCGATTCGTGGGTGTCACACCAGTCACGATTGAGGCACCGTTGTAATTACGCTTTTCATAATCGATCAAGCCATCCACGCGCAATTTGGCCGTGGGCAAATAGGTCGTCGCCACGCTGACGCCATTGGTCAGCGCGAAATTCGCATCCACATCGTTCACGCCACCGATCTCACGCCAGAGATTGGCCTTGAAACTGGTCTTGCCAGTGGCCGCCCAGTCTGCAATCAGGCGAGCGTTGAATCCACGATAACCGGCATCAGCGGCTGAATTTCGCTCACGCTGGGTGATACCACCCAGAAACTGAAGTTTGGTCTTGCCGCTGTAAAGCCAGACAATCTTGGCCTTGTAGTCTTCCTGGCTGAACGAGTTATTGATCGTCCCGGTACTGACCACGGAGTCATACGGATAATTGCCCGTGGTCTTACGTACCTGCACCCCTGCTATGCTGCCGCTGGCGGGGTTGTAATCCAGTCCGACTTCAGCCAGGTTCTGGGTAAAACTGTTTGCCTTCTGGGTACTCAGGTCATATGCCAAGCCAAACCGCGATGCCTGGACCCGCAACGTCCAATCGGGATGCAATTGCCATGCCAAGTTCGCATATTTCGTACTCATCGTGCGGATATTCAGATCCAGCACCCGGTAGTTCTGGAAAGGTGTCAACGAACGCGAATACACGTAACCGACGTTGCCCGAGAAACGCTCTCCAAGGGCCCAACCCCAGTCTGCTTTCAGATCACGCGCGTCGTTGTCGAACTGCCTGAAATAATCAAACGTGTTCTTGGTCGCACTCGCATCCAGATAGATGTGTTGGCGACTGAGATTCTTGTCGATACGGATCCCGGCCAGCCGGCTCTGCACGTTGTCCGACAATTTGGACGAACCGAGCGCTGCCTGGGCCGCCTCGGGACTATTCAAGCGCAACAGGTTATCGTCATGCAAATAGGTGTACTGCACATACGGAACGACCACCTGACCGGGGTCTGCCGCGTAGGCCAAAGGGCAGGTCACGGACACCAGCAGCGCACATACTTGCACCCGGGTCTTGCGCTTGCTGCTATTGCGAAACTGCCGTGGCATCACGAATCAGCGCCCTTTCTTTTTTTAGTTTTACTTTTAAAACAATGACAATTTTTTGCATCCGAATTGCTGCATCGCAACACGAAAAAATTTAGAGTCAATCATGCATCATTTTTGATATTTAGGCAAAAATTTGTGCTGAAGATTGCCCTCCAGAAAACAATGCGGTAAGGATACGCACCCCTAGAATCGGGACAATCAGACAATGACGGATGCCTTTGTAGGACAAACGGGATATTTCAGTTTTAATAACTATCGCAAGAAAAACCATAAACTATTTATATCGCGACGCAACAAAAACTGAACGTTTATCTCCTATCAAGCGTCCCAGCGCTTTCGCAGCACCCTTCTAGCGGATAAGATCCTCACCGCACTGCCTTGCAAACCTCCTTGTCTTCCATGAATCTCTCCTGGCATACCATTACCTTCTTCGGCGACAGCGCCATTACCATCCCGGCTGCCTGCATCCTTGCGCTCTGGCTGGGCCTGAACAGGCTGTGGCGTCCGATGCTGGCGTGGCTGGTCTGTTTTGGCACGGCAATGTTCATCGTCGTCGTCAGCAAGCTGTTGTTCATGGGGTGGGACATCGCCCCTCCCATGCTCAATTTCACTGGCTTCAGCGGCCATACCGCTTCTTCCAGTGCACTCTATCTGTCCATTGCGCTGGTGCTGACACAAGGTTGCAGCCGCCCTCGCCGCTCGCTGGTGCTCGCATTGACGGCACTGGCGGTGACTGCGATCGGCGTCTCACGCCTGATGATCAAGGTGCACTCCGAATCCGAGGTGTTGCTGGGCCTGCTGCTTGGCGCCGGCGCGGCCTGGGCGTTCAGCCTGTCGCTGCATCGCGCTCCCCCTCCCTGGCGCCATCTCTTGCTGCCACTGGGCCTGGCGGCTGCGCTGCTGATGACCGGCTTCGACAAACCGGCACCCACACAGAGCTTCCTGCAGGAACTGGCCAAGAATCTGTCGGGGCGGCCGGAGGTCTATTTCCGTCACGAACCGTTGTAAGTCGGCACTGCCGCGCCCTGCCCTTCACCATGAAAAATGCCGTTCAGCAATCCGCTGAACGGCATGTCTTGCGCATCACGTCTATCTGCTAGGTGACTGCGGCCTCAGGCAGCCAGTGCCGCCGGCATCGGGACATTCCTGCGACGCAGCGCTGCCACGCCAATGACGATGGCCAGGCCGGACAGCATCATCAGATATTGCTCAGGCTCCGGGACCGGAGCCACGGCTGCCAGGTTGCCAGTGAAGGACTGCAGGTGCAGTTCGCCATTCTGGGTCAGGCTGTTGACGAAGACACCACCCTCGATGTTCTGGTTATTGGTCAGGCTGGCATGCGTGGCCAGGATGGAGCCGCCAAACTGGTTGTTGATGGTGAGGCTGCTGGCGTTATAGAAATTCCAGACGATGGACTTGCCCAGCGACTGTGCTTGCCCGCCCAGGAAGTTGGCACCGATCACTGCCGAACTCACGCTCGAATTGATGATGATGGTGCTGGCGCCATTGGCGGCGAAAGAGAATTCGCCGGCCGAGAACACCGAGGCGCTGGTCGTGTTATCCAGGTTGAAGACGGCCACACCCTTGGCATTGGCAACGGCATTGAAGGTCGCCTTGTTGCCGCTGAGCGAAACCGTGCTGTTGGCGACTGCGCTCTTGAGGGTGTTGGACAGCGCGCCGAGCGTGCTCCCGAAATTGGTGGAGCCCGCTGCATCGAAGTTGGTCTGCATCAGCGAGGACGGCGCGGACAGATGGCCGCCATTGAAATTGCTGCCGGTGCTGCCGCCGACCACATAGGCCGGGCCGTTCAGATTGCTATTGGAGACGGAGCCGCCGATGTAGCTGGAGCCGGTGTTGACCGTGGAATTGACCAGCGAGCCGCCGATAGTCGAGCCCAGGCCGTTGACGTGTACGTTGGTCGCGGTACCCATGACCGTCAGGCCCGCATAGTTGGAGGCCGGAGTGTCGCCGGCATGCTGCACGTAATCGCCACCGGTGAGCGAGCCGCCGATCCAGGCACGACCATCGACGTGGGAATTGGACGTGGCACTACCGAGCACGACCAGGTTGAATTGCTGAAGCGCTTCGGCGCCAGTCAGCGACGTCGTGGCCGCCTGGGCGGCTTCGGACAGACCGAGCGACAGCAACGGCGCGATGGCAAACGTGGCCAGGACCGACTTGGAACGGACAAGCATGAAACCCCCGATTCAATGAAGTGACGCCCGGTCAGATCTCCCAACTGGCGCAGGCAAGAATTGATCGCGGCCAACACCGCGTAAATTCACACAAATAGTTGTAAATTTTTTATCAATTCTAAGGGCTTAGTTGTCACTTGATCAAGTAGGGAAGTGAAGTATTGCGTCGTTGTGAAAAATTTGCCACATTGACAATAATCAAGTTTCCCGCCGCCTGGAAGCGGCGTGGTCAGCGCAAGGTTCTGGACATGTAGCGAGCGCCAACTCCATAGCTGGAGATTGCGTCGGCCCCTTGCAGATGGGCCCGATCATCGCTCTCGAATCCAGCATTGCGCCAGTAGTCTCCGGAATCATGGACAGCCACCAGCGTGGCGCGCTGCAGACCAGCGGCGCGCCCAAGCTGGCAGATTTCCGCCACCAACGCGCGCCCCAGCCCCGAACCCCGGGCTTGCGGCAACAAGGCGACGTCATGCAGATGCAGGCAGTCCGCCTGCTCTTCGAGCTCCAGCAGCAAGCGATTCAAGGCGGGAGGTTGACCATGGCGGGTAGGATGCATGAAGGCATAACCGATGACTTCCTCGGTACCGGCTGGCGTCATGTGGGCGGCGATGCGGCAGCCTTGCGGGAACAAGGCCAGTCGTTCGGCAAAGACTTCAAGGGCTTCGTAGTAATCGGCGTGAACCAGCGCTGCGATCTCCATCACATGCGACAAGTCGTCCGCCTTCATCGCACGCCATTGGTAATGGGTCATGAGTAATCTTCCTTGCCATCGGCATCCTCGCGATGGCGGGCCTGAAAGGAAACGCGCCGCACGGTGGTCGATAAAGACCAGCGTGCGGCGCGTTGGATTGCAATGTCAGTCGAAACCGGGATAAGGCTATTGTCGAAGGCAGGACGCCCCGATACGAATAGCGCTGCCCATCAGTCCATCAGCCCATCAGGCTGCCGCACCCGGCTTGAGCGTCTCCAGAACCGCCTGCAGCTCGGCACGCAGGCTGTCGATGGCGGCCTCGTCCAGACTGATGGCGGGCGGTTGTGGCTCTTCCACTTGCTCGACCTCGTGGGTGCCATCGAGCTTGTTGCGGGCGCCACTGATGGTGAAGCCCTGCTCGTAGAGCAGTTCACGGATACGACGGATCAGCAGCACTTCATGATGCTGGTAATAACGACGGTTGCCACGTCGCTTCACCGGCTTCAACTGGGTAAATTCCTGCTCCCAATAGCGCAACACGTGCGGCTTGACGCCACACAGCTCGCTGACCTCACCTATCGTGAAATAACGCTTGGCCGGGATGGGCGGCAGCACGATGGCCGCCGGCTTGTTGACACGATCGTTCATAGATTAGACGGACATTTCAACGGTGCTACCGCTGGAGAGTTCCACCATTTCCTTCAATTTCTGGCTGGCATGGAAGGTCACGACGCGGCGCGCCGTGATCGGGATTTCCTCGCCTGTCTTGGGATTGCGGCCAGGCCGTTGCGGCTTGTCGCGCAGCTGGAAATTACCGAAGCCGGAAAGCTTGACGGCCTCACCACGCTCAAGCGCGTTGCGGATCTCGTCGAAGAAGGTTTCCACCATGTCCTTGGCTTCGCGCTTGTTCAGACCGACCTGCTCGAACAAAAGTTCGGCCAGCTCGGCCTTGGTCAGCGTCGGCAGGTTCTTGTCGGCCTGCGAGCGTGCCTGCGATTCCATCACGGCACGATGCAGGTCGGCGTCCAGCACGGATTGAAATTCGTTCGAATTCACGTTGTTCATGGCGATGAATGACTGGGCCTCAACCGATTCCGGTCTGTAATTATTTTCGCTCTCGGACATCACGTCAGGCACGCAACCTGGCGCCAAGCCTGCTGCCCGCAGCGGCCACCAGCGCACTCACGGCAAGGTCGACCTTGTCATCCTGAAGGGTGTTTTGAGTATCTTGCAAGGTGCAGCGGAACGCAAGACTTTTTTCGTCGCTCTCCAGACCCTTGCCTTGATATTCATCAAATAAAACAAGGGCTTGCAAGATGGCGCATGCGGGGTTGGCCTCTTTCTCGGCAGCGAAAACATCGAGCAATTGCTGGGCGCCAATCGACTGCTTGACCACCAGTGCGATATCACGGCTGACGGCCGGGAATTTGGAAATCTCGGTGTAGACCGGCAGGTCACGCTGCTGCAGCGCATCGGCATCGACTTCGAAGACCACCGGCGCCAACGGCAGCTCGTACTTCTGCTGCCACTTCGGATGCAGCTCGCCGATCACGCCGATGACCTGCTCGCCCAGCAGCACATGGGCGGTACGGCCCGGGTGCAACGCCGGATGTTCTGCCTTCACGAAACGCAGGGTGCGCGGTGCGAACAAGGCTTCCAGATCGGCCTTGACGTCGAAGTAATCGACGTTGCGGCTGGACTGGCCCCATTGTTCCTCGGCCACCGGGCCGTAGGCCAGCGCGGCCACGCGCTTGGGCTGCTCGAAACCGGCCACTGACAGCGGGCCATCGGCAATATCGGCATTCTTGCGGAAGACGGCACCGGCTTCGAAGACGCGGATGCGCGACGCCTTGCGGTTGACGTTGTAGCGTGCGTTGGCCACCAGCCCGGCGATCAGCGAAGAGCGCATGACGCTCATCTGGCTGGCAATGGGGTTGAGCAGCTTGATCGGATCGGCGTTGCCGCCGAAGTCGGCTTCCCAGGCGCTATCGACGAAGCTGAAATTGACCACTTCCTGGAAGTCCTGGTCCGCCAGCAGACGCCGGATAGCGAACAGCGAGCGAGTGTTCTCGGGCGCGATGCGCATGGCATTGGCGGCCACCGGCGGCAGCGCCGGGATGTTCTCGAAGCCGTAGACGCGCGCGACTTCCTCGATCAGGTCTTCCTCGATCTCGATGTCGAAACGATAGGACGGTGGCGTGACCGAGAACAGACCCGGCTCATAGTCGAAGGACAGGCCCAGGCGCTTGAAGATGTCCGAGACCATCTCATCGGTGACGTCCACACCGATCACCTTGGCCGCGCGCGCCGTACGCAGCGTCACCGGCTCGCGCTTGGGCAGGTTGACGATCTGGTCGTCGATGGGGCCGACGCGGGTGTCGCTGGTGCCGCAGATTTCCAGCAGCAGCGCAGTAATGCGTTCGATGTGATCGACCACGGTGGCGAAGTCGACACCACGTTCGAAGCGATGCGCCGCATCGGTCGAGAAGTTGTAGCGACGTGCCCGGCCCTGGATCGACTGCGGGAACCAGAAGGCGGCTTCCAGGTAGATGTTGCTGGTCTCCAGCGAGACTGCAGTGGCGTCGCCACCCATGATGCCGGCCAGGGATTCGATTTCCTTGTCGTCGGAGATCACGCCCACCCACTCATCGACTTCCACGGTATTGCCGTTGAGGAGCTTGAGCGACTCGCCCTTGCGCCCCCAGCGCACATCCAGGCCGCCATGGATCTTGTCCAGGTCGAACACGTGCGAGGGACGGCCCAGCTCCAGCATCACGTAGTTGGAGATATCCACCAGTGCCGAAATCGAGCGCTGGCCGCTGCGCTCCAGGCGCTGCTTCATCCATTGCGGCGTGGCTGCCTTGGCATTGAGGCCACGGATGACGCGACCGGCGAAACGGCCGCACAACTCAGGCGCGGAAATGCGCACGGGCAGTTTCTCGTCGAGATTGACCGCCGCCGCCTGATACACAGGCGCCTTCAGGGGGGTTCCGGTCAGGGCCGACACTTCACGCGCCACGCCCAGCACCGACAGGCAGTCCGCCTTGTTGGGGGTGAGCTTGATGGTGAACTTCAGATCGTTCAGTTGCAGGTAGTCGCGGAAATTCTGGCCCACCGGTGCATCGTCCGGCAGTTCCAGCAGGCCGCCGTGATCTTCCGACAGTTTCAGTTCGCGCGCGGAGCACAGCATGCCCTGCGATTCCACACCGCGCAGCTTGCCAACCTTGATTTCGAAGGGCTTGCCATCGGCACCCGGGGGCAGCACCGCGCCTACCATCGCGCAAGGCACCTTCAGGCCGGCACGCACGTTGGGCGCGCCGCAGACGATGTTCAAGATGGTGCCGGTGTGCACGTTGACGCGGCATACGTTCAGACGATCCGCATCCGGGTGCTTGGTCACTTCCAGCACTTCACCCACCACCACATTGGTGAAGGGGGGCGCGACCGGCTCGACTTCCTCGACCTCCAGGCCGGACATGGTCAGCAGATGCGACAGTTCATCCGAGGTCATGGTCGGATTGACCATGGTACGCAGCCAGTTTTCAGAGAATTGCATGATTCAGACTTTCAGCTATCAGCCAGAGGCGCGTCGCGACATGGCGCGGCGCCCTTCTTGATCGGATTAATTGAATTGCTTCAGGAAGCGCAGGTCGCCTTCGTAGAACAGGCGCAGGTCATTGATGCCATAACGCAGCATGGTCAGGCGCTCAAGGCCGGAGCCGAACGCGAAACCGATGTACTGCTCGGGGTCCAGCCCCATGTTGCGCACCACGGTGGGATGCACCTGGCCGGCACCGGAGACTTCCAGCCAGCGCCCCTTGAGCGGACCGCTGCCGAAGGCGATGTCGATCTCGGCCGAGGGTTCGGTGAAGGGGAAATAGGAAGGACGGAAACGTACCTGCAGGTCGTCGGTCTCGAAGAAGGCCTTGACGAAGTTGAGGTAGACGCCCTTCAAGTCGGCGAAGCTGATGTCCTCGGCGATCCACAGGCCTTCGACCTGGTGGAACATCGGCGAGTGGGTGGCATCGCTGTCCACGCGGTAGGTGCGGCCCGGGGCAATGACCTTGATGGGGGGCTTGTTCATGCGGGCGTAGCGCACCTGCATCGGGCTGGTGTGGGTACGCAGCAGCAGGGGCTTGCCCTGGGTATCGTGACCTTCGATGTAGAAGGTGTCCTGCATCGAGCGCGCCGGATGGTTCTCGGGGCTGTTCAGTGCAGTGAAATTAGTCCAGTCGGTCTCGATCTCGGGACCGTCGGCGACATCGAAGCCGATGGAGCGGAAGATTTCCTCGACGCGCTGCCAGGAGCGCATCACCGGATGGATACCGCCTACGCCGCGACCACGGCCAGGCAGGGTGACGTCGATGGCTTCCGCATTCAGGCGCGCCTGCATCTGGGCATTGGCCAGAGCATCGCGGCGTGCGGTCAGTGCGTTTTCGATCTGTTCCTTGGCGACGTTGATGATCGCCCCTTGTACCTTGCGCTCTTCCGGCGCCAGCTTGCCCAGCCCCTTCATCTGCTCGGTGATCTGGCCGGTCTTGCCGAGGTACTTGGCCTTGGCGTTTTCCAGTGCGGCGGCGTCCGGCGCGGCGGCGAAATCAGCCTGCGCCTGCGTGACCAGTTGGCCCAGGAGTTGGTCTAGGGGATTCATGCGGTAAGTCTCGCTCCAATCGAAAATCCGACGACGAAGTCGAAAAGGAAAAAAATCCACGAAACCGTGGATCAAAAACATACGGGGCATCGGTGTGACCCTCTGCCCCGCAGGATTTTGCAGCGCCGGCTGCTGGTCTGACTATTGCTGGACCTGCGACCGGCTACCGCACATACGCTGTCGATTTAGGCGGCAGCGATGTTGGCCTTCACCTGGTTGACGATGGCAGCGAATGCAGCCTTGTCGGTGACAGCCATATCGGCCAGGACCTTACGATCCAGTTCGATCGCAGCCTTCTTCAGGCCGTTCATGAACACGCTGTAGGTCACGCCGTGCGAACGCGCAGCGGCGTTGATACGGGCGATCCACAGTGCGCGGAACACGCGCTTCTTGTTACGACGGTCACGGTACGCGTACTGACCAGCGCGCATGACTGCTTGCTTGGCGATACGGTAGACGTTTTTGCGACGGCCGCGGTAACCCTTGGCGAGTGCGAGGACTTTCTTGTGGCGGGCACGTGCTGTTACCCCACGTTTGACTCTAGGCATAGTAGCTCCTTAGTGTAGGTGAGGTTAAGCGAACGGCAGCATTGCGCGAACGGAATTCAGGTTCGTCTCATGGACGCCCTCGGTACCGCGCAGTTGACGCTTGTTCTTGGTGGTCTTCTTGGTCAGGATGTGACGCTTGAAGGCTTGACCGCGCTTGACGGTACCGCCCGGGCGCACGCGAAAACGTTTCTTCGCGCTGCTCTTCGATTTCATCTTAGGCATAGCAACTCTGTCCTTCCGGACAGCTCCATTTTTTGATGATTGCAGGTGGCAGCAAATACTCGCTGCTCTTTGATGCCTGCTCTCACTTATTTGACAGCGGGTAATCCCGCTGCTTTTGCCTGGCACAGTCGCCTGCGCCCTGCAAATCCTTTGTCGGCCCTACGCTGCCGCGGCTTTCGCGGCATGGACGACACCGGAGAGATGTCGTCCTGATACGGCTAACTGCTTGAAACTGAACAACAGAAAAAGATTTACTTCTTTTTCTTCGGCGCCAGCACCATGATCATCTGGCGGCCTTCCATCTTGGGAAACTGCTCGACCTGGCCGTAAGGTTCCAGGTCTGCCTTCAGACGCTCCAGCACACGCATGCCGATTTCCTGGTGAGCCATTTCACGGCCGCGGAAACGCAGGGTGATCTTGGTCTTGTCACCGTCTTCCAGGAACTTGGTGAGGTTGCGCAGCTTGATGTTGTAATCGCCATCATCGGTACCCGGGCGGAACTTGACTTCCTTGACCTGGATGACCTTCTGCTTGAGCTTGGCCTCGTGCGCCTTCTTCTGCTCCTGGTACTTGAACTTGCCGTAGTCCATCAGGCGGCAGACGGGAGGTTGCGCGGTCGGCGCAATCTCGACCAGATCGACTTCAGCCTCTTCGGAAAGACGTAAGGCTTCGGCCAGGCTGACGATGCCCAGAGGCTCGTTTTCGACACCCGAAAGGCGTACTTCCGGCGCAGTGATCTCGCGGTTGAGGCGATGCGACTTGTCAGTAGCTATTGCAGTTTCCTTTTAAAATCCAATAAATTAAGCCGTGCTCTTGCGCTGGGAGGAAGCCCTAGGCTTCCCCGACTCAGGCTTTGGCGGCGACCTCATCCTTGAGGCGCTCCACCAAGGTGTCGATGGACATGACGCCCAGATCGACATTGCCCCGCGCACGCACGGCCACAGTGTTTGCATCCCGTTCTTTATCGCCGACAACCAGGATATAGGGCGGCTTCTGAATAGAATGCTGCCGTATTTTATAGGTAATCTTTTCGTTGCGCAAATCGGTCTCGACCCTAAACCCTTGTTTTTTCAGCGTTTGCGCAACGTTTTGCACATAATCCGCTTGCGCGTCGGAAATATTCAGGATGACAACTTGTGTTGGCGCCAGCCACAAAGGCATCGCGCCGGCGTGGTTTTCGATCAGGATGGCGATGAAACGCTCCAGCGAACCGACGATGGCCCGGTGCAACATCACTGGCACCTTGCGGTTGTTGTCTTCAGTGACATACTCGGCGCCCAGGCGGGCCGGCATCGAGAAGTCCACCTGCATGGTGCCGCACTGCCAGGAGCGACCGATGGAGTCCTTCAGGTGGTATTCGATCTTGGGACCATAGAAAGCGCCCTCACCCGGCAACTCCTCCCACTCCGAACCGGAGGCACGGATGGCTTCGCGCAGGGCGTTCTCGGCCTTGTCCCAGACTTCCTCGGCACCGATGCGCTTTTCCGGGCGCAGGGCAAGCTTCACCGCCACCTCCTTGAAACCGAAGCAATCGTAGACTTCGCGCACCACGTTGTTGAAGGCAGCCACCTCTTCCTGGATCTGGTCTTCGGTACAGAAGATGTGACCATCGTCCTGGGTGAAGCCGCGCACGCGCATCATCCCGTGCAGCGCGCCCGAGGGCTCGTTGCGATGGCACTGGCCGAATTCGCCGTAGCGCAGCGGCAGGTCGCGATAGCTGTGCAGGCCGGAATTGAAGATCTGGATGTGGCCCGGGCAGTTCATCGGCTTGAGCGCATAGGCGCGGTTTTCCGACTCGGTCGTGAACATGTTTTCACGATAGTTTTCCCAGTGACCGGTCTTTTCCCACAGCGAGCGGTCCAGGATCTGCGGCGCCTTCACTTCCTGGTAACCGTTGTCCTGATAGACGCGACGCATGTATTGCTCGACCTGCTGCCAGATGGTCCAACCCTTGGGGTGCCAGAAGATCAGGCCCGGCGCCTCATCCTGGAAGTGGAACAGGTCCAGCGCACGGCCCAGCTTGCGGTGGTCGCGCTTTTCCGCCTCTTCCAGCATGTGCAGGTAGGCCTCCTGGTCTTCCTTCTTGGCCCAGGCGGTGCCATAGACCCGCTGCAGCATCTCGTTGTTGGAGTCCCCACGCCAGTAGGCACCGGCCAGCTTCATCAGCTTGAATACCTTGAGCTTGCCGGTGGAGGGCACGTGCGGGCCGCGGCACAGATCTGTAAAGCCACCCTCGGTGTAGAGCGAGACATCTTCGTTCTGCGGAATGGAAGCGATGATCTCGGCCTTGTAGGCTTCGCCGATGGACTTGAAATAGGCCACTGCCTCGTCGCGCGGCAACACCTTGCGGGTCACCGGCTCATCCTTCTTGACCAGCTCCGCCATCTTCTTTTCGATGGCCTGCAGGTCTTCCGGAGTGAAGGGGCGCTTGTACGAGAAGTCGTAGTAGAAACCGTTGTCGATGACCGGGCCGATGGTGACCTGGGCGTCCGGGAACAACTCCTTGACCGCGTATGCCAGCAAGTGGGCGGTGGAGTGCCGGATCACCTCCAGGCCATCGGGATCCTTGTCGGTGATGATGGCCAGCTCGGCATCCTTGTCGATCAGGTAAGAAGTATCGACCAGCTTGCCATCGACGCGGCCAGCCAGGGCTGCCTTGGCCAGACCGGTGCCGATGTTGGCGGCGACCTGCGCCACCGTGACCGGGTTGTCGAACTGGCGTTGCGAACCATCGGGAAGACGAACTGAAACCATTGTGCACTCCATGTCGGCAGCGTGACTGCCTTGCCTAGTAAGGGTAAAAGAGGGTCGCCAAGGAAAATGGCGAAAAGACGGACGAAAAAAAACGCGGACCAGCCGCGCTTTTTCAAAGGACGAAAAAGAACCCGACTAGCGTCGCGTGAAAACCTCGGTAGTAGTTCGCGGTGTCATAACCGGTTTGCCTTTCTCGCTCTTACAGATTGGGATGAATCGATATTCGGGAAGCCACCACTGACAGGCGGCCTCGACCTTAGCTGGCTATTATAGCAAATTCCCTCGACCATCGACACAACTTACGCTAGCTGCAGCGTACGCAGAGGGACGCCACCGTGCTAGCATCCAAGTCCATTGAGGGAGACCAGCATCATGTCGGACCAGGAAAATCACACCGAGCACCAGACCGTGATCAACAACCGGGAATACACCCTGCAGAGTCGCACGGTGGAACTGGAGAACGGCGAGCGCCATGAGGAGTACCGCGTACTGCTCGATGGCGATGTCATCAAATCCTGGACGCGCGGCGATGTCGCCCGCTACTTCGGCCTGGCCTGAGCTCCCCCCCTATCCTCCGCACCAAAAACAAAAACGGCATCCGCAGATGCCGTTTTTTTGCTTGCCGACCACCCGCCAGCCTCAGGCCTTGGCCAGGCTGGCGCGTCGCGCCAGGATCTTCTCGATCTTGTCCTTCAGCGTCGCCGCATTGAAGGGCTTGACGATATAACCATCGGCGCCCGACTGCGCGGCCTCGACAATGTTTTCCTTCTTGGCTTCGGCCGTGATCATCAGCACCGGCAGATGCGCCATGGACGGCGTGGCGCGAATCTTCTTGAGCAGCGTCAGCCCATCCATGCCCGGCATGTTCCAGTCGGTCAACACGAAAGTGATCGGCATGGCACCTGCTTCCAGGATTTTCAGGGCCGACGTACCGTCGTCAGCCTCCGCCATCTTGGTGTATTCAAGTTCCTTCAGCAGGCCGCTGACAATACGACGCATCGTCGAAAAGTCATCAACCACGAGGAAATACTGATCATCTGCTGCCATAGGAAAATTCGTTCATCCGTAGAGAATATGAGTTTGAGGAGCAAACTCACAAAAAATTCGACGCAAGTGTAAAGCATTTTTAGATGCTTTCGCGAAACATATGTCACGCAAACACGTAAAAACACCCCTCTTCCGCCCTGCTACGCCCAAACAGCGGAACAGCCATGCCTCAGATCTCCCGCACTATGGGAAAGAAAGACGGGAACAATGGGAGATATCAATGTGGGGCCACAAAACAAAAAAGGAAGCCGCCGATGCGCTTCCTTTTGCGTTTTATCTTCGCCAACTCACCCGTTCAACACTGCAACAGAAGAATTGGTAGGCACGATTGGACTCGAACCAACGACCCCTACCATGTCAAGGTAGTGCTCTAACCAGCTGAGCTACGCGCCTATCGAAGAATTACCGATGAGAAAACAAAAAAGGAAGCCAAGAATGCGCCTCCTTTTCAGTTGGCTTCGCCCCAACCCACCATCCCCAGAAGGGAAGAAAGATTGGTAGGCACGATTGGACTCGAACCAACGACCCCTACCATGTCAAGGTAGTGCTCTAACCAGCTGAGCTACGCGCCTAACGAAGAAGCGAGAGTATAGGAGGCTTTTCAAAATTTGCCAAGAGGTAAATGATGAAAAATTAAAATAATTTCCATACCTCCTGCCCCTCCTTGCCCGCGCAATCCCGCTCCGCCCGAACCCGCTACTGCCGCTTGGCCTCGATCACACCCTTCACATCGCGGATCACCGTCAGGGCTTTCTGCAACTGTTCGGTCGAACCGATCTCGGCGGTAAAGGCCATGCGTGCATGCCCCTTCACGCTTTGCGTACTCACCCCGATCACATTGATCTTGTCACGCAGGAAGATATCGGAGATATCACGCAGCAAACCCTGACGATCACTGGCCAGCACGAAGATATCGACCGGATAGACCGTATCCCGCGCCGGTGCGCCCCAGGTGGTCTGGATCACCCGCTCGGGCGCATGCGAGGCCATTTCGGCGAAATTCTTGCAGTTCACCCGATGGATCGACACTCCCTTGCCCCGTGTGACGAAGCCGGCAATCACATCCGGCGGCGCCGGCTTGCAGCAGCGCGCCAGTTGCGTCAGCAGACCATCGGTGCCGACCACCAGCACACCGGACTTGGCACCCTGCACGATGCTGGAGGCGCGACTCTTGCGGGTAATCAGCGCTTCGTCATCGATCTCGGGCTTCTTGTCCTGGCCTTCATGCAAAGCCTGCTCGACGTGACGCAGGCTGAACTCTTCCTTGGCCAACGAGAGGCACAGGTCGTCCACCTTGGCAAAGCCCAGCTTCTGCGCCAGCTCTTCCAGGTTGACAGCCGTCTTGCCCTCGCGCTGCAGGGTTTTTTCCAGCAGGCCGCGACCGACCGACAGGGTTTCCTGCTGTTCGATGGCATTGAACCAGGCGCGGATCTTGGAACGGGTGCGTGAGCTGGCAGCATAACCGGGGCTCAGCCAGTCGCGCGACGGCCCGACGCCGGCACCACTCTTGGCCGTGATGATCTCCACCGTCTGGCCGTTCTTGAGCACCGTATTCAACGGTACCATGACCCCATCCACCCGGGCACCGCGGCAGCGATGGCCGACATCGCTGTGCAGGTGATAGGCGAAGTCGATAGGCGTGGCGCCGCTGGGCAGCTCGATCACCCGCGCCTGCGGCGTGAGCACGTAGATGCGCTCATCCAGCGTGGCCGACTTGAGCTTTTGCACCCAGTCACGGCGAACCTCCTCCTGATCCACCACGGCGTCGGTGACTTCATTTTTCCAGGCCAGAAGCTGACGCAACCAGGCGATCTTCTCGTCGTATTTCTGCGCCGAGAAATTGGAGCCACCACTTTCCTTGTAACGCCAGTGGGCCGCCACGCCGTACTCGGCAAAGTGATGCATCTCGTGCGTACGGATCTGCACCTCCAGGGCGCGACCGTCCTCGGCCAATACCACCGTGTGCAGGGACTGGTAGCCGTTCTGCTTGGGACGGGAGATGTAGTCGTCGAACTCTTCGGGAATCGGCGTCCAGATATCGTGCACGATGCCCAGCACCGCGTAGCAGGTCTTGACGTCGTCGACGATGACCCGGAAGGCGCGCACATCGTAGAGCTCGGAAAAGTCGATCGACTTGCCGCGCATCTTGTTCCAGATGCTGTAGATGTGCTTGGGCCGGCCACTTACCTCGGCCCGGATATCCTGGGCCGCCATTTCCGAGCGCAGGCGCGCAATGGCACTGGCCACGAAGGCCTCGCGCTCCAGGCGCTTTTCTTCCAGCATCTTGGCGATGCGCTTGTAGGTCTGCGGCTCCAGGAAGCGGAACGACAGATCCTCCAGCTCCCACTTCAGCTGCCAGATGCCCAGGCGGTTGGCCAGCGGCGCATAGAGGTCGAAGGTCTGTCGCGCATACTGGGCACTGGCCTCGTTCTCCTGCTTGGTTTCGGCAAAGTAGCGCAAGGTCGCCACGCGGGAGGCCAGGCGCACCAGCACCGCCCGCATGTCGGTGGCCATGGCCAGGAGCATCTTGCGCAGTGTTTCCACCTGGGCAGCCGCCTGCTGGGCGGCGTTCTTGCCGCGCAGGACCTCCTGGTTCTGCGGCTGGAAGCTGAGGCTATGGAAGCGCATCAACTGACGCACGTTACCCACCAGCTCGGCGATCTCCTTGCCGAAGCGCTCTTCCAGCTTTTCTTCCAGCTCGGGGTGCAGCATCTGCGCCTCGAAGGCCAGGCCGGCGATACGCGTAGCGGCGTCGACATTGAGCGCCGTCAGCACGGTGGCCACGGAAACCGCGAATTGCAAGGCGTTCTGCCCGGACAGGATCTGCCTGTCGGCATACAACGGTTCGAGCTCGGCCAGCGCCTGCTCGACCCGCGTCACATCCTCGGGGGCGAGGCCGGCGGTGATCGCCGCCAGGCCTTCGCCCTGTGTACTTGCTACCGAAACCATAAACGATTACTTCTGTGCGGCGACGATGATGATTTCCACCAGCAGTTCAGGACGGGCCAGCTTGGCTTCGACGGTGGCGCGCGGCGGCGCGTTGCCGGGGGCGACCCATTCGTCCCAGACCGAATTCATGCCAGCAAAATCCTTCACATCGGACAGGAAAATCTGGCACGACAGGATCTTGGTCTTGTCGCTGCCGGCTTCGGCCAGCAGGCGGTCGATATGACCCAGGACTTCACGGGTCTGGCCTTCGATGTTCTGGGTGGCGTCTTCGGCGATCTGGCCGGCCAGGTAGACGGTGCCGTTGTGGATGGCCACTTCGGAGAGGCGCTTGCCGACGTGCAGGCGTTGAATGGGCATGGGATTTTCCTTATAGGTAAGCCGGCTCAGCAGGAGCCGGCATATGAAAAAATCTACCGGGTCGAATGCTCAACCCAGCAGGAACTGACGCGCCACCTCGATTTGCGGGGCATGCATGAAGGTCGGCGCATGACCGACCTCGGGGAATTCCACCAGCCTGGCCTGAGGGCCACGACGGGTCATCTCCTGCGCCACCTCCGGCAGCAGCAGATCGGACTGGGCGCCGCGCACCAGCAGCGTCGGGCAGGTGATGGCGTCATAGGCGGCCCACAGCATCTGCTCGGCGGCACTGGCCGCTTCCGGCGTGGTCAGCTTGAACGGCAGCGCCAGCGCCAGATCGTAATGGCGCACCCACTTGCCATCCTCATTCTGGCGCAGCACGTCCCTGGCCAGCTTGTGCCACTCTTCATCACTGTGATGGCCAAAGCTGGCCGAGATGGTACGAATGTACTGCGCAGCTTCCTCGAAACTGTCGAACCGCACATCCTGGCCGATGTAGTCACCGATGCGCGCCAGCGCCGCGCCATTGATGGAGGGGCCGATATCGTTGAGCACCAGGCGCCGGATCGGATTACCCGGCAGTGAGGCCAGTGCCATGCCGATCAGTCCGCCCATAGAGGTGCCGAACCAGTCCACGATCTCGGCATCGGCCCGCGCCAGCAGGGTGACCATGTCGCTGACGTATTGCGGCACCGTATAGAACTGCGGATTGGCCAGACGACCGGAGCGCCCGCGACCGACCACGTCGGGGCAGATCACGCGATAGGTATCGCAGAGCTCACGGGCCATGCGGTCGAAATCGTCGGAGACCCGGGTCACCCCGTGCACGCACACCAGCACATTGGGATTGCGGGCATCGCCCCATTCCTTGTAGGCCATGGTATGCAGCCCGGCGGGCGAGATGCATTGCACTGTCTTGACTACGGCTTCAGTCATGATGACGGCTTTTCTGGTGAAAGAAGTCATCATTCTACTATCTCGAACCGGCTTCTCGTCCGGAAATGGCTCACTTCGTCCCCGGTGAAATGCTCTGGCACCTATCCGAATGGACGGGGTCGGCGTACCGGAAAGGCGCGCCCGGAAAACAGGGACTTTTCCTTAGGAAAAAATCCATATCGCAACATAAGTCGCTGCTATAATGCCTGCCTTTTCGGCGGCCATCGCCGACATCGCTGATGTCTTGGCGATCGTCACGACAGCGCAACCGGCGTGCATGCGCACTGACCGGCTGATGTCGCACCGGGGGTATGGTGAAATTGGTAGACACAAGGGACTTAAAATCCCTCGGCTGCAAGGCCTTGTCGGTTCGATTCCGACTACCCCCACCAGAGGTTCACAGCAACGCGGTTCAGCAATTGCTGGCAGCGGACTGAACAGACGCCACCGCTCCCCACAAAATCCCGCCCTCCCATCGCCGGCCATGCGCCAAAGAATGGCAGTACCCACGGCGAGCCTGGCTTTTCTTTTCCGGTCGCGTCCGCCCCGAAAACATTTCCGTTCAGAAATTCGAGTTAATATAGGCAATTATTTTCCATTAAACGGGCCACCGGGAAAGAAAAACCGCCCGATCTCAACATGAATACCGCCGCCCCACCCTCGCCCACCCCACCTGAACTCCATGGGCAAGCCGAGGAGTCCCCGGCACTTCCGCCGATTTCTCCTTCAATGCCGTCAACGCCGTCGGTGGTGCCCATCATGGCTTACGCCGCACTGATCAGCGCGGGGATGATGTGCATCTGGATGCTTCTGCTGGGCCGCTACTACTGGAATGTCGCCACGTCGTCCCTGCCGTTCCCGGTCAGGTCACAGGCCATCATCGCGATCGTGTCCCTGACCCTTTGCCTGATCTACAACCCGCTGCTGGCATGGGGATTCCTGGCTGCGAAAAAGTGGGCGCGCCTCATCTTCTACGTCAGCCTGATCGTATTCCCGCTTCCGTTGCTGGCACCCATGGTGGCTTCGAACCTGAAATGGGCGTATGCCCTGGCCCTATTTCCTTTCGTAGCCGGACTGCTCTACCTGATCACGCGCAAGGAGGTCACGCAGTATTTCAGCCAGCCCCCCATGCGTACCACCTCATCGTACTCCCGCGCGGAAAAAATCAGGCGGGCACTGCGCAGCAGCCTGTACGTGGTCGCCGGCATCATCCTGGTACTGAGCTTTCATGGCATTGCCACCGGATTGGGACATTTCTATCCCCAGCTCCGCGGGATGGAAAACCTGAGCTTCCTGGCGCTGCCGGTCTTGCTGGTTGCCGAGGGACTGGGCGCATCACCTGGCGCCCTGGGTCGCTTGTTCAATTTAAGCGCCAGTCTGACGTTGGTCATGGGGCCGAACGCCGTCTTGAATGGTTTGATTACCCTGCCGGGAACATCAGCGGCATATCAGCTTCATCAGAGAAACTGGGCATTGGGATTGGCGAGCTTGACGGCCATGCTGTACTACCTGAAGCGCCGCCAACGACGTCGGCCGCCAGCAGCCCCTGAAGGCAGCGAGCACTCTTGATGTCGGCATGATGTGTATGGAAGGAACGATGAGCCGATATGGCCTGCTCGGGCAAGCTGCCCCGCCGGTGCAGTCCGGCGCAAGATCAGCGCTTGAGCAACTCCAGCGCATCCTCGGCCACGCTGCGCAGATTGGTGATGGTGGCATTGAGGTCCGCCAGTTCAGCAGCGGTGGGCGGCTGATCCATGCCATTCTTGACCAGCGAAGCCTTGATGATCGTGGCAGCCATCTGCCACGCAGCCTTATTGTGTGCATCCACCAATTCCTTCTGGATGCGCGCCAATTCCGCTTTCTGATTTTTATCCATTATCCTTGACGAGGCCGTATGCGAATTTGCCCAGCTCGCTGCGCAGATTCATGATCGTCCCGATGGAAGACCACTCCCGAACGCCACTTTCTTGACTCACCTAAAGATACTTTCAGTCAGGCAATTTCACAAGTGATTTTACCTTCACGCAAGGGACTTGCGAACCTCTTCACATCTGTTCTCATTCGGTGATAAGCCTTCTGTTACCGATCTTTACCATCTGCCCAAACCCTGCGTCAGGCGAATCCTTTACAATTCAGCCACCATTTTCTGTCGCCGGAGATCAGCTGCATGTCGCGCCCGTGTGTTTATGTCCCGCTCACCCTGGTCCTCGCCCTTGGACTGACCGCCTGCTCCACCGGCAAGACCGCCTTCTACCACCAGGAAGAATTCAGCGATACCAGCGCCTTCTCGCGCAGCTTCCCCGGTAGCGAAAAGGCCGTCTGCGAGGCTGCACGCCGGGCGTTGCTGGGCCAGGGCTACGTCATCAGCCGTTCCACCGACAACACCATGGATGGCAACAAGAGCTTCCAGCCGGCCAGCGACAAGCACATGGAAATCGCTTTTCACGTGGTCTGCGCCTCCAATGGCAACGGCAAGAGTTCGACCATGTTCGCCAGCGCCACCCAGGACGGCTACGGCATCAAGAAGAGCAACAGTTCGGCCAGCCTCGGAGTCAGCGTGCTGGGTTCGGTGTCGATGCCCTTCGCCGCCAGCGACGACTCCATGGTGCGCGTCTCCAGCGAGACCATCCGCTCGCCCGATTTCTATGACCGCTTCTTCGGCGCGGCAGAGCGCTATCTGCTGGTCGACGTCGACGACGAAGCCGCTCCGACCAAGAAGTAGGCCGCGGATTCAGGCGCGAGGCTCACCACGCCCGTCGCAAGGTTCACATCGCGGATACGACAATGGCGGCCTCGGCCGCCATTTTTTTCGCCGGCACACCCCAACTCACCAGGGGTAGCCTGTCCCCGACATCAACGATGCCAGTAGCCCGGAGGCGGCGGCGGACGGTGCCAGTGACGATGATGGTGCCCACGGTAATAGCCCGGCGCCACATAGACCGGCGGCGGACCGTAATAAACCGGAGCCGGGCGAACATAAACCGGCGGCGGGGGTGCATACACCGGTGCTGGCTGCACGTAGACCGGCTGCGGAGCCACGTAGGCGCCCGGCACGCCGATGTTCACGCCGATCGAGACATGCCCGGCCATGGCCGGAGCGGCCGACAGGCCGGCTACGGCAGCGAAGACGGCCAGGCCGGCCATCAGGGGAATCGACTTTTTCACGATAGCTCCTCGTTGTTCTGGATTACGTAGCGTGAATATAGCCCGCCAATCCTGACAACTCTAGGCCAAAGCCGTAAGGGTTGTAAGCAAATGCTTCACAATCGTTAAGCAAAATGTGAACAAAGATTTGAATCCGCTCCCCCTGCGCGAGCCGCCTGCGCGCCTGGCCGACCTCATTCAGGCCGCGTTCAGGCTATGCCGCGCAGCCTCGGCAGCCCGCACCTCCGCCAGCTTGGCCACGGTGGTGGCGCAAGCCTGTGCCGCTTCCTTGCCCTTGACCAGGAAATGCTCGTGGAAGTACTGGTGGTGCTCGCTATGGGAATGGAAGTGATGCGGGGTCAAGACGGCCGAAAAGACCGGCACTTCGGTATCAAGCTGCACCTGCATCAGGGCTGAAATGACCGACTGTGCCACGAAGTCGTGACGGTAGATGCCGCCATCGACCACCAGGCCGCTGGCGACGATGCCGGCATACTTGCCGGTCTTGGCCAAGACCTTGGCATGCAGGGGGATTTCGAAGGCACCAGGCAGTTCGAAGAAATCGATGGTGCTGCTCGGCCAGCCAAGTGCGGCCATTTCCGCGGTGAAGGCGATACGGCACTGGTCGACGATATCCTTGTGCCAGCAAGCCTGGATGAAGGCGATACGTTGACCGTGATGGGAAGACACTGCAGAAAGATGCGATTGCGACATGGTTCAGGACTCCTGTTCGATGATTAAACAGGGCGTTGGAATGCGCGGCCGCAAGCACACTGCTCGCGCAGGGCTGCCATGCCGGACACTCCGTTCTCTTTCATCCGGACTATGACCGTCGGCCCCGGGATCACACCGGGTCTGCTGACCCCGTCCCGCTATGATGGCAGGCCGGGCGCTCGCGGGCTACAGACGAGGTCGGGTGACCTCGCCTGATTACCGCCGGTGGGGAGTTTCACCCCGCCCCGAGAACTTGTTGCTGTGCAGCGGACAGTGAGCCCGCCACAGCAGCAGCCGCGACTTTAGCACGCATAGAAAATTGCTGCAGGCCATCGGCGCGTTGACCGAACCATCAGGCGCCCTGCCCCACCATGTCGAGCATGCCACGGGCGATTTCGCGTTCCCCCATGATGACGCGCTGGGCACCATGTTTTTCCAGGTGCTCGATCTCGGCATCCGAATGGGCCCGCGCCACGACCTGCAGCCCGGCGTTCAGCTCCAGCGCGTTCTCGATCACCTGGCCGGCCTCGAACACCTCGGGAATGGCCACCAGCAACCAGCGCGCGCGGTCCACCGCCGCCGCCTTCAACAGCTCGCTCTGGGCGGCATTGCCATACAGGGCCGGCACACCGGCACTGCGCAGGGCATCCAGGTTTTCCCGTTGCGCCTCGATGACCACGAAGGGCCGGCCCTGGGCACGCAGTTGCTCGCCGATGCCGCGCCCCACCCGTCCATAACCGACCAGCACCACGTGATCCTGCAGGTCGACGGTCGGTGGCGCATTGTCGGCGTCTGGCTCCTTGGGTTGGCGTGCCTCGTAGCGATCCAGCAGCGAGAACAGCAAGGGATTGAGCAGGATGGAGAGGATGGCGCCGCCCAGGATCAGGTCGCGTGCCATCGGCGAGAGCAGGTCCAGCGACAGTCCCAGCGTTGCCAGGATGAAGGAAAATTCACCGATCTGCGCCAGGCTGGCCGAAATTGTCAGGGCGGTCGAATTCGGGTGTCCGAAGACCCGCACGATCATCAATGCCGCCAGCGACTTGCCGACCACGATGATGAACACCGTCGCCAGCACCAGCAAGGGCTCGCGCACCAGGATGGAGGGATCGAACAGCATGCCGACCGAAACGAAGAACAGCACCGAGAAAGCGTCACGCAGCGGCAGGGATTCCTCGGCGGCGCGATGGCTCAACTCGGATTCGGACAGGATCATGCCGGCGAAGAAGGCCCCCAGCGCGAAGGAAACACCGAACACATAGGCCGAGCCCAATGCGAAGCCCAGCGCGATGGCCAGCACCGCCAGGCGAAACAGTTCGCGCGAGCCGGTATCGGCAATGCGCTCCAGGATCCAGGGAATGACGCGACGACCGACGATGAGCATCACCGCCACGAAGGCCACCACCTTGCCCAGGGTGATCCCCAGCGTCAGCAGCACCGCATTGCCGCTCAGGGCCTCGCCCTTGCCGCCGAGGATGCCCGACAGCGCCGGGATCAGCACCAACGCCAACACCATGGCAATGTCTTCGACGATCAGCCAACCGACTGCGATACGCCCACGCTGGGTCTCCACCAGGCGCCGCTCCTGCAGGGCCTTGAGCAGCACCACGGTACTGGCCACCGACAAGGCCAGGCCGAACAGGAAACCTTCACCCACCGGCCATCCCAGCACCCACCCCATGCCCATGCCCAGCAAGGTCGCGATGGCGATCTGGGCCACCGCCCCGGGGATGGCGATGTTCTTGACCGACAGCAGGTCCTTGAGCGAGAAGTGCAGCCCCACTCCGAACATCAGCAGGATCACCCCGATCTCGGCCAGCTCCTGGGCGAGGTCGGCATCGCCCACGAAACCGGGAGTAAAGGGGCCGATGGCGATACCGGCGACCAGATAGCCGATCAGCGGCGGCATTTTCAGACGATGGGCCAGGGTGCCGAAGATAAAGGCCAGCACCAGGCCTGCGACAATGGTGGCAATCAGGGGGGTGTGATGGGGCATCAGTCAGGCTTCCTTTCTGTGTGGATGAAATTGATGGAGATGACTGCAGATAAAGCACGAAGGACACCGACGACCACGCAAAGACTAACATGGCCGTCGGGCGACCACGGCGGCGAACTGCGGCGCTTGGCGCGACGCCACTGGTCCGCCGTCTGCGGTCACTGCGCCGTGGCGATCAACGGGCTGCCTGCAGGGCGGCGATGCGCGACTCCAGCGGCGGGTGGCTGGAGAACAGTCCCAGCCAGGCCTCGCGACCGGAAATACCGGACGCCTGCAGGTTCTGCGGCAGACCGTCGGATTGCAGGCCGCCCAGGCGACGCAGGGCATTGATCATCGGCGCGCGCGAACCCATGAGCGTGGCGGCACCGGCATCGGCGCGATACTCGCGCTGACGCGAGAAGTACATGACGATCACGCTGGCCAGGATGCCGAATACGATCTCGCAGACGAAGACGGTCACCATATACGCGATGCCGGGGCCGGAATTTTCTTCGTTGTTGCGACGCAGGAAGGAGTCGACGAAATAGCCGACGATGCGGGCAAAGAACATCACGAAGGTATTGACCACACCCTGGATCAGGGTCAGCGTCACCATGTCGCCATTGGCGATGTGCGCCACCTCGTGGGCCAGCACGGCTTCCACTTCTTCCTTGGTCATGCCCTGCAGCAGGCCGGTAGACACCGCCACCAGCGAATTGCTCTTGCTGGCACCGGTGGCGAAGGCATTGGGCGGGCCGTCATAGACCGCCACTTCCGGCATCGGCAACTGGGCACGGGCGGCCAGGGTCTGGACGGTCTGCAGCAGCCACAGTTCGGTGGAATTCTGCGGTTGCTCGATCACGCGCGCACCGGTCGACCACTTGGCGATGGTCTTGGACATGAACAGCGAAATGAAGGAGCCACCAAACCCCATCAGGCCGCAGAACACCAGCAGCATGCCGAAGTTGAGACCATTGGCGGTGAGATAGCGATTCACCCCGAGCAGACTGGCTGTGACGCTCAGGACCAGCATCACGGCCAGGTTGGTAACGAGGAAGAGAACAATGCGTTTCATGGTTTTTCCTGTAGAACGAAATGAAAGCGTCCGGCACGGGCCGGTCACCAAGACGGGGGAAACGGGAACACGGGAAATCAGGGAGAGGGAGCGCACCGCCGCTGGCGGGGGCCATCACTGGGGACGCGACAAGGCCGCGCGCAGATCAGGCGCGCTCAGGCCACCAATGGCGGCGGCCGCAACTGGTCTCGCAGGTAGGACGACCAGGCAGGGATTGCCGAAAAGGCGTGGGGAAACGGGTACCAGCGCAGCTCCGGGGTGGCGATGCGCGCCGGCAAGCCGGGGTCTTCCAGCTCACCTTGCAGCGAGGGCCGGTCATCATCATCGTCCACGGGTGCGCCGGGCTCGCTGGCGGTCGCGCCAGCCACATCAGCCACATCAGTCACACCGGCCAGTGTCGTCAATGCGTGCCAGCCACGCAGGTCCGGGCCGGCCTGCGGGCAAGAAGCCGCGCCGGCAGCGGAGTGCGATGCGTTGTGCAATCCGGTGCGCAACTGCTCGCGAAGCTGTGACTCTCCCGTGGCTGCCAGCAATTGCAGCGGGATCAGCAGAGTCAACAACAGGAGCAGCAATCGGCGCATCAAATCCTTGTCAGGTGGAAAAACGGAGCAAAGAGACGGAGCAAAGAGCGGGGACAACCCACGGGTGTCAAAAAGGAAATATCTGTCAGCATTTCGTCAGCAATGACGGCCCGGCATTATACGCAATATCACCGCCAGCCCGCTGTCGATCAAGTGCCGACCATGCTCCCCAGAATCAAGCCGGCAGGAAAGTTATCCACAAAAGCTGTGAACAAGCCTGTTGATAAGCACCCTGACAGTTTCTGACATGCTTGCTGAGCAAGGGTTTCCAATAAATTGCCCTTGTTTTACACAAAGGTGAAGAAATTGACCTAGGTAATGGAGACCACCTTGTTGCGGCCACCGAGTTTGGCGCGGTAGAGCGCGGCATCGGCCGCTTCCAGCAGCTGACGACCGTCGTTATCGTCCTGCAGTTCACGCGTGCAGACGCCGACGCTGATGGTCAGGCGCCGCTCGACCAGCGACTTGTCATGGGGCTCGGCCAGCTGATAGACCGCCTGGCGCAATGCCTCCCCAAGCTCGGCAGCCTGCTGCGGCTGCAGATTGCGGACCAGGAGGATGAATTCCTCGCCACCATAACGCGCCAGCACGTCATCCGGGCGCTGCAGGTGCGTGCGCAGGGTCTCCGCCACGCGCTTGAGCACGCGATCGCCGCCACCGTGACCATAGAGGTCGTTGTACTGCTTGAAATAATCGACGTCGATCATGAACAGGGAGAGCGTTCCCCCCTCTTCCTGGACCCGCTGCAAGGCACGGGTGTAGTTCTCGTCGAAGTAGCGGCGATTGGGGATGCCGGTCAGGCCGTCGGTACCGACCTGGCGCTTGAGCACTTCCGAATGGGACAGCAGCATCTTCTCGCGCTTGACCGAATTGCTGGCGTCGGTGACCTGCATCAGGCACAGCCGCTGGCCGTCCGGATTGTCGATGGGCGTGAGCACCACCGACTGCGCCATCCTCTGGGCGCCCTCCCCCTGCCCGCCCGGATGGTGCGGGTAGAGCGGCAAGGGCGACCGGTGCAAGGCGCTGGAGAGCAGTGATGGCAGGCCGTAGCTGAGGGTGTTGTCCAGCGCGCGCAGCAGGGCCGGTGTCACCTGTCCCGCAAACAGCGCAGCAAAGTCGGCATTGATGGCAGCGCTGGCAGGCACACGGCTGTGGCGCGCCATCCAGGCGTTCCAGAGCAGGATGTTCAAGTCCCTGTCCAGCATGACCAGGCCGCAATTGAGCTGGTCGTAGACGTCCTCCAAGCGGAAGCGCCCGGCAACGAAACTGCTCATGTCAACTCGATCTTCCTCAGATAGGCCTGGACATGCTCGACCAGTGCGTGCAAGGACGTGGAACTGAGCAGGAAGATGAGATGGCCGTCGGTCTGGTGTTTTTCGATGACCAGATCGATGTGCAGCACCAGCACATAGCGCTCGTCGGACTGCACCTCCGACAGGCGCGAGGAAATCTCCTCCGGGGAGGACACCACGTACTGCGGCAGGGAGCTGTTGAGCGTGATCTCCAGCATGTCCGCCATGGCCGACAGACAGGCATTGAGGATGATGTTGCCCAGTTCGCACATGGCTTCGCGTTCGAACTCGGCCAACTGGTCCAGGCTCATCTGCGACCCCATCATGTCACGCACGATGGCCAGCGCCCGGTCTTCGGTAAAGAGCAGCACCGCTTCGGCATCGAAGGGGCCATAGAAATTCTGGCTCACCGTGGCAAAGCGGCCCTGGATACGCGGTAGCAGCTGCTCGTTGATGGCGTCGGTGCGCAAGACCTCCACCGAAGGCACGGTCAGGCGCACTTCATCGCCGACGATTTCCGACAGGCTCTGCGCAGCGCGACCGGCACCGACATTGAAGATCTCGGTCAGGGCATCGCGTTCGATTTCCGACAGGATGCTCACACCGGTCCCCGGAAATGCAGCAAGGCCTGGGCGATCGACTTTTCCGTGACCGGCTTGGCGACAAACACGGCACCCAGTTGCTGGGCCCGCGTCTGTGCGGCCTCCTGGATATTGGCCGAGAAGATCGCCACCCGCACACTGGGCTGTAGCTGCAGGATCTGCTCGGCCGCATCGGTGCCGAGCATGCCGGGCATGTTGATGTCCATCGTGCAGTAATGCGGCGCATTCTGCTGCACCACGCGGATCGCCTCGTCCCCGCTGGCCGCTTCCACCACCTGCCAATCCGGGTGCGCCGCCAGCACGTGGGCCTTGATCACCATGCGCGATACCTTGCTGTCATCGACGATGAGGAGGGTCTTGCCTGTTGCGTCATTAACCATCTTGAATCACTTTGACTATCAGAAAGCTGAATACAAGCTGAAAACAAACAGCTGAACGAAAATGCAGAAAAAACGGGATAAATGCTGACACCTACTGACAAGTTGTCAGACATTTAAGAATGATAAATCAAAATCAAGCCGGGCCGTATGGGGGAATCCCTGATAAAACCTGCATCTATCAAAGATGCAACATGAATATTACTCCGGTGGGACCG
This sequence comes from Herbaspirillum sp. BH-1, assembly GCF_002870055.1. Taxonomy (NCBI): domain Bacteria; kingdom Pseudomonadati; phylum Pseudomonadota; class Betaproteobacteria; order Burkholderiales; family Oxalobacteraceae; genus Herbaspirillum; species Herbaspirillum sp. BH-1. Next base: position 73,980 of record NZ_PKOI01000016.1, on the reverse strand, counting down.
CTTTCTCACGCCACTGCAGCCGACATCTTGACCTGTGGCAATAGCATGACGCCGGCGCAATGCAGATTTTCGGCGGCGTCGGCAGCCCTTGGGTAGAATCGCGGGCATGAAGCTGCGCCAGAAGATCATTTTCCTTGCCATCGTTCCCCTGGGACTGGCCTTTGCCGCCATTGCGCTGGTGGTGCGCTACCAGGCGGTGGAGCTGGCCCGCCAGCAGCGCGCCACCATCGAAGCGGCCTATCTGGCCAGCAAGAACACCGAATTGCGGCATTACGTGGACCTGGCCCGGCACGCACTGGCCCATCTCTACGACACCGGGCGCAGCGACGACGCCATCAAGGAAGAGGCGCGCCGCATCCTGGCCGACATGGAGTTCGGCGACGATGGCTATTTCTTCGTCTATGACGACCATGGCCGCAACATCGTCCACCCGCGCCAGCCGGAACTGGTGGGACTGGACATGTGGGACTGGCGCGACGAGTCCGGCAGCCTCACCATCCAGCACCTGATCACGCTGGCCCATCAGGGAGGCGGCTTCGAACATTACCTGTGGCGCAAGCCATCCAGCAAGGCGGTGGCGCCCAAGCTGGGCTATGTGATCAGCCTGCCTCGCTGGGGCTGGGTGATCGGCACCGGCATCTATCTCGACGACGTCGACAAGGCGCTGGCCCAGGTGGATCACCAGAACTCCGGCCACCTGCGCCGGACCATGCTGCTGATCGCCGCCATTGCACTTTCCAGCGCGCTGGTGGTGGGCCTGGCCGGCGTCCTGCTGAACCTGAGCGAACACCGCGTGGCCGACGCCAAGCTGCGCCAGCTGGCGCAGCGCGTGGTGCGCTCGCAGGAAGAAGAACGCGCCCGCCTCTCACGCGATCTGCATGACGGCATCAGCCAATGGCTGGTATCGATCAAGCTGCAGATCGAGGCAGCCCTGGAACGCCTGCGCGGCACACCCGAGCAGGCCGCCCAGGCGCGGCTGGGCTTCGAGAAGACCGCGACCCAGATCAATGGGGTGCTGGCCGAAGTAAGGCGCATCTCGCACGACCTGCGTCCGGCCATCCTGGACGACCTCGGCCTGGCGGCGGCACTGGAACATCTCTGCGGTGAATGGCGCGATGCTGTCGGCGACGGTCGCGGCAATGATGCCGATGGCGAGCGCACGGAAAGCCGCATCACCTTCGTCAGCGAAGGCAACATCGGCGATGGCGCGCCGCTGTCCGACGTGGTCAATACGGTGCTCTTCCGGGTGGCCCAGGAGGCGCTGACCAACATCGCCCGCCATGCGCACGCCAGCCAGATCAGGATGCGCCTCTACGGTGGCCACAACCTGATCATGCTGCAAGTCCAGGACAATGGCTGCGGCTTCGACCTGGGCCAGGTGGATGATCACTCGCGCCACGGCATCGGTCTGCGCAACATGCGCGAGCGCATGGAGTCGGTGGGCGGCGAACTGGCGATCGATTCGTCGGCCGCCGGCACCAGCATCAGCGCCATCATTCCCCGTTCTTCCCTGTTCCTCTCCTCCCATGGCTGAATTCATTCCCATCGCACCGGCACTGACCCGCATCATGCTCATCGACGACCATCCGCTGGTGCGGGACGGCTTGCGGGCACGCCTGGAAATGGTACCCGGCCTGCTGGTGGTGGCCGAAGCCGGCAACGCCGAGGAAGCGCTGGCCGCCGCCAGCGCGCAGCAGATCGACCTGACGCTGATGGACATCAACATGCGCGGCATCAACGGGATCGAGCTGACCGCCCGCTTCCACGCCCTGCATCCGGAGATCGCGGTGCTCATCCTGAGCATGCACGACAAGGCTGAATACGTGATGCAATCGATCCAGGCCGGCGCCCGTGGCTATGTGCTCAAGGATGCCCCCAGCCAGGATATCGTGCAGGCCATCGAGACCGTGCGTTCGGGCGGCATCTACTACAGCGCGGCACTGGCACGCCAGCTGACTCAGCCGCTGCCGCCGCGCGACCTGCTCACGCAGCGCGAACGGGAGGTGCTGCAGCACATCGCCAACGGCGAATCGAACAAGCAGATTGCCCGCGAGCTGGACCTGAGCGTACGCACGGTGGAAACGCATCGACTCAACATCAAGCGCAAGCTCAACATCGATGGGCAGGCCGAGCTGATCAAGTTCGCGGTGGAGTCACGCAACAGCACCGGCACGTCCTGACGGGTGCAGGCCGATTGGCCGGCATGATGCACGTCACGCCGCTGGTGTGGGCATGGCGGGCAAGCTCAGGCGAATCACTTCCCCAAACCCGATCTGGCGTCGCTGCGCCATGGCGCGCAGGGCAATGTCTTCGTATGCCTGCTGCTGCGGGGCCAGCATGTCACCCTGCTCTGCGCGCCACTGGGCGCAGGCGTGCAGCATGCGGATCGATCCCGCATGGCAGACCACGATGGCAGCCGGTAGAGCGCGTGCGCGCAGGCGCTCAAGGGCCTGCCAGATGCGCCGGGCCATCGCCGGCAGTGTCTCGCCGCCACCGGGTGCATGGTGCAGCAGATCCTGGTTCCAGGCCTCGACCTCGGCCCAGGGGATATCGTCCCAGCGGCGCAATTCCCAACTGCCGAAATCCATTTCCTGCAGATCACGTTCCAGCACCGCGCCTGTCTGCTCCAGCCGCACCGCCAGCTGTTGCGCCAGCCCGGCGCAGCGACGCAGAGGACTGCTGAACACCGGCACATCGCGCGGCAGTTGCGTGAGCAGTTGCTCCAGGCACTGCCGCTGCACCTCGGGTGCAACCGCGATATCGCTGCGGCCATAGCAGGTGTGCTGGTCCAATACCGGCTGCGGATGGCGGATCAGGTAGAGCAGCATGGTCAGGCAGTCCACCAGCCTGGCAGCGTGGCCAGTGTGCCCAGATAGAACGCGGTCTCGCTCATTTGCTGGACCGCCCCCAGGCAATCGCCGGTGTAGCCCCCCAGCCGCTGCTGGAAACGTCGCGCCAGCCAGACCGCAGCGAGCGCCGCGAGCAGCACGCCCACCACGATGCGTTGCCACGACATGAGGCCGAGCGCCCACACGCCGATCACCGGTAGCGCCGCGCACAGCGAAGCGAGCAGGAATTCACCGCCACGCATGTGCTGGGCCAGCGGCTTGGCTTTGCCTTGCTCGCGCACGTAGTCCATGCGCCAGATCAGGCAGGTGGCCAGCCAGCGCGACACCGGATGGGCCATGCCCAGTACGGCCAGCACCTGCAGGGGCAGGAATGCGTTGAGCGCAGCCACCTTGAGGGCCAGTAGCAGGACAATCCCGATCACGCCATAGCTGCCCAGACGCGAATCGCGCATGATCTCCAGCGCCCGCTCGCGCCCCACTGCACCACCCAGGCCATCGCAGACATCGGCAAAGCCATCCTCGTGAAACGCCCCGGTGAGCCAGATGCCCACCGCTGTCGACAACAGCACCGCCAGCAGATGTGGCCAGAACTGCACTGCCAGCAGATACACCAGGGCGCAGACCCAGGCCACGATCCAGCCCACCAGCGGGAAATAGCGCGTGCAACGCTGCAGCCATTCCGGCTGGAAGCCAACCCAGCGCGGAATCGGCAGGCGCGTGAAGAACTGCAGGGCGATGAAGAACAGCCGCAGCTGATACAGCATGCCCGTGCCGGATGTGGAGTCCCTGGAGTCCCCGGAGTCCTGGCGCGGATCAGCCATGTTTGACGCTGACGCTGGCCGAGGAGAAGGTCGCCATCTGTTCCAGGAAATTGACGGCCGCCCGCAGCAGGGGCAAGGCCAGCGCAGCGCCGGTGCCCTCGCCCAGGCGCAGATCCAGCTGCATCAGCGGTCGGGCCTGCAGATACTGCAGCATGCGACCGTGGCCGGCCTCGTCGGAGCAGTGGGAAAACACGCAGTAGTCCAGCACCGCCGGCTGCAAGGCCGCCGCCACCAGCAGCGCCGACGTGACGATGAAACCGTCGATCAGCAGGACCAGGCGCCGCTTGGCGGCGCCCAGCATGGCGCCGACCATGAAGGCAATCTCCAGGCCACCCAGCGCCGCCAGTTGTTCCAGCGGCGCCAGTGGCGTACTCCCTTGCGCGTGCAGGCGCAACGCACGCGTGATGGCATCGGCCTTGCGCGCCATGCCCTGCTGGTCCAACCCGGTGCCGGCGCCGATACAATCCTCCACGGCCATGCCGGTCAGTGCGGCCATCAAGGCGGCCGCCGCAGTCGTATTGCCGATCCCCATCTCGCCAAAACCGAGCACGTCCGCATCCACCGACGCGGCCCACTGCAGCCCCGCCTGGATGGCGGCCTCGCATTGCACTGCCGTCATCGCCGGGCCATGACAGAAGTTGGCGGTGCCGTGGGCAATCTTGCGATCCAGCAAGCCGGTACGAACACCGAAATCATGATTGACGCCGACGTCGACGATGGTCAGCGCGCATTCGTTCTGTCGCGCAAAGACATTGATCGCGGCGCCGCCGGCCAGGAAATTCTCGACCATCTGCCAGGTCACGCTTTGCGGATAAGCGGAGACGCCCTCTGCCGTCACCCCATGGTCGCCGGCACAGACGACGATGGCCGGCCGGCGCAGGGTGGGCCGATCGGTCGCCTGGATCAGTCCGATCTGGCGCGCCAGGCGCTCCAGCGCGCCGAGGCTGCCCTGTGGCTTGGTCTTGTCGTTGATGCGTGCGTCCAGGCGCGCGGCCAGCGCGGCATCGTGGGTGGAAACGAGGGTGGGAATCTGCATGGCGTCGTGCTGGGCGCCGCATGGCGCGGCAGGATCAAGGGAGCGACAGTATAAGAGATCGCCGCGACCGAAGGCGACGACGAAGCGCGGTGCGGACGCAAAAAAGGCAGGGCGCCCTGCCACTCCCTGCCCTTGGCCGCTGTTGGCCGGCCCGTGGTGATGGCAGCGATCAGGCCTTCACGGCCGCCTTGTCCAGCACGCCGTAGATGGTCGAGGCCAGCTCGTTGGCTTCGAACTTGGCGACATAGGCGTCGCCCCCCACGCTGCGCACGTGATCCTCGTTGGCCGAACCGGACAATGAGGAGTGGATGATGACGGGAATGCTCTTGAGGAAATCTTCACGCTTGATATTGCGGGTCAGCGTGAAGCCATCCATTTCGGGCATTTCCAGATCGGTCAGGACGAAGGAAATCTTGTCGGAGATCGGCTTGCCCTCGGCGCGTGCTTCCTTGGCCAGTTTCTGGATCTTCTCCCAGGCTTCCTTGCCGGTGACGTGCATTTCAAAGGGAATCTCCATGGCCCGCAAGCCCTGCTCGATGAGCGAGCGTGCCACCTTGGAATCGTCCGCGGCAATGGCCACGGTCCCCGGACGGATGCCATGACCGGTGCTCTTCTCCAGGCTTTCCATCTTCAGGTGACGGTCGCTGGGCATGATCTCGTGCAGGATCTGCTCGACGTCCAGCACCTGAGCCAGACGGCTGGTGTCCTTGTCGTTGTCCAGGCGCGCAATGCTGGTGACGAAGGCGCCGCCGCTGCTGGTTTCGGCCGACAGCACCTGGCTCCACTCCAGGCGCACGATCTCGTCCACCGACTCCACCGCAAAGGCCTGGGTGCTGCGGGCATATTCGGTGACCAGCAGGATGTTCAGGCCGGTCTTGGGTACACAGCCGACCACGGCCGGCAAGTCGATGACCGAAATGATCTGGCCCCGGATGTTGACCATGCCCAGCATCGGCGATTGCGTCCCGGCCGCCTTGGTGACGGGCGGCATGGGCACGATTTCGCGGATCTTGAAGACGTTGATGCCGAACAGCTCAGAGCGCTCGCCGTAAGGATCCGCCCCCAGACGGAATAGCAGCAGCTCGAATTTGTTAGATGCGGTGAGATTGGTTCTCTCATCGATCTCTTTCTGGAAACTATCCATATCTTCCCCCCGATTCGAATGGATGTGACAGGTAAAGACCTGCTCCAGCAATGTAGTGGGGAAAGTTGGCCGTGGCAATCAGGCAATCACTGATATACGATTTTTTTGATTTTCTGCAATTTGAATCAGGCTGAAATACGACGTCGCGAGAGATGTCCCGGAAGAAGGATGGGCAATGCCCAGGGAGCAAGGCCGCTGCGCCGGCGAGGAGGAAAAGCCGTGTGCTGATGGAAATGCGAGCCGGAAAGCAAAAAAGGAAGCCCGAAGGCTTCCTTTTTCAACTTGGAGCGGGAGAAGAGTCTCGAACTCTCGACCTATACCTTGGCAAGGTATCGCTCTACCAACTGAGCTACTCCCGCATGGGAACTGACATCTACTGCAACAGGAAACCGAAGCCGCCTGCCTTGAAACTGGAGCGGGAGAAGAGTCTCGAACTCTCGACCTATACCTTGGCAAGGTATCGCTCTACCAACTGAGCTACTCCCGCATGGGAACCTGCATCTACTGCAACAGGAAGCCGAAGCTGCCTGCCTTGAATCTGGAGCGGGAGAAGAGTCTCGAACTCTCGACCTATACCTTGGCAAGGTATCGCTCTACCAACTGAGCTACTCCCGCATGGAGCGTTTTGGAGGCGGGGGTCGGGATCGAACCGGCGTAGACGGCTTTGCAGGCCGCTGCATAACCACTTTGCTACCCCGCCTTGGGGACACGCATACTACCTAAAACGCGTGTTGTTTGCAAACATCTTTTTTGACTTTTTCGACAACTTTCTAAAGCCAAACTTTCAATGCATGCTCACCTATCACAATAAAAAAAGGAAGCTTTGTTAGGCTTCCTTTTTTCCAAGTAACCTGGAGCGGGAGAAGAGTCTCGAACTCTCGACCTATACCTTGGCAAGGTATCGCTCTACCAACTGAGCTACTCCCGCATCGAAAACAGAACGCTATTATAAGTCACCGTTGGCGTTTGTCAACTATTGAACTTGGTTTTTTAATTATTTATTTAATTATCTTCTTGCGGTTTTCAGCGTCGGCTTCCTTGATCATCGGCATGGCGCGACGCAGGTAATACAGCATCGACCACACCGTCAGCACCGCCGCCACCAGCAGCAGCAGGCTGCCCCACAGGCGGGTATCGATGATGGAGAACAGCGTGTCGTAGTACAGCAGCATGGGGATGGCGATCATCTGGGCGGTGGTCTTGATCTTGCCCAGCGAACTGACGGCCACCGACTTGGACGCGCCGATCTGGGCCATCCACTCGCGCAGGGCCGAGATGGCGATCTCGCGACCGATGATGACGAAGGCGATCACCGGGTGTACGCGATCCAGATGCACCAGCACCAGCAGTGCACCGGTGACCATAAGCTTGTCGGCCACCGGGTCGAGGAAGGCACCGAAGGCCGAGGTCTGGTTCCAGCGCCGGGCCAGGAAGCCGTCGAACCAGTCGGTCGCAGCGGCGACGATGAAGACGGCGGTAGCGGCGATACCTTGCTCATAGCGGTTCAGGCCGATCTCGGGCAGATAGTAGACACCGACGACCAGGGGAATGAGCGCCACCCGCAACCAGGTCAGCAGAATCGGAATATTGAAAGGCATACGTCTTGGAGGGTGGGTGCGGCGTACACAAAAAAAATTTACCGAATAGTAGCAGAGTCGTCCCCTGCTGCGCCCGCCTTTCATTCGGCCGGCGCCGCGCGGCGCATCGCGCGGGTGACGGATCAGTGCAATTGCCGGTAGATTTCCTCGGCCAGCTGGCGCGAGATACCTTCCACCGAAGCCAGGTCATCCACGCTGGCATCGACCACGCCGCGCAAGCCACCAAAGCGCACCAGCAGGCGCTGGCGACGCTTGGCACCGATGCCTTCGATCTCTTCCAGGCGCGAGGTCTGGCGTGCCTTGGCGCGCTTGGCCCGCATGCCGGTGATGGCGAAGCGGTGCGCTTCGTCGCGGATCTGGGCGATCAACATCAGCGCGGCCGACTCCTTGCCCAGTTCCTTGGGCGCGCGTCCATCTGCGAAGACCAGGGTTTCCAGGCCGACCTTGCGCCCTTCCCCCTTGGCTACGCCGACGATGAGGCTGATGTCCAGGCCCAGTTCGGTCAGGACCTGGCGTGCCATTTCCACCTGCCCCTTGCCGCCGTCGATGAGAACGATGTCGGGCATGACGCCTTCGCCGTTGGCGACCTTTTCATAACGGCGCGTGAGCACCTGGCGCATGGCGGCGTAGTCATCACCGGGGGTGATGTCGTTGATGTTGTAGCGGCGGTATTCGCCGTTCTGCATGGCATGGTGATGGAACACCACGCAGGATGCCTGCGTGGCCTCGCCCTGGGTGTGGCTGATGTCGAAGCATTCGGCGCGCAGCTCGTCGAGGTCGTCGCGTTCCAGCTCCAGCACGTCGGCCAGGGCACGCGTGCGGGCCTGCTGCGAACCCTGCTCGGAGAGCAACCGGGCCAGCGCAATGCCGGCACCCTTGGTCGCCATGTCCAGCCACTGCCGGCGCTGGCCCTGGGGCTGGAAGGTCAGCGTGATGCGATGGCCGCATTGCTCCATCAACGCCACCATCAGGGCCGGATCGTCGAATTCGGTCCCCACGATCAGCGAGCCGGGGACGAACTTGTCGATGTAATGCTGGGCCAGGAAGGCCTTGAGTACTTCGACCTCGATGCTGTCCTCGGCGGTATCCATCGCATCGTCGACGTGCGTGGGGAAATAGGCACGGTCGCCGAGATGACGTCCGCCGCGCACCATCGCCAGGTTGACGCAGGCACGACCGCCCTGCACCACCACCGCAATGATGTCGATGTCGGCGTCGCTGACGGTTTCCATGCTCTGCTGGTGCAACACGCTGGAGAGCGAGCCGATCTGGTCACGCACGGCAGCGGCCTGCTCGAACTTGAGGTCGGCGGCGAAGGCATGCATCTTCTGCTCCAGCGCTTCCATCACTTCGCTTTGGCGACCACGCAGGAATTTCGAGGCGTTCTCGACGTCGATGGCGTAGTCCTCACGACTCACCAGATTCACGCAGGGGCCGCTGCAGCGATGGATCTGGTGCAGCAGGCAGGGACGCGTGCGATTGGTGAAGACCGTGTCTTCGCAGGTGCGCAGCAGGAAGACCTTCTGCAGGATCTGGATCGATTCCTTGACCGCGCCGGCATTGGGAAACGGCCCGAAATACTGGCTGCGCTTGTCCACCGCGCCACGGTAATAGGCCATGCGCGGGAAGGCGTGGCCGGTGATCTTCAGATAGGGGTAGGACTTGTCGTCGCGAAAGAGGATGTTGAAACGCGGCCGCAGGGTCTTGATCAGGTTGTTTTCCAGCAGCAGTGCTTCGGCTTCGCTACGGGTCACCGTGGTTTCCAGGCGGGCGATGCGCTCGACCATCATGGCGATGCGCGGGCTGGTCAGGGTCTTCTGGAAATAGCTGGAGACCCGCTTCTTGAGGTCGCGTGCCTTGCCCACGTAGAGCACATTGTCTTCGGCATCGAAGTAGCGATAGACGCCGGGCAGGTGCGGCAGGCGGGCGACCGTTTCAAGCACGATCTCGCGTGGATCGGGCAACGCAGAGGCAGGAATATCGGACATGGATATGACGGCAGCTTACAGCGATTGCAGCAATGTGCGCGCAGCCAGATAGCGCGCATCGGCTTGCAGCGCATCCCAGCCCGCGGCCTGGCCCAGCGGCAGCAGGCTGGCACGGCGCGTGGCGGAAGCGGTATCGGTGCCTCCCTTGAGGCCAGCCAGGATGGCATCGGCCTTGTCGGGCGAATTGCAGATCAGCGCCACGTCGCAACCCGCATCCAGGGCGGCCTGTGCGGCCTCCAGCGGGCCACCGGCGACACTGGCGCCGTGCATGCTGAGGTCGTCGCTGAAGATCACGCCCTGGAAGCCGAAACGCTCGCGCAGCAGCGACAGCCATACCTTGGAAAAACCGGCCGGCTGGGCATCCACCTTGGGATAGATGACGTGGGCCGGCATCACCGCCGCCAGGCTCATGCCGAGCCAGTCGTAGGGCGTGGCGTCCTCGCCGAGGATGGCCTCCAGCTCCCGCTCGTCGACCGGAATGGCCACATGCGAATCGGCCGTGACGAAACCGTGTCCGGGGAAATGCTTGCCGCAATTGGCCATGCCGGCCAGCGCCAGGCCGTGGTTGAGGCTCTTGGCCAGCAAGGTCACCACACGCGGATCGCGATGGAAGGAACGGTCGCCGATCACGGTGGAGACGCCGTAGTCGAGGTCCAGCACCGGCGTGAAGGACAGGTCGATGCCACAGGCGCGCAACTCGGCGGCCAGCACGAAACCGGTGGCGGTCGCCAGCTTGGTAGCCTGCAGCACATCACGGTCCCACAGCTGACCCAGTTGACCCATGGCCGGCAGGCGGGTGAAACCATCGCTGCGGAAACGCTGCACACGCCCGCCTTCGTGATCGACCGCGATCAGGATGCCGGGGCGTGCCTGGCGGATGGCGCTGGTCAGCGCGATCAACTGCGCACGGTTCTCGTAGTTGCGGGCGAACAGGATGACGCCGCCGGTCAGCGGGTGCTGCAGGCGGGCGATATCGGCGGCATCCAGCCGCGTGCCGACCACGTCCAGCATCACCGGACCCAGGGGCTGGACGGCTTGGTTCATGACTTCTCCACGATGACAAAGGCGACGGCGTATTCCACTTCGTCGGTGATGGTGACGTGGGCGCTGAGGCCCTGCTCTTGCATCCATTGTTGCAGGGCGCCGCTGCAGACCACCACCGGCTTGCCGCTGGGGGCGTTCAGAACCTGCATGGCGCGCCAGGTCATGGGCATGCGCATGCCCATGCCGATGGCCTTGGAAAAGGCTTCCTTGGCCGCGAAACGGGTGGTCAGGAAACGGATGCCACGGGCCTCCACCTTGGCCTTGCGCCGCAGGTATTTTTCCATTTCCTGCGGCCCCAGGATCTTGCCGGCGAAGCGATCGCCGTGGCGCTTGAGCGCCGCTTCCAGGCGCGGGATCTTGAGGATGTCGGTACCGATGCCGTAGATCATGCGATGCGCCTCAAACCTTGGCGCCGGACTTGGTCGCTTCCAGGCGCGCCTTGACCATGATGGCCTTCATTTCGGAGACCGCATTGCGCCAGCCGACGAAGACCGCATGCGCCACCACGGCATGGCCGATGTTCAACTCGGCGATCTCGGGAATGGCGGCAATCGCCTGGACGTTGGTGTAGTGCAGACCATGCCCGGCGTTGACCTTCAGGCCAAGCTTGACGCCTGCCAGTACGGCTGTGCGGATACGTTCCAGTTCTTCCTGCTGCTCCTGTTCGCTGGTGGCATCCGCGTAGCGACCGGTGTGCAGTTCGATCACCGGCGCGCCGGACTCGGCGGCGGCCTGGATCTGTTGCACGTCGGGATCGATGAAGAGCGAGACGCGTACCTGTTCCTGCTGCAACTGGCGGATGGCGGACTGCACATCGGCAAAATAGCCGGTCACGTCCAGCCCGCCTTCAGTGGTGACTTCAGTGCGCTTTTCCGGCACCAGGCAGACATCCTGCGGCTTGATGAGACAGGCGAAGTCGATCATCTCCTTCGTCACTGCCGCTTCCAGGTTCATGCGGGTCTGCAGCAGCGGGCGGATGGCCTTCACATCGTCGTCGCGGATGTGGCGACGATCTTCACGCAGGTGCAGGGTGATAACGTCGGCACCGGCTTCCTCCGCTTCCAGGGCAGCGCGGATGGGATCGGGATAGCGGGTCCCGCGCGCATTGCGCAGGGTGGCGACGTGGTCGATGTTGATGCCCAGTTCGATGGTCGGGCCGGCGGGCTGCAGGAAACTCATGGCGTCAGGATGCTTCGTGTGAGTGATATTCGGATGTGCTGTATGCATCTGGCCGCGCATCGGAGACGATGCGGCCAGACGATGATTGTAGCGACTTGGGAGCGTGCGTGGGAGGAGCGACGGCGAGCGCGCCGCCGTCGGATCACAATTGCATGAGGTCGATCAGGATCTGGCGCGTATTCAACTGCGCCCCACCCAGATGGTGCGCCAGCAGGTAGCGCATCAGGAATTTGCTCTGGAGCTGGGTGGTCGGGTCGCTGTAGTCCTCGCGCTCCATGTCCAGCAGGGTCTTGCCGCTGACCTTGGGCGCACGATCGGAAATGCGCTCCGGACGCGTCCCCTGCTCGGGATCGACGACGTAGATGCCATCGGCCTGCACCGTCTTGCCGCTGACCACGCAATGGCTCCAGTTACCGGCCACGCCGGTCTGCCTGAGCAGGACGCGTTCGAACTGGCGCAGCACGATCGGTGCATTCTCGCCATGGGCCAGCTTGTTCAGGGTGGCCACGTAATGATCGAACAGCGCCGGGTGCGCGTCTTCGCGGGCCAGCAGCTTGACCAGCAATTCGTTGAGATAGAAACCGCACAGCAGCGCCGACTTCTCCAGCGGCAGCAGGCCACCCACCCATTCGGCATCGGTCAGGGTACGCACCTCGGACTTGCCGCTCCACGACAGCGAGAGCGGCTGGAAGGTCTGCAAGGCACCACGCAACTTGGAATGCGGGCGCTTGGCGCCCTTGGCCACCAGCGCCACGCGACCATGGTCACGCGAGAAGACGTCGATGATGAGGCTGGTTTCCTTGTAGGGATAGCTGTGCAACACGAAGCCCGGCTGCGCCAGTACCTTGTGCTCCTTCTCCGGCACGGCGCGGCTGCGCGCACGAGGCGCGGCCGGCTTGCGCGCCGGGGCCTTGACAGGCGCCTGCGGCACGACTGCCGGCGCTGCGGCATTTGCCGGGTCAGCCTGGCTGTCGAGCTGGGATTCGGTGAGCATGGTAGTCATGGATATCCGTCCTGAATGCGTGAAGCCACGTCGTTAGGGCGCGGCGTAATGCCATGATGATGCAGGAATTTCGCGCAGCCCGCAGGACGGGCCGCAGCCGGGATCATTCGTAGCCGTAGGCACGCAGGCCGGCTTCGTTGTCGGCCCAGCCCGATTTGACCTTGACCCAGATCTCCAGGTAGACCGGACCGCCGAAGAGGCGCTCCATGTCCAGCCGCGACTGGGTGGAAATTTCCTTCAGACGCGCGCCCTTCTGACCGATCACCATGGCCTTGTGGGTGTCGCGTTCGACCAGGATGGCGGCGAAGACGCGGCGCAGGTTGCCTTCCTGTTCGAACTTCTCGATCAGCACCGTGCTGGTATAGGGCAGTTCTTCGCCGACAAAGCGGAACACCTTTTCACGCACGATTTCGGAGGCCAGGAATTTCTCGCTGCGGTCGGTGATGTCGTCTTCGTCGAACATCGGCGGATTCTGCGGCAGCAGCTTGCGTACCTCTTCCTGCAGGCGATCCAGCTGGAAGCGCTGCTTGGCTGAGACCGGCACCACGGCAGCGAAGTCATGATGCGAGGCCACTTCGGCAGCAAAGGGCATGAGGGTGGTCTTGTCCTTGTTGCGGTCGGCCTTGTTCAACACCAGGATGCAGGGCACGTTGGACGGCAGCAGATCCAGCACCTGCTTGTCGGCCGGGCCGAAGGTGCCCGCCTCGATGACGAACAGGATCACATCGGCCGCCGTCAGGGTATTGGTGACGGTGCGGTTCAGGGTCTTGTTGAGCGCATTGCTGTGACGGGTCTGGAAACCGGGCGTGTCGACGTAAACGTACTGGGTGTTCTCGATGGTCTGGATGCCGGTGATGCGATGGCGCGTGGTCTGGGCCTTGCGCGAGGTGATGCTCACCTTGGCGCCGACCAGCACGTTCATCAGGGTCGACTTGCCGACGTTGGGACGACCGACGATGGCGATGTAACCGCAACGGTAATCGTCGGCCGGGGTCTGCGCCGACGCGTCGCCGGCCATGGGGGAATCTGTCATGCTGTTCTGGATTGCGTGGCGGATGAAGCCGCCGAAATGGGTTCTGCCGCGACCGTTTCAGCGCGGTCGCCAGTGTTGTTCTTGCCCTCGTTGCGGGTGGCCGCCGCAGGGCTCTTCGGCTCCTTGGCGGACTTGGCCGGTTTGCTGGCAGGAGCGCGCTCGGAGGAGGACGCCCCCTCCGGACGATTGCCCTTGCCGCTTTCCTGGTCCGGTGCATCGGGCTGGATGGTGGCGATGCCGGCCAACTTCAACTGGGTGGTGCGGGTGCGCGGCTTGCGGCCGGCCGAGGGCGTCTTGGCCAGCGCCAGCTGCACCGCTTCCAATGCCAGCTTGGCAGCGGCCTGTTCACCGGCCCGGCGACTGCCACCGGTGCCGAAGACCTGGATGTCCAGCTTGGGCACCAGGCATTCGATCTCGAATTCCTGGCTGTGGGCGGCACCGTGGGTGGCAATCACGTTGTATTGCGGCAGCGGGATTTTCTTGCCCTGCAGGAATTCCTGCAGCAGTGTCTTGGCATCCTTGCCCAGCGTACGGGGATCGACGTGTTCCAGCACCGGGACGTAGAGCGAACGGATCACCGCGCGCGCCGCCTCGAAACCGGAATCAAGGAAGATGGCGCCGAACAGCGCCTCCAGGGTATCGGCGAGGATCGAGGGGCGGCGGAAACCGCCCGACTTCAGCTCGCCCTCGCCCAGGCGCAGGAACTGCGACAGTTCCAGCCGCTGGGCGATCTCGTACAGGGACTGCTGCTTGACCAGATTGGCGCGCAGGCGGGAAAGGTCGCCTTCGTCGATCTTGTCGTAGCGTTCGAACAGCAGGGAAGCCACCACGCAGTTCAGTACCGAATCGCCGAGGAATTCCAGCCGCTCGTTATGCAAGGCGCTATGGCTACGATGGGTCAAGGCCTGCTGCAGGAGCGACGCATCCTTGAAAGTGTGGCCTAGCCGTTGTTGCAAGAGTTGAGGATCCATTTTTTCATCCGTCATTCAGTCTGCCGCCCCGTTCGCGCAGTGGCGCGAGGATCGGGGATTACCAGCCTGACCAGTCAGCGGGATCGGTGCAAAGCAAAGCTCAATACTGCTCCGGGTCTGCCTCCACAACGCAAAATTGCCAAATGGAAACTACGAAAAACGGCGAAACCTTCGAAAGCTGCTCGATCAGAACGTGGCGCGCCTTAGTGGAAGCTGCCGATCCGCTTGATATCGCCCAGGTTCATCCAGACAAAGAAGGCCTTGCCGACGATGTTCTGGTCCGGCACGAAGCCCCAGTAACGACTGTCGAGGCTGTTGTCCCGGTTGTCGCCCATCATGAAGTACTCGCCCGGCGGCACCGTGCAGGCAAAACCTTCAGCGTTGTAGGTGCACAGCTCATGATGCGGGAAGGCATCCGGGTTGGGCACGAAGTTGGGAGCACGCTCATCAGTGAGGATCTTGTGTTCCACGCCGGTCAGGTTTTCCTGCCATTGCTTATAGTACGTCAGATTTTCCTCGTCCAGATAATCCGGCAGCGCTTTATAAGAAATTTGTTCACCATTTACGGTTAAGCGCTTGTTTTTATAGACAATTTTATCACCAGGAACGCCAACCACGCGCTTGATGTAGTCAACCGACATGTCCTTCGGATACTTGAAGACCATGACGTCGCCACGCTGCGGCTGGTTCACTTCGATGATCTTCTTATTGATGATGGGCAGGCGGATGCCATAGGTGAATTTGTTCACCAGGATCAGGTCGCCGACCAGCAAGGTGGGCACCATGGAGCTGGAAGGAATCTTGAACGGCTCGTAGAGGAAGGAGCGCAGGCAGAACACCAGGGCGATCACCGGGAAGAAGCTGCCCGAGTATTCGATCCAGGCCGGCTGCTTCATCAGGCTGGCCTGCAGGTCGGCGCGGCCGGTGGCCACGGCACCGTCACGCTTGATGCCCTGGGCCTCGTCACGCGCCACGCGGGCATCGAACTCGGCCAGGGCGGCGTCGGCACGGGCGCGGCGCTGCTTGGACAGGAAGAAGGTATCGGCGAACCAGATCACGCCGGTCACCAGCATCAGGACGAACAGAATGAGTGCGAAGTTGCCCAACAAAGCCTGCATGTTATTTATCTTCCACTTGTAAGATTGCCAGGAATGCTTCCTGCGGGATTTCGACCGAGCCCACCTGCTTCATGCGCTTCTTGCCGGCCTTCTGCTTTTCCAGCAGCTTGCGCTTGCGCGAGATGTCGCCGCCGTAGCACTTGGCCAGCACGTTCTTGCGCATGGCCTTGACGTTCTCGCGCGAGATGATGGTGGCGCCGATGGCGGCCTGGATGGCGACGTCGAACATCTGGCGCGGGATCAGCTCGCGCATCTTGGCCGCCACCTGGCGGCCACGGATCTGGGCGGCGGCGCGGTGCACGATGATGGCCAGTGCATCGACCTTTTCGCTGTTGATCAGCATGTCCACCTTGACCACGTCGGCGGCCCGGTATTCCTTGAACTCGTAGTCCATCGAGGCATAGCCGCGCGAGGTCGATTTCAGGCGATCGAAGAAGTCCAGCACGATCTCGGCCATCGGCATTTCATAGGTCAGCTGCACCTGCTTGCCGTGATAGCTCATGTTCATCTGGATGCCGCGTTTCTGCGTGCACAGGGTGATGACGGAGCCCACGTATTCCTGCGGCATGTACAGGTTGACGGTGACGATGGGTTCGCGGATTTCCTCGATCTTGGACACTTCCGGCATCTTCGACGGGTTGTCCACCATCAGCATGGTGCCGTCCCGCTGCTGCACTTCGTACACCACCGTGGGCGCGGTGGTGATCAGGTCCATGTCGAATTCGCGCTCCAGGCGCTCTTGCACGATTTCCATGTGCAACAGGCCCAGGAAGCCGCAGCGGAAGCCGAAGCCCAGCGCCTGCGAGACTTCGGGCTCGTACATCAGCGCGGCGTCGTTGAGCTTCAGTTTTTCCAGCGAGTCGCGCAGGGCGTCGTACTGGTTGACCTCCACCGGGAACAGGCCCGCGAACACCTGGGGCTGCACTTCCTTGAAGCCTGGCAGCGGCGAAGGCGCCGGCTTGCTGGCCAGGGTGATGGTGTCGCCCACGCGGGCCGATTTCAGTTCCTTGATGCCGGCGATGACGAAGCCTACCTGCCCTGCCGTGAGCGCATCACGCGATTGCGACTTGGGCGTGAACACGCCGATGCTTTCGGTCAGGTACTGGGTCTCGGTGGCCATCAGCAGGATCTTGTCCTTGGGGCGCAGGGTACCGTTGACGATACGCACCAGCATGACCACGCCGACGTAGTTGTCGAACCAGGAATCGATGATCAGCGCCTGCAGCGGCGCATCCGGATCACCCTTGGGCGCCGGCACCTTGGCAACGATGGCTTCCAGCACCTCTTCCACGCCCAGGCCGGTCTTGGCCGAGCATGGGGTGGCATCGGAGGCATCGATGCCGATCACATCCTCGATCTCGCTCTTGGCGTTGTCGGGGTCGGCCGACGGCAAGTCGATCTTGTTCAGTACGGGCACCACTTCCACGCCCAGGTCCAGGGCGGTGTAGCAATTGGCCACGGTCTGCGCTTCCACGCCTTGCGAGGCATCGACCACCAGCAGTGCACCTTCGCAAGCCGACAGCGAACGCGAGACTTCATAGCTGAAGTCAACGTGGCCCGGGGTATCGATGAGGTTCAGATTGTAGATCTGGCCATCCTTGGCCTTGTAGGACAGGGCTGCGGTCTGGGCCTTGATGGTGATGCCGCGCTCGCGCTCGATATCCATCGAATCCAGCACCTGCGCTTCCATCTCGCGGTTGGAGAGGCCCCCGCACAACTGGATGATGCGGTCGGCGAGCGTGGACTTGCCGTGATCGATGTGGGCGATGATCGAGAAATTACGGATATTGTTCATTAACAGACTGGAAACGATGAAAAAAGGCGCTCCGAAGCGGGCAGTGCCCAGCCGAGCGCCTTTGCAACAGCTTATTCGACCCGGCATTTTACCGGATTTCAGAGTGACCAGCCCGACTTTCCGGTGTCGGGCCGCGTTTGCGGAGGCGAAAAAACCTCGGAAAAGCGCGCCACGCGGCGCTGCCGAGCATGACTACCAGGCAACTTTTGCTTGCGCGAAAATGTATCCCGGCCCTCCCTCCGTCCTGCGTTACCTGGCCGCGAGAAAATCCTGCAAGCGCAGCGGATCAAGATGGTAATGACACAACTGCAACCACTGTCCATCCGTCGCCCGCCCCATCAGGACCGGCACCAGTTCGTCATAGAGTGCCACCAGCTCCGGATCGGCATCCACGTCGATCATCTCGATCTGCGCCGGCTGCGACCCGAGCGCGGTGCACAAGGCGTCACGCAAGTCATCGCACAGGTGACAATAACTGCGCGAATAGATGATGAACTGCAATTCTGCGGGCTGGGCTGGCTGACCTTCAGTAGCGGATGCAGGGGACGTATGGGACATGTGACGGATGGGCGATCAATCCCGGGCGATGGATGGAAAAAGGCTGCGACTCCCGGGAATCGCAGCCTTGAGGATCAATGCCCGCAGGCATTGCTTAGCGGATGCCGACTTCCTCAGTTGCCGCCGTTCGGGCGCAGCGGCACGAATTGCGAGGAGTCGCCACGGCGTACCAGTACCGCGGCGCGCTTCTTGCCATCCAGCTTGGCCACCAACTGCCCGAATTGCTTGGCGTCCTTGACATCGACTTCGTTCAGGCGCTGGATCACGTCGCCCGGGCGGATGCCGGCGGCTGCGGCGGCACCGCTGACGGCCTCCACCAGCACGCCGTTATCGACCTTCAATTCCTTCTTCTGGGCGTCAGACAGGTCGCTCACCACCAGGCCCAGGGCATTGGGGGTGTTATCCGGCTTGGCTTTCTTTTCCTCGGCCTGCTTGGGCTTGTCGGCTTCCAGTTCGACCACCGTCACCGTCAGATCACGCGCACTGCCCTTGCGCCAGATGTTGACGGTCGCCTTGGCCCCCGGCTTGGTGGCACCCACCATGCGCGGCAGATCGCTGGGGCGTTCGATGGCGGCGCCGTTGTACTTCAGGATGATGTCGCCCGCCTCCAGGCCAGCCTTCTCGGCCGGGCCGCCGGCTTCCACACGCTGCACCAGGGCCCCCTGGGCACGCGCCAGGCCCAGCGACTCGGCCACATCCTTGGTCACTTCGCCGATCTGCACGCCGATGCGGCCACGGGTCACGCGGCCGCTGGCCTTCAACTGGTCGGCCACGCGCAGCGCCTCATCGATGGGCACCGCGAAGGAAATCCCCATGAAGCCGCCAGAACGGCTGTAGATCTGCGAGTTGATGCCGACCACTTCGCCCTTGAGATTGATCAGGGGGCCACCGGAGTTGCCCGGATTGACGGCAACATCGGTCTGGATCAGCGGCAGGTAGTCGCCGGTATCGCGCGCCTTGGCCGAGACGATGCCGGCAGTGACCGTGTTTTCCAGCCCGAACGGCGAGCCGATGGCCAGCACCCACTCGCCGACGCGGATCTTGTCGGAGTCACCCATGTTCAGGCGCGGCAGGTTGCTGCCGTCGATCTTGAGCACAGCCACATCGGTGCGGGTATCGGAGCCGACGATCTTGGCCTTGAATTCACGCTTGTCGGTCAGGGTCACATAGACCTCGCTGGCACCTTCCACCACGTGGGCATTGGTCAGGATGAAGCCGTCGGCGGAGATGATGAAGCCGGAACCAACGCCACGCGGCACCTCCTCCTGCTGCCCCTGCCCACCCTGCTTGCCATTGCCACGAGGCGTTCCGGGCTGCTGCTGGCGCGGGATGGGGATACCGAAGAAGCGCCGGAAGAATTCCTGCATTTCCGGATCATCCATTCCGCCCTGCCCCTGGGCATTCTGGCGTACCCGCTCGGTAGTACGGATATTGACCACACCGGGACCGGTGCGCTCGACGATGTCGGCGAAATCAGGCAGCGCAGCCACGCTCGGCGACGCCACGGGCGGCGCAGCCAGCACGCCCGGAGCGGCGGCCACAACGGAGGCGGCCAGCAAGGCGCTGGCAAAGGTCTTCTTCAACGGAGTCATTGCAACAGTCTCTCTTCTATTTGGATGTCAGTTCAATGGAATCGGCGACTTGCCGGATCGCGGCGGCGGGCACCTCGCCAACCACGGTCAACCAGTAGTCTCCCTGGCGACGACCGAGGATATTCAGGGCCCCTTGCTGGATCGCACCTTCTTCCCCGCCCTGGCTACCGGGCTCGATGAACACCGAGATGGCGGCCAGACCGTCGGAAAACACGATCTGCGACACTTCACGTCCGGCTGGCTGGTTCTGGGCAGGCACCGGTCCGTCCGGCGTCACACCGGGGATCATGCGTCTTACCTGCTGGATCTTGCGAAATCCCGACGGTGGCGTAATCCGCCATGCGGAAAGATCGACCGGGCTCATGGCAGTCTTTTCCACCTGCCAGCCGCGCGTATCCCTGTAGGTGGGGTTGACGCGGCTGCGATCAATCCCGCCGATCTCTATTTGTGTGAAGGCGATCTGCTCGATCACCTCCCCCTTCGCTCCCAGTGTCTGGGCGCGTAACAACAGACCCGTGGCCTTGTCGCCGCAGAACCGGTAACCGTAACGCAGCTTGTCCAGTGGCTCCAGCACCACGGCATCGCACACCCGTCCGGCCACGCGCTCGGGGGCACCAGCCTTGAAGCGATAGTGGACAGCCAGTTCATCTGGGCGGGCATCCAAGATCGCCGGGAACACATCCCGGCTCACACGTTTTTCCATGCGCATGATGCGTACGTCAGGCAGATAGCCGACGACATCATCATTGTTGCGAATGAATTCGCTGGGCTTGCCATCGAGAAGCTCCAGCTTTTCGTGCTCGGTCTTGCCGGCGACCACGTGCGTGACACGCGAACTGCGGATCAAAGAGCCCTGCTGATAGACGAAACTACCCGAATAATTCAATCGCTGCGCGGCAGATTGCATTTTCTGCAACTGCGCCGGCAATGGGGAAGGAGTGGAAGCTTCACTGGCAGGAGATGCTGAAACGCCATCCGCCGCATGAGCGGATGGCGAGAACAACATGGGCAGGAACCAGAGTACGCCGTACAGACGCCCCGTTTGACGCATCTTATTTATCGGCGTCAGAGGAGAAGGCAGCAGAACGGGCGTATTGCGCCGAACTATAGGAAGGCGAGAAACGCTGGTGGGCAGACAGGTACTGGTCAATGCGCGGGTCGCGCTTGACTTCACCCTGCTGGGCCAGCGAACTGAACTGGTTCACATTTTGCGGATTGCCGCTGGTGTCGGCCACCGTGGCAATCGCCGACGGTACCGAAGGGGCAGCCAAGGGAGCCGAAGCCACCTGAGCGACCGGGGCCACCATTCTGGCATCGGCATTGACTACCGCCTGCTGCGGCATGGCCACGAACACTGCGGCCACGGCAGCAGCAGCCGCTGCCGCGCTGGGCATCAACAGACGCACCAGACGGCCGGGACGAGCCGCGCGATGATCACCATTGGCCGCAGTCTTGGCCGCAGCCGGCTGAACCTCAGCAGCGGCAGGCGCTGCAGCGGTCACTGCGGCAGCCTGCGGCGCCACGATGGCCGGCTCGGCGTCCAGCAAGGCCGCCATGCGGGCCGAGAAGCCGGCGCTCAGGGCGACATCCATCTCTTCCGAACGCAGCACCTCGCCGATGCGGTGGTAATCTTCCCACGCGTCCTGGGCGTTCTCGGAAGAACGCAGGGCCGCGAAGGCAAGGGTCATTTCGTCAGAGCTCAACTCGCCATCGGCAAGGGCTGAGATCTGTTCTCTGGTCGTTACTTTGGTATCCATAAGCAGTCACCCGGCAAAAATCTTAGTTCCATACCCGCTTTATTATTTTCTTTCTTACAACAGGCTTGTGGCCTCATTACCAGCGCTTGTCCGCCGCCGTATCCAGCAAGGGACGCAACTTCTCGGCAATTGCTTCCCGGGCGCGGAAAATACGACTGCGCACGGTGCCGATCGGACAATTCATCGCATCTGCAATCTCGTCGTAGCTCAACCCCTCGATCTCGCGCAACGTGATGGCAGTACGTAATTCTTCCGGCAATGCCTCCATCGCCACGTTGACCGTTTGAGCAATTTGCTTGGTGGCCAACATCGACTCTGGAGTGTTGATGTCCCTCAGATGGTCCGCATCGTCAAAAGTTTCAGCTTCTTCTGCATCGGCTTCTGTCGAAGTTGGCGCCCGACGGCCCATGGTGACCAAATAGTTCTTGGCAGTGTTGATACCGATGCGGTACAGCCAGGTATAGAAGGCCGAATCGCCGCGGAATTGCGGCAATGCCCGATAGGCCTTGATGAAGGCTTCCTGTACCACGTCTTCGGCTTCGGCCTGGTCGCGCACAAGGCGCGAGACCAGCCGCATGAGCTTGCGTTGATACTTGACTACCAATAGCTCGAACGCCTTCTTGTCGCCGCGCTGGACGCGCTCAACAAGCTGCTGATCTATTTCGCGTTCTGTCGTCAAACCGGGTTCCTTGTTTTTTATGGCCGTGTTGTTTTATCGTCATTGCCCGTGGCAGATGCTTCCAGCCCGGCAATTTTCAAGTCTGCCGACCTTATTTTTCGAGCATCTTCGCCTTGGCCGTATTGTGACTGATCAGCCAGCGACATGCCACGGAAAGTGAACGGAAGGTATCTTCAGAAACCGAATCCGGAAGAATGGGAATGGTACGGGTCTTGCCGTTTTCCAGGCGCAGGCGCAGAAACAGCATGCCTGGCCAGATGGTGCTGCCGGCCAGCAATTGGGCCAGCCCGGCCTTCATGACCTGCGGCTTGGCGCGCGCCGACTGCACCAGGTGTTCCACCACGCGGATCTGCCCGGTGCCGGAAATATGCAGCCAGATGACCTTGCGATCGCGCAACACCATGGCCAGGGCGACTGCGGCTGCCAGGATGCAGCCTCCGGCGAGGCCCAATCGCGCCGGCAAGGACAGCGTGCCCGGCATCAGCAACGACATCAATATGCCGGCCAGCGCCACGCACAGGCAGGCAAAGCCAGTGACCAGCAGGAGTAGCCGGGACGGTTTGATATCCGCAGAAACTGCTATCGACATGAGATGCCCGGGAGCGATGGCGCCGTTAAAACGACAAACCCGGCTTCCTGGGAAGCCGGGTCTTGCATTTTACATCTTGCCGATGACCAGGGTACCGTTGGTGCCACCGAACCCGAAGGAGTTCTTGACGGCAATATCGATCTTCATGTCCCGCGCCTGGTTGGCGCAGTAATCCAGATCGCACTCCGGATCCTGATTGAAGATGTTCATGGTCGGCGGCGACACCTGATTGTGCACGGCCAGTACGGTCAGCACGGTCTCCAGACCGCCAGCGCCACCCAGCAGGTGACCGGTCATGGATTTGGTCGAATTGACAACCATCTTGTAAGCATGGTCGCCGAATGCGGCCTTGATCGCGTCCGACTCGTTCTTGTCGCCCAAGGGGGTCGACGTACCGTGCGCGTTCAGGTACTGCACCTCATCGCCATTGACGCCTGCATCGCGCAGTGCATTGAGCACGCAGCGACGCGGACCGTCGAGGTTGGGGGCAGTCATGTGGTAAGCGTCGCCGCTCATGCCGAAGCCGAGCAGTTCCGCATAGATCTTGGCGCCACGAGCCTTGGCGTGTTCGTACTCTTCGAGCACCATCACGCCGGCACCCTCGCCCAGCACGAAGCCGTCGCGATCCTTGTCCCACGGACGGGACGCGGTCGCGGGATCATCGTTGCGGGTCGACAGCGCGCGCGCCGAAGCGAAACCACCGATGCCCAGCGGCGAGACGCTGGACTCAGCGCCGCCAGCAACCATCACATCCGCATCACCGTACATGATCATGCGCGCGGCGGAGCCGATGCAGTGCAGACCGGTGGTGCAGGCGGTGACAATCGCCAGGTTAGGGCCCTTCAGACCGAACTTGATGGACAAGTTGCCAGAGATCATGTTGATGATCGAGGCCGGGATGAAGAAGGGACTGATGCGGCGCGGACCACGGTTGGTCAGTTCGGCGTGGGTATCTTCGATCAGCGGCAAGCCGCCGATGCCCGAACCGATCATGACGCCGATGCGCTCGGCATTCTCGTCGGTCACCGTCAAGCCACTGTCCTGGATGGCCTGGATACCGGCGGCCATGCCATAGTGGATGAAGGTGTCCATATGACGCGCTTCCTTGGCGGGGATGTAATCCTCGATATTGAAGCCCTTGACTTCACCGGCGAAGTGCGTGGTGAAGGGGGTAGCGTCGAATTTGGTGACGGTAGCGATGCCGGACTTGCCTTCCTTGATGGCACTCCACGTATCGGCGACGTTGTTGCCGACAGGCGAGATGCATCCCAGGCCGGTAATGACTACACGACGTTCACGAGTGCGGCTCAAGCAATTCTCCTGAAACTTTGACCAAAGCCCTTATCAGGCCTTGACTTGCGACTTGGCGTAGTCGATCGCCTGTTGCACGGTGGTGATCTTTTCGGCTTGTTCGTCGGGGATTTCCATTTCGAACTCATCTTCCAGTGCCATGACCAGCTCGACGGTGTCCAGCGAGTCGGCGCCCAGGTCGTCCACGAACGACGATTCGTTCTTGATGTCGGCTTCGGCGACGCCCAGTTGCTCAGCGACGATCTTCTTCACGCGTTGTTCGATATCGGACATAGTGTTCCTCCAGAGGGATGATAGGTTACAAAAGTGCGCGCATTTTAGCAGGTTTGCGCGGGGAAAATTTACTTTTAACTATTCCTGGCAAGATTGCGCCAAGTGCAGCTTAACTTCAAACAAAAGTCGGCAAAAGGACTTGAATCAAGCCCTCAGGACTGACTCAACCCATGTACATGCCACCGTTCACATTGAGGGTGGTACCGGTGATGTAGGCGGCTTGCGGCGAGGCCAGGAAGGCCACCGCATAGGCGATCTCCTCGGCCGCACCCAGGCGACCCAGCGGAATCTGCTGCAAGATCGCGGCGGACTGCTGCTCGTTCAAGGCCTTGGTCATGTCGGTATCGATGAAGCCGGGCGCCACGCAATTGACGGTGATGTTGCGGCTGCCGATCTCGCGCGCCAGCGCGCGGCTCATGCCGGCCACGCCGGCCTTGGCGGCGGCGTAGTTCATCTGGCCGGGGTTGCCGGCCTCGCCCACCACCGAAGTGATGTTGATGATGCGGCCGGTGCGGGCCTTCATCATGCCGCGCAGTACCGCGCGGGAGAGTCGGCCCACGGCCGTGAGGTTGGTGGCGATGACGCTGTCCCACTCCTCGTCCTTCATGCGCATGGCCAGTTGATCCTGGGTGATACCGGCATTGTTGACCAGGATGGACAGCGAACCGAATTCCTTCTGCACCTGCTCCACCACGGCCACGCTGGCCTCGGCATCGTTGACGTTCAACACCACGCCGCGACCGGCTTCCGGCCCCAGCGCCGCCAGGTATTCACTGATGGCGGCCGCGCCGGCCTCGGAGGTGGCGGTACCGACCACCTTAGCACCCTGGCGCGCCAGTTCGGTGGCGATGGCGCGACCGATACCGCGCGACGCGCCGGTCACCAGGGCGACCTGGCCCTGCAGATTCTGTGCACTCATTTCAGCAACTCCAATACTTTGTTCAGGGATTCCTGGTCGACGATGGCCTCACCCACCAGTTCGCCATTGATACGCTTGGTCAGGCCGGTCAGCACCTTGCCGGGACCACATTCGATCAGGTGGGTCACGCCACCGGCGGCCATCTTCTGCACGGTCTCGACCCAGCGCACGGGCGCTGCAGCCTGGCGCACCAGCGCATCCTTGATGGCAGCCGGATCGCTGACCACCGCCACATCGACGTTATTGATCAAGGCAATCTGCGGGGCCGCAAATGCCACGCTGGCCAGATAGGCTTGCAGGCGATCCGAAGCAGGCTTGAGCAGCGAGGAATGGAACGGTGCCGACACCGGCAACGGCAGTGCGCGCTTGGCACCCTTGGCCTTGGCGATGTCGCAGGCGCGGCCGACCGCAGCCTTGTGACCGGCGATCACCACTTGCGCCGGCGCATTGAAGTTGACCGCCTCGACCACTTCACCTTGCGCGGCTTCGGTACAGGCGGCGCGCACGTCGTCGTCGGACAGACCGAGAATGGCGGCCATGCCACCCTGCCCGACCGGCACCGCTTCCTGCATGGCCTGGGCGCGGAAGCGCACCAGCGGCACGGCATCCTTGAACTGGATCACACCGGCGGCGACCAGCGCCGAGTATTCACCCAGGCTGTGGCCGGCAACCAGCGACGGCACCTTGCCACCGGCGGCCAGCCAGGCGCGATAGAACGCCACGGCAGCCGTCAGCATGACGGGCTGGGTATTGGTGGTCAGGTCCAGGTCTTCCTTGGGGCCTTCGGCAATGAGCTTGCCCAGGTCGAACTGCAGCGCGTCGGAGGCTTCGGCGACGGTCTGGCGAACGATCTCGTTGTCGGCAAAACCGTTGAGCATCCCGATCGCCTGAGAACCCTGGCCCGGGAAAACAAAAGCAAATGTTGTCATGCTTGGATGTGATTGAGTTTGGATAAAAATGCGGGGCCGGCGCCAGAGAACCCGGCGCCACGCTCCCTGCCCTGCTTACATGCGCGCCAGCACGGCGCCCCAGGTGAAGCCGCCGCCCACGCCTTCCATCATGACGGTATGGCCTGGCCGGATACGACCATCGCGCACCGCCTGGTCCAGCGCCAGCGGGATCGAGGCAGCCGAGGTGTTGCCGTGTTCGGCAACGGTGACCACCATCTTTTCCAGTGGCAGCCCCATCTTCTTGGCCGTCCCCTGCATGATGCGGATATTGGCCTGGTGCGGCACCAGCCAGTCCACGTCGCTGGACTGCATGTTGGCTGCTTCCAACGCTTCACGCGCCACCTTGTCCAGCACCGAGACAGCCAGCTTGAACACGGCCGGACCATCCATGTACAGATAGGCGGAACCGGCCACTGCACCATTGTTCACACTGCCCGGCACACAGAGGATGTGGCCGTGGCTGCCGTCGGCGTGCAGCTTGGTCGCCAGCACGCCCGGCTCCTGCGAAGCACTCATGACGATGGCGCCGGCGCCGTCACCGAAGAGCACGCAGGTGGTGCGATCTTTGAAGTCGAGGATGCGCGAGAAGACTTCCGCGCCGATCACCAGCACATTCTTGTGCGCGCCCGACTTGATGAAGCTGTCAGCCACCGACATGGCATAGACGAAGCCGCTGCACACTGCCTGTACGTCCATGGCCGGCGCGCCGTTGGTGATGCCCAGCTTGCGCTGGACCACACAGGCGGTGCTAGGGAAGCCCCCCAGGTGATCCGGAGTGGACGTCGCCAGGATGATCAGGTCGATGTCATTGGGCTGCATGTTGGCCGCCTCCAGCGCGCGCTGCGCCGCGGCCAGGGCCAGGTCGCTGGAGAGCTGGGTCGGCTCGGCGTAGTGACGCGCGGAGATACCGCTGCGCGTGACGATCCATTCATCCGAGGTCTCGATACCCTGCTCTGCCAGTTGTGCAGCCAGTTCGTGATTGGTCACGCGCTTGGTCGGCAGGTAGCTGCCAGTGCCGACGATTTTGCTGTAAGTGGTCATGCCGTCTTCTTGCTCTGTTAATTCGGTTGATCCAGCGAGACCGGTGCCGCAGGCTCCATCGCCACGACAGCCGTCTCGGCCGCGCGCCCCTGTCCCTGGGGCATCAGCTCCGCCATGGTGGCGGCAATACGGGCGAGCACATCATACTTGGCCGCATCATACGCGCGGCGGATGGCCCATTCGAACGCATACACATCGGCGCCGCCATGGCTCTTGAACACCAGGCCCTTCAGGCCCAGCAGGCTGGCGCCATTGTAACGGGAAGGATTGAGCCGGCGCGACAGCGCCTTGATGGCGCCGTAGGCGATCAGGGCGCCCAGCTTGTTGATGAAGCCCTTCTTGAATTCACTGGTGAGCACGCTCTTGACGAAGCGCCCCAGCCCCTCGGAGGCCTTCAGGGTGACGTTGCCGACGAAACCGTCGCACACCACCAGGTCGGTCGTGCCTTCGAAGATATCGTTGCCTTCCACGTTGCCGTAGAAGTTGAGGATACCCTTCTCGTGGTCGGCACGCAGCAGCCCGGCGGTCGCCTTGACCAGCTCGTTGCCCTTCATGTCTTCCTCACCCACGTTCAAGAGGCCCACGGTCGGCTTGGGCTTGCCTTCCATGACCGCCACCAGGGCCGAGCCCATCAGTGCAAATTGATGTAAATGCTGAGGCTCACAGTCGACATTGGCGCCGAGGTCGAGCATGTAGGTAGGGCCATCCTTCTGGTTGGGCAGGATGGTGCAGATGGCCGGGCGATCCACGCCGGGCAGGGTCTTGAGCACATAGCGCGACACTGCCATCAGGGCCCCGGTATTGCCGGCCGACACGGCCGCCTGGACCACGCCATCCTTGACCAGGTTCACGGCCACGCGCATGGACGAATCCTTCTTGCGGCGCAGTGCGACCTCGATCGGGTCTTCCATGGTCACCACCTCGGTGGCGTTCTGGATCCGCACACGCGGCTCGCCGGCCAGCCGGTATTTCTTCAGCAGCGGCAGCAGCACGCTTTCCTGCCCTACCAGGATCAGCTCGGCATCGGATTCACGCTTCAGGAAGGAGGCAGCGGCCGGGAGAGTGACTGACGGGCCATGATCGCCACCCATGCAGTCGATTGAAATTTTGATGGTCATCGATTTGATTCAGAGCCTTGCCAGCCCACATTATGAGGCAGATTGGGAACCCTTCAAAATAGCACGCTCGTACAGCGCAAAAAGTGAAGGTTCACGCAAGCAGGCAGGCACGTCCGCACACGGATTACACGGATGCAACGGACATAAAAAAGCGGCGCAAAATGAACCTCCTGAATCAGAAGCTCATTGCGCCGCTTTTCTCCAAAAACAGCAAGCTCAATGAATGAGATTACTCGTCGTTCTTGATCTTCAGCACCTTGCGACCACGGTAGAAACCGTTCGGGCTGATGTGGTGACGCAGGTGGGTTTCACCAGTCGTCGGCTCCACAGCCAGCGGGGGTGCAGTCAGAAAGTCGTGTGCACGATGCATACCGCGCTTGGACGGGGTCTTTTTGTTCTGTTGAACGGCCATGATTACTCCTAAACCTTACTTAAGATTGAAAATTTTAACACACCGGATTGCGTTTTTCCGCAAACCCACTGTGCCGCTGCCCGGCAACGCCAGACATTCCCCAACAATACTTGTTACTGCTTCAACTTCTTCAGTACCTCAAACGGGGAAGCCCGTTCAGCACCTTTGGCCTCGGCCGCCACACCACCCTCAGGACAGACATCATGCTTGGGTGCCACCGGCAGGGCCAGCAGCGCATCGTCTTCGATCAGGTAGTTCACATCGAAGGCTGCCGATCCGACGATGACATCGATCTCGTCATCATCCAGCAGTTCTTCGATGGTGTCGGCTTGCGCCTCATCTTTTGCCAATACCAGCAGCGACTTCGAATCAATCTCGAAATTCAATGCCGTCAGGCAACGCTGACAGATCAGATTAACTGCACCCGACACTGCCAGACTGAGTTGAGCATGTCCCAGCTTGTCGATGTCGCCGGACAGAGCCCAACGAATCGTGCCGGAACGGTCAACCGTCTCTTGCGCCAGACGACCTAATTCAGCAACCGGAATCTCACCCTGCGCCTGCTGTTTCAGCCTGCAGAATTCGAACGCGTCGATAACAAATGCATTCATAGCCAAAGCAGAATCCGGAAAACCTGCGATCATAACAGAAAATTTCCTTACCAGTCAAAGCCTTAGCACACCATTTGCGGCAGACAGGCGAAAAAATCGCCAGACCTGTCGCGGCAAACCCTCTTTTACGTCGATTTTCCGCCAGAATCCCGGTTTTACTTGCCCACGTCGCCTGTCGACATCAGCCACCACACCACCACACACCATGTTGCAACAGCATCCCGAAACCTCCCCTACCCGCCTGATCCTGGGCTCCAGCTCGATCTATCGCAAGCAATTGCTGAGCCGGCTCGGCCTGCCTTTCGAGACCATGATCCCGGACATCGACGAAACCCCGCATGCCACAGAGACGCCGGAGGCCACCGCCCT
The DNA here is from genome assembly GCF_002870055.1 of Herbaspirillum sp. BH-1. Classification (NCBI taxonomy): domain Bacteria; kingdom Pseudomonadati; phylum Pseudomonadota; class Betaproteobacteria; order Burkholderiales; family Oxalobacteraceae; genus Herbaspirillum; species Herbaspirillum sp. BH-1. The sequence continues at coordinate 44,222 of NZ_PKOI01000016.1, read as the reverse complement.
GCGACTGGCGCGCGAAAAGGCCGCTGCCATCGGCGAGCGCAGCGGGCCAGCCCTGGTGATCGGCTCGGACCAGGTAGCAACCCTGGATGGCCTGCAGATCGGCAAACCCGGCAACCATGCCAATGCACTACGGCAATTGCAACTGATGCGCGGGCGGGAAGTCGTCTTCCATACCGCCCTGTGCCTGTGGGATGGTCGAAATGGGCAGGCTGGCGCGACCGCGCAAGTCTGCAATGTGCAGACACTGGTCCGCTTTCGGGATCTGGAGGATGCAGAGCTGGACGCCTACCTGCGCATCGAACAGCCCTACGACTGCGCCGGCAGCGCAAAGAATGAAGGCCTGGGCATTGCCATCCTGGAAAGCATACGCAGTGACGACCCCACCGCACTGACCGGCCTGCCGCTGATCGCCCTGACCGGCATGCTGCGCCAGGCAGGAATCCGCTTCTTCAGGACGGAGAACGCCGGCAATCAGTAATTGCGGCGCGGATAACCCTCGGCCAGGATGCGCTGCCACACCACCTCGCGCTGCTCCACATCCATGAAGACCCATTGCGCGACCTCGTCGACGGTGCGACCGCAACCGCGGCAGACATCATCGAACGTGGTCGAGCAGACCGCCACGCATGGCGTATCGGGCCGCTCGGGCGCGGGAGACAAGGACGAGGGAGACAGGGATGTGGAAGACATTGACAGAATCTGAACAGAAAACGTGAAGCGGCATGATCGGTCGTAGCGACCAGCCTCATGCGCGCCGTGTCCGCCATCTTACCAAGAACCGGTGCACTACCACCCCTGACACCAGAAGGGATAATCAGTCCTCACCGGCAAAACCCGAACGGAAATGCGGAAACGACAGACAAAAAAAAGCCCGCGACCAAGAGGTGCGGGCTTCAATCCAATTTCTTAAGGAGGAGATTGGAGGAGACAGGTGCAACTATAGCGACGGCCCACTGCGGAGTCTGCTTTATTGTGGCAATAGCAGATATTCACCACCCGCATAACTGTTGCAGCATCACCTCATCCACCTCAAGCCACCTGAGCAACACCGTGCAGGGCCGACGTCACCGGCCGTGGCGGAGTACCACCCTTGCGCTCACATGCTTGCACCAGCAAGAGCGCGCATAGCGCCAGAACCGTGCCGCTCATTCTCATGATCAGCTCCCGATGTGAAGTGTCATGCAAGCACGATCCTCCCTGGCGAGCGGCCTGTCAAGCCACGCTGCGCAAACCCGGCTCCATACGGGCGCTGGCCAGGTTCTTTTCGTAGAGCGCAGCGATCATGTCCGATTGCGTCATCATCCCGGCCAGCTTGCCGTCGGCCTGCACAATGGGGATCTGGTGCAGACCATCGGCCATGCGCGGTACCAGCTCCAGCACCGGCGTATCCACCTGCGCCGTGATCACGGGGCGGCTCATGATCTGCCCCACCACCTCCGGCTTGTCCGAATGACTGAACGGCACCCGGCGCAAGAGCTGCCGCAATTGCGCCACCAGCCCGGTATGCACCTCCACCCCGGCATGCTCCAGGAAATCGCTGCGACTGACGATGCCGATCACATGCCGCCCCCGATCCAGTACGGGCATGGCGCGCAAGCGGTGCTGCTGCAACAGCCGCCAGGCCTCATCCAGCCCGGTGGCAAACTCCACCGCCACCACATCACGGGACATCACCGCCGCACACAGGGTCTGGCCGAAGCGGCGGTGGTAGGCGCGCATCTCGGTCTGCAGGAAGATTTCCTCCAGGTCGTCGCGACCGATGTCGAGCACCTGGTTGAAATCCTTCAGCACCTCATCCAGATCTTCATGCGAAAAGCCCAGCCGCGTGATCGGCAGTTCATCGCGCGTCTGGTGCGGATGCAGTGCCGCGCTGTGCTGCGCATGGGGATAGCGGCGCCCGGTGGCGTTGTTGAAAAACAGTGCCGTCAGCAACAGCAGCGCCGAATTGAGCAACACCGGCGACAACACGAAGGCATAGCCCATCTCATGCACCACCGGCCCACCCAGTACGGCGGTCAGCGCCACCGCGCCGCTGGGCGGATGAATACAGCGCAGCAGGAACATCGCGCCGATGGCCAGCGAGATTGCCAATGCCGCCGCCAGCGCCGGCTCCTGGACCAGCCTGGCACAGCTCACACCGATAAGCGCCGCGCACAGGTTGCCACCGATGATGGACCAGGGCTGCGCCAGCGGACTGGATGGCACCGCGAACAACAGCACCGCCGAGGCCCCCATGGGCGCGATCAGCCAGATGGTGTGGACTTCATGCGGAAGGACTGCATAACTGATCAGGCCAACCAGCAGAATCCCGAACAGACTGCCGGCGCAGGAGCGCATGCGCTCGAAGCGATCGACATTGGTCTTGGCAGGAATAAAACTTTTGAACCACAGCAAGATAGAATCGGGCATATCCGTTCCCTGACAACTTGGGCGACGACAACCTGGGACGCAGGCACGCACCAGACCAAACCGCAATTACATCACAAGATGATATATATGTCCCGCTTACCCCGTATTGCGCGGTTCCGCGCACCGGCAAACTCCCTCCACGATGAAGGCCAGCCCTCATGAAAAGCGCCAGCCGCCTGCAAAAGGAGGATTTCGAAGCCCTGTCGGATTTTCGCTACCAGTTGCGCCGCTTCCTGCGCTTTTCGGAAGACGCCGCGCAAAGTGAGGGCCTCACCCCCTTGCAATACCTGTTGCTATTGCACATCAAGGGCTTTCCCGGGCGCGAGTGGGCCAGCATCAGCGAACTGGCCGAACGCTTGCAGGCCCAGCACCACGGCGTGGTGGCGCTGGTTACGCGCTGCGTGAAGGCGGGACTGGTCACCCGTGCCCCGGATGATCGCGACAAGCGACTGGTGCAAGTCCGGCTGACCGAGCTGGGCGAGCAGTACCTGCACCGCCTGGCGCAATTGCACCGCGACGAACTGCAATCCCTGTCGGGCGTGTTTCAGGTCTCGCACATCTCGGCCTTCAACGACCGCGACTGAGCTTGCATATCGCCGCCCGACTGGCAGCCTGTGGATGTCCGCAGGCCCTGCCGCGGCAAGCTGCTGTTATGCTTGCGACAACTTGCCACCACCCATCCCCATGAATCGCAAACCCGCCACCGCCGCTGCGCCCTCCCGCGCCATCACCAAGGAAGACGTGGCGCGCGCTGCCGGTGTTTCGCACATCACGGTATCGCGGGTCATCAATACGCCGGAGAAAGTGGCCCCCGCCACCCGTGAGCGGGTCGAGGCCTTCATCAGCAGCATGGGGTACATCCCCAACATGCTGGCCGGTGGACTGGCTTCGCGGCGCACACGCATCGTGGCCGCCATCGTGCCCACCATCAGCCATTCGATCTTCGCCGAAACCGTGCGTGGGCTGTCCGAACAACTCAGCCTGCAGGGCTACCAGTTGTTGCTGGGACAGACCAATTATTCGGAAGAAGCGGAAACAGGGCTGGTGGAAGCCTTCATCGGCCGTCGGGTCGACGGCCTGGTGCTGACCGGCGTGCAGCATTCGGTACGTACCCGCCAGCGCCTCAAGGCGGCCGGCATCCCGGTGGTGGAAACCTGGGACCTCACTGCGCAACCGATCGACATGCTGGTCGGTTTCGACAACCATGCCGCAGGCCATGCCATGGGGCAGTACCTGCACCGCAAGGGTTATCGCCGCATGGCCTTCGTGGGCGGCGAAGACCCGCGTGGCCTGGCACGCTATGCGGGCATGCGCGCGGCACTGCTGGCACAGTCGGCAGCGGAGCCGGTGCACCTGGTCATGCCCATGGGCTCCTTCCTGCAGGCCGGACGCGAAGCCATCTGCCGGCTCCTGGCATTACAACCCGGCATCGACGCCGCCTTCTTCAGCAATGACGTCCTCGCCGCAGGCGCCGCCCTGGAATGCGCCCGACGCGGCATCGCCGTGCCGCAGCGCATCGCGCTGGCCGGTTTCGCCAATCTGGACATCGCGCCGGAAGTCTTGCCCGCCCTCACCACCGTCCAGATCAGCGCCCACCAGATCGGACTGACGGCCGCCGAGATGCTGCTGACCCGCTTCGATGGCGATGCGGTCACACAAACGGTATGCGACCTCGGCTACGCCATCCTCGAACGCGACAGCGCCTAAGGCTCAGGAGGCTCAGGAAGCCCAGCAAGCCCAGGGACCTCAGGACATAAGGTCGTCGGCGGTCGCCTGTTCGACCCGATTGCGTCCGATCCGCTTGGCCCGGTACAGGGCCAGATCGGCGCGCCTGATCAGTTCTTCGAGCCCCGCCCCATCGCATAACGCGGCCACCCCGAAGCTGGCGCTGACCTTGATCCGGCGCCCGTCCTCGATCTCAAAATCGGCATGCTCCAGGGCCGCACGCAACTTCTCGGCAACGCTGCCTGCCTGCACCAGGTCGGCTTCCGGCAGCAGGATGACGAACTCCTCGCCGCCATAGCGTGCCAGCACATCCACCTTGCGCAGCAAGCCGGCCACGAGCTGGGCCACGCCGCGCAGGATGACGTCGCCAGCCTGGTGGCCGTAGGTATCGTTGATGCGCTTGAAATGGTCGATATCGAACAACACCACCGCCATGCCCCGCCCATAGCGCTGCGACAGGCCCATCTGCTGGCCGGCCTGGGTGAAGAAGGCGCGCCGGTTCAGCACGCCCGTGAGGAAATCGGTATTGGAGGAGGTCTGCAGCTGTGTGATCAATGCTTCGCGCTCGCTGGCCAGGCTATTGCGCTCTCGCATGCGCTGCTTGAGCACACGCAGGGCGCGCATCATGGCAGCGATCTCGTCGCGATACCGCGCCTCCGGGATTTCCTGCTCCAGCTTGCCCTCCACCAGACCGGCCACCAGATCGGTGGCCCGCACCAGCGGCTGCACCACACGCCGCCGAATGAGCACCATCAGCAACTGGAAGAACAGGCAGGCCGTCAGCGTCAGCCCCACGACCAGCACCAGCAGGTTGCGCGCCCGGGCATTGTTCTGTTCGGCCTGCCGCATCAATTCCGCCAGCAACAGGTCGCGCAGATCGGTGATGGATTGCATCTGCGGCACATAGAACTTGTAGAGATCAGCGGTGCTGACGCCATAGCTGCTGGAATGCAGGCCAATCTGCAGCAGGAAGTCGAGGAACTGGAATCCGCTATCGAAATACTCCTTGTCCACCCGGTCCAGTGCCTCGGCAAACTGCGGCTGGCTCACGTAGCCAGCCATCTGCGCAGCCACCACGCCGCGCAACAGTTCGATGCGACCATACAGGCGCCCGATTTCGATGACCTCATCCTGGGCCAGCTGGCGCTGCGTGATCAAGGGCGCCACAAAGCGCGAACCGACCTGCCCGGCGTACTCGCGCAGGCTGGCGGTGGCACGCACGGCCGACAGACCATCGCGCAGGCGCGGGTCGGCCCGATCCACTTCCAGGGTCAATTCGCTGACCACGCGGATCATCAGCGGCATCAGGTCCACCATGCCGGCGACGGCGGCCAGCACCAGCACGTCGCTGCGATTGTCGGCCGACAGGCGCGCCACCCGGTCCAGATTGGCCCGGGCCGGCCCCAGTCCCTGCTCCACCGTGCGCACCTTGTCCAGCGCCCAAGACTGGCGCAAGCGGGCATCGGCTTCCAGCGCCGCATGCAAACTGGCCAGGGCGACGTCGGTCTGTTGCCGGGCGCTGGCCAATTGCTTCAGCAGTGCTTCGGATTGTTGCGCCGGGGCGCCCAGGAAAGCATTGGCCGGGCCGCGCTCGGCCGAAATCTTTTCCATGGCCAGCAGGGCCAGCCGCAGATTGCGCAAGGCAGGCACGCTGTTGGCGCCATTGCGATAGGTACTCCATTCCGTCCAGACCAACGCCACTGCAAATGCCAGAAACAGCATCAGCAAGCCGATGGAAATGAGCCGGAACAGACGATTCAAGGACATGATGAGCCCGCTACGAAGGCAAGTGCATTTGACGAATATAACAAGGCCGACCAATCGACGGCACGACTACATCGCGAGCAGGGATGAAAAAAGCGGGCGGCGCAGACACGGCGCCACGAAAGCAGGCATGCGCTCCCACGTCATGGGAGAAACCGGCGCATCACGCGCTTCCCCCTCGTGAACGCGTGACGACCGATACGATGAACAGAGCGCGGCGATGCGCTCGGTCCGGAAGCATTTTCCGCGCAGGCGGCGTGCGGCCAGATCAGGTCGCCAATGACGAAATCTCAGGCAAAGGCGACCGGCCAACACGACAACCGAAACGACAGACAAAAAAATAAGGCCCTGAAAAATTCAGAGCCTTATCTATACAACTGCTACAACTGCGAGCCAACTGGCGGAGAGGGTGGGATTCGAACCCACGGTACGGGAAACCGTACGCCTGATTTCGAGTCAGGTACATTCGACCACTCTGCCACCTCTCCGGTTAACTTCGGTCGTTTCACTGCGTGGTGCAGCAAAGACAGCGACTATAGCAGAACTATTTTCATAGTGGAATGTTTTTTTGAAAAAACTTTAAAAAAAGAGTTTCTCATCCTCTTGAACCGGAAGCAGCGTGGCGAAAGAATCCTTCTTCACCTACAAACCGCTCAGACTGCATTTCTCATCATCATCTTGTCATAAATCACTTCTAGCATCCGTAAACTATTTGTCGTTCTTTGGACTCTCAGACCCGGATTCAGCCAGATGGCGCCCCTATCCAACGCTACCTTCCCGCTCGGCGCAGAAGTCGTCGATCTCATTGCCCGCGCCTCGGGTGCCGCCCTGCGTGGCGTCGAAGATCCGGACCCGATGCTGTCCCTGCTGCACGAGATCATCGCCCAGCGCAAGCTCTCCGCCCTGTTCCAGCCCATCGTGCGCATGCGCAATGGCGAAATCCTGGGCTACGAAGGATTGATCCGAGGACCCTCCAATACGCCCCTGCACTCCCCGCTGGCGCTGTTCAAGGTGGCGCGCGCCCACAATCTGTCGGTGCAGATGGAATACCTGTGCCGGCACATCGTGCTGACCCGCTTTGCGCAACTCGGCCTGCCGGGCAACCTGTTCCTCAACGTTTCCCCCGGGGCGCTGATGCAGCCCGAAGCGATCCAGGGCGAAACCCTGCGCTACCTGGAAAAGCTGGGCGTGAATCCGCAGCGCATCATCATCGAGCTGACCGAGAACGAACCTACCTACGACTACGCCCTGCTGCGCAATGCCGCCATGCACTACCGCGACATGGGCTTCCAGATCGCCATCGACGACCTGGGTGAAGGCTTCTCCAGCCTGCGCCTGTGGTCGGAACTGCAGCCGGAATACGTGAAGATCGACATGCACTTCGTGCAGGGCATCAACCATGATCCGATGAAGCTGCAGTTCGTGCGCTCGATCCAGGAGATCGCCGAGAAGTCCGGCTCCATCGTCATCGCCGAAGGCATCGAATCGCAGGCCGAGCTGCTGACCATCCGCGACCTGGGCATCGCCTGCGGCCAGGGCTACCACATCTCGCGCCCGCTGCCGGAGCCGCCGGTCTCGATCTCGGAAGACGTCAGCAAGACCCTGCGCCGCGACAAGGTACCGCTCCATGCCAACAAGTACGGCCCTGGCAAGCGCAGCGCCACCGTCGCCAAGCTGCTGCGCGAGACGCAATACGTCAGCCCGGAAGTCACCAACGATGCGGCCTACGACATGTTCGTCAACGACCCGCAGCTGCAGGCCCTGCCGGTGGTCAGCAACGGCTTGCCGATCGGCCTCATCAACCGCTACAGCATGGTGGAGCGCTTCGCCCGCCTGTATGGGCGCGAGCTGTACGGCAAGAAGTCCTGCGCCTTCTTCATGGACCCCAATCCCCTGCTGACCGAGCAGGACACCAGCCTGCAAGATCTCTCCAACCTGCTGGTGCAGGCCGAGACGCACCACCTCTCCAACGGCTTCATCATCACCGACCGGGGCCAGTATGTAGGCCTGGGCACCGGCCACGACCTGCTGCGCGAAATCACGCAGATGCAGATCGACGCCGCCCGTCACGCCAATCCGCTCACGCAGTTGCCGGGCAACGTCCCCATCAACGACCACATCGAATACCTGCTGCAAAGCGGCGTCGAATTCTGCATCTGCTACTGCGACCTGGACCAGTTCAAGCCCTTCAACGATGTCTATGGCTATCGCAAGGGCGACGACATGATCCAGGCTACCGGCCGCGTGCTGCAGCAGGCCTGCGATCCTGCCCTGGACTTCATCGGCCACATCGGCGGCGACGATTTCCTGATCATGTTCCAGAGCGAAGACTGGGAAAAGCGCTGCCGCGTCATCCTCGACAACTTCGAAGCCGAGGCCCGCGCCTTCTACTACGACGAAGACGTGGCACGTGGCGGCTACTACACCGAAGATCGCCAGGGCAACCGGGTGTTCCACCCGCTGGTTTCGGTATCGCTGGGCGCGGTGAAGATCGAGCCTTCGCAATACTCGTCACCACACCAGATCGCCTCGGCCGCCACCCGTGCCAAGAAACAGGCCAAGAAGATCCTGGGCAACAGTCTCTTCATCGAGCGCCGCATCCCGGCTACCTTCTCCTGGGCCATGAAGGACGCCTAGCCGGCGCAGTCAGGAAAACGTTTTCTCGCCCCCGCACCGATAAAAAAACGGCCGCCTCATCAACGAGGCGGCCGTTCGTGCGTCCTGCAGTGGTACAGCGGATCAGGCGCCCGGCACCAGCTTGCTCACGCCGCCCATGTAAGGCTGCAAGACCTCCGGGATATCCACGCTGCCATCGCCCTGCTGGTAGTTTTCCAGCACGGCGACCAGGGTACGGCCCACGGCCAGGCCGGAACCGTTCAAGGTATGCAGTAGTTCCGGCTTGCCCTGGGCATTGCGGAAGCGCGCCTGCATGCGACGCGCCTGGAAGGCTTCGCAGTTGGAGACCGACGAGATTTCGCGATAGGTGTTCTGCGCCGGCAGCCAGACCTCGATGTCATAGGTCTTGGCCGCGCCAAAGCCCATATCACCGGTACACAGGGTGATGACGCGGTACGGCAGGCCGAGCTTCTTGAGGATGGTCTCGGCGTGGCCCAGCATCTCGTCCAGGGCTTCGTAGGACTTCTCGGGGTGGACGATCTGCACCATTTCCACCTTGTCGAACTGGTGCTGGCGGATCATGCCGCGGGTATCGCGACCATAGGAGCCGGCTTCCGAACGGAAGCAAGGCGAGTGCGCCGTGAACTTCATCGGCAGCGCATCACCGGCCACGATCTCGTCGCGCACAAAGTTGGTCAGCGGCACTTCAGCCGTGGGGATCAGGTACAGCGCGGCATTCTCGGCCTCGCCTTCCTGGCCACCCTTCTTGGCGGCGAACAGGTCGGCCTCGAACTTGGGCAACTGACCGGTACCGCGCAGGCTGTCGGCATTGACGATGTAGGGGGTATAGCACTCGGTATAGCCATGCTCCATGGTATGGGTGTTGAGCATGAACTGCGCCAGCGCGCGGTGCAGGCGGGCGATGCCGCCCTTGAGCACGGCAAAGCGCGAACCGGTGAGCTTGGTGGCGGTATCGAAATCCAGGCCCAGCGGGGCGCCGACATCGACGTGATCCTTGATCTCGAAGTCGAACTGGCGCGGCGTGCCGACCTTGCGCAATTCCACATTGCCGCTTTCGTCATTGCCGGCCGGCACCGACTCGTGCGGCAGGTTGGGAACCGCCTGCAGGAACAGGTTCATCTGGTGCTGCACTTCTTCCAGGCGCGCCGCCGACGACTTGAGCTCGTCGCCGATGCCATTGACCTCGGCCATCACCGCGGAGGCATCCTCGCCACGGCCCTTGAGCATGCCGATCTGCTTGGACAGGGTGTTGCGCTTGCCCTGCAGTTCTTCGGTGCGGGTCTGGATCTGCTTGCGTTCAGCTTCCAGCGCGTTGAAGCCGGCCACGTCCAGGACGAACTTGCGGGCTGCCAGGCGGGCCGCAACGTTCTCGATGTCTTTACGGAGGAGTTGGATGTCGATCATGGGGAGAAAATACGATAGGTTTGAAGCAGGAAACCGCGATTGTACCAAGTCGCGCGCCCGTCACGGGGTTCCAGCCCCCTTCCCCCGCAAGAAAATGCTGCGGCCCTGGTAGCGGCCACCGGCCTCGCGGGTTACCATTCGGCCCATTCCCGTCATCCAGAGAGCCTCCCCACCCATGTCCGACCAGCCCGACCCGCGCCCGCAGCGCGATGTTCCCGTCCTGTTTTCCCTGCTGGGCCTGGTGGCCGCCTTCGCCGTGGGACTGTGGGCCGGCATCCACTACATGTCCAACGACGCCAGCCTGTTCTACGGACTGATCGCCGGCCTCTCCTTCGGCGCCGCCTTCGCCTTCGGGCAGCAGATCAAGAACCGCTTCATCCCGCCCAAGGTGCGCAAGACCGACTGGAAGGTGCAGGCCCCGGGCGCGGCCGAATTGTCCAGCGGCCGCCTGGCGGCACAGCAGGCGCGCAAGATCAGCGTGGAATTCGACGATCAGGAAATCCGAACCATGGTGCGTGGCGCCAAGCGCGAAGGCATCGCCTGGAGCGCGATCGACGACGTCACCATCCGCATCAGCGACGACAGCCTGCCCCAGCCGCAATGGATCATCGCCGGCCAGACGGCCGAGGGTATCAAGGGCGTACTGGTCCCCAACGACGCCGATGGCCTGGAAGAGCTGATGGAAGCGATGAAGCAGCGCCTGCCCGGCTATGACAACGACAAGAACTATGAGACCGTGATCGCCGCCATGTCGGCCATGGAGGGCAGCTTTCACGTCTGGCACCGGGCCGCCGCCTGATCTCAAGCCTGATCGCTGAAGCCTGAGATATCAGGCATGGCCGGCACGGATCAGCCAGGTCCGCCGGTATCGGTCATGGTTGGCTCCCGGGCCAGCCTTTCTGCCAGGAAGTTGACGAAAGCCCCCAGCCGGGGCGGCAGATGGCGGGTCGCCGGATAGAGCGCCCACAGATCGCCGCAATAGTGCGTCCTGAAACTCCATTGCGGCAGGACCTGGACGATACGCCCCTGCGCCAGCGCCTCCCGGGCGACGAAATACGGCAGGCTGCCGATACCGAGATGGCGCAGCACTGCATCCAGTCGCACCCCGGTATGGTTGGCCGCATAGCGCCCCCGCACCTCGACCGTGACCCGTTCGCCCTGCCGGCGGAAGCGCCAGCACGCGTCCCCGGGCGCCTCGCCGAGATAGATGCAGGAATGTGTCTTGAGTCCCTGTGGATGCTGAGGCGTGCCGTGCTGCGCCAGGTACTCCGGCGTGGCGCACAGCAGGTGCTCGATGCGCGTCAACCTGCGCCCCATCAGGCCCGGCGGCGGCTGGTCGGTGATACGGATGGCCAGGTCCACCTCCTCGTCGATCAGATCCATGTAGCGGTCTTCCAGCCTCAACAGGACGTCCACCCTGGGATGGGCGGCAAGGAAATCCGGCACATGCGGATGTACCAGGTAATGCCCGACCGCCTTGGGCACGCTCACCCTGACCTGCCCCTGCGGCGCGGCATCAAAGCCACCGGAGACGGCCAGCACCGATTGCGCGGCGTCCAGCATTTCCCGGCAACGCTGGTGGATATCACGCCCGCTTTCGCTCAGCCGCAGCTTGCGGGTGGTTCGTTGCAGCAACTGCGTGCCGAGTGCCTTTTCCAGGCGTGCAATGGCCCGGCTGACAGCCGAGGGCGTCGCGCCCAGCTGGCGTGCCGCTTCCGAGAAACTGCCGGTCTCCACCACCTTGGCAAAGACGGCCATTTCGTTGAGCAGGGCGATGCTTTGATTTGTGCTCATGGGGCAAAGATTATTTGCAATAGCAATGGATTATCGCAACTTCGTCCGAGCGATACAATTCCTGTCCCTCCCTGATCTATCGAAAGGCCAGCCGTGACCGACCGCCTCTACCTGACCCAGCCGGCACTGGAAGCCGATACCGAAGTATTGCGCTGCACTCCCCTGGAAGATGGTCAATACGCCGTCCACCTGGCGGCCACGCCGTTTCATCCGCAAGGCGGCGGCCAGCCCAGCGATGTCGGCTGGCTCGGCGAAGTCGAGGTAACGAAGGTCGTGAGTGAGGGCGACGAGATCATCCACTACACCAGCGCGGCCGTTGCAGCCGGCCCGATCCGCGCCAGAGTGGACGCACAGCCACGCCAGTTGCATGCGCGCCTGCATTCCGGTGGGCATGTCATTGGCTATGTGATGGCGCAACTGGGTTGGCGCGCCACCAAGGCTCATCACTGGCCCGGGGAAGGTCGTGTCGTCGGCGTCGGCGCCCCCGACGCCGGCGTGCAGGAACTGGAAGCGGCAGACATCGAACGCCGCTGCAATGCCCTCATTGCCGACGACCTGGCCTGCGCGCTCTCCAGCGAAGGTGGCCGCCGCCAGGTCGGCTTTGGCGCCCTGCCTGCCTATCCCTGCGGCGGCACGCATGTGGCGTCACTGGGCGAGATCGGCAGGATCGCCATCCAGTCGGTACGAGTGAAAAAGGGGGAGGCCTCGATCCGCTACGATGTGGTGATCTAAGGCCGTCTTCTACGGCCGCACTCAGTCGTTACCGGCTTCCTCATCCCACTTGCGCAGGGTCGCCAGCTTCTCGCCGATCTTGATCTCCAGCCCACGCGGCACCGGCTGATACCAGCCCGGCTCATCGATGCCATCCGGCAGATAGGTCTCCCCGGCCGCATAGGCATTGGGTTCGTCATGGGCATAACGGTATTCATGTCCGTAGCCCAGTTCCTTCATCAGCTTGGTCGGCGCATTGCGCAGGTGCACCGGCACCTCGCGGCTCTTGTCCTGCTTCACGAAGGCGCGGGCGGCGTTGTAGGCGTTGTAGCCGGCGTTGCTCTTGGCCGCCACGGCCAGGTAGATCACCGCCTGGCCCAGCGCCAGTTCGCCCTCGGGACTCCCCAGACGTTCGAAGGTCAGCGCGGCGTCGTTGGCGATCTGCATGGCACGGGGGTCGGCCAGGCCGATGTCCTCCCAGGCCATGCGCACGATGCGGCGCGACAGGTAGCGCGGATCGGCGCCGCCGTCCAGCATGCGGGTCAGCCAGTAGAGCGCCGCGTCCGGGTGGGAACCGCGCACCGACTTGTGCAGGGCTGAAATCTGGTCATAGAAATTGTCACCGCCCTTGTCGAAACGGCGGCTGTTCAGGGTCAGCGCATTCTGCAGGAAATCGGCCGTCACCAGCACCGTGCCAGTGGTGCGGGCAGCGGTTTCGGTCTGCTCCAGCAGGTTCAGGAAGCGACGTGCATCGCCGTCGGCGTAGCCGATGATGGTATCGGTGGCCTGCTCGTCGAAGTGCAGCTCGCCCAGCGCCTTTTCCTGGGCGCGCTTGAGCAGGAGCCGCAGTTCGTCGTCACTCAGGGACTTGAGCACATACACCTGCGCCCGCGACAGCAGCGCCGAGTTGACCTCGAAGGAGGGATTCTCGGTGGTGGCACCGATGAAGGTCACCAGGCCGCTCTCGGCGTAGGGTAGCAGCGCATCCTGCTGCGACTTGTTGAAGCGATGGATTTCATCCACAAACAGGATGGTGTGCTTGCCCATGGCCAGGTTCTGCTCGGCCTGCTCCATCGCCGCGCGAATATCCTTGACCCCCGAGAACACCGCCGACAAGGCGATGAATTCGCACTGGAAGGCCGTTGCCGTCAGGCGCGCCAGCGTGGTCTTGCCCACCCCCGGCGGCCCCCAGAAGATCATGGAATGCGGCTTGCCCGACTGGAACGCCAGGCGCAAGGGCTTGCCTTCGCCCAGCAGGTGCGACTGGCCGATGACCTCGTCCAGCGTCTTGGGACGCAGGGCTTCGGCCAGCGGCGCGGCGGGTTCTTGTGCAAACAGGTCAGCCATGCGGGTGCTCCCCGGCCAGACTGCTTGCGTGGTCCGGCGATGGCGAGCGCATCGGGGCGGTCTCGAAAATCGGTTTCATGTTCTTTCAGGATGCGGGCGCGGCGCCGGATTGCAAGGCGCATTCGCCAAAGGCCGTAGTCTAACGCAGCAGCGGGACGATGAGGGCAGATGGCGGGCAGAGGGCCGGCAGAGGGCAGCAGGCATCGGGCGCAAGCGTTACAATGCCGCCTGCCCTTTTGACTGCCCACCCCGAGTTGCCATGCCCTTCGTCGTCACCGATTCCTGTATCCAGTGCAAGTACACCGATTGCGTCAGCGTCTGCCCCATGGACTGTTTCATGGAAGGGCCAAACTTCCTGGTCATCGATCCGGACGGCTGCATCGATTGTTCCATGTGCGTACCGGAATGCCCGGTCGGGGCCATCTACAACGCCACTGACCTGCCGGCGGCGCTGGCGCACTTTGAGGACCTCAACGCCAAGCTGGCCAGGCAAGCCGGCTGGAAGCCCATCACCCAGGCCAAGGCGCCCCTGCCGGAACATGCGCAATGGAAGGACCGGACCGACAAGCTGCCGCTGCTGCAGATGCCGCCGGCCTGATCTGCCCTCTTCACATCAAACAGCCCCGCAGGCTCGCGCTTGCGGGGCTGTTGCTTTGGAGCGCGGCGGGGTCAGTTGTCGAACACGTCCGCGCCCTTGGGGACCACGAAATTGAAGCTGTTGCCCTTCAGCGAAGGGTTCTTCTCGAAGCTGTCGAAAGTCAGCACCGACACTTGGCCGAAGGAATCATGCAATTCCATCGCCACCGGCGTGCCATTCCTCAGGCCGATACCGATGTTGTCGAAGGTGGTGTCACGGCTCTTGGGGGTGGCTTGCAGCCATTCCAGGCCATCCTTGTTGCCGGCTTCCTTCAAGGTGAAGTTCTTTTCCAGGTCATTGCTGCCGAACAGGATCGCGGCCGGGGAAGAACCCAGCGCATTGCCCAGCTTCTTGGTGGTGACCTGGTTCAGGTCCTTGTCGTAGATGAAGAGTTTTTCTCCATCGGCCTGGATCACCTGCTCATAGGGTTTCTGGTAGGTCCAGATGAACTTGCCCGGGCGCGAAAACACGAAGCTGCCGCTGGAGGTATTGACCACCTTGGATGTGCCGTTTTCGTTGCGCACCATGCGCTGGGTGAAGCTGCCCTTGGCCGATTGCGTGCTGCTGACGAATTGCTTGAACTGGTCCAGCGCGGCGGCCGAAGCACGACCCGGCGTGAGCGCGGTGATGGCGATGGCGCCGGCCACGGCCAGTGCCGAGAGGCCGGCAGCCATGACCATGCGGCGCAGCTTGAGGTTGATGTTGAGGGTGCGGGCTTGCGCGGTACGCGAGCGCAAAGCGGTTCTGGAATTGTCCATGTTGTTCGATTCCTTCTTGATTGATCCACCCGGAGGTGGCGGCCGGCGCGAAAGTGGCCGGCCTTCAGGGCGTGGTGGAAGACGTCCGCGAGGATGACGATGCGGGCTTCCTATTCGGCTGCATCCGCGGCACCCGCCGGCACCAGGATTTCACGGTTGCCGTTGGATTGCATGGTGGATACCAGTCCGCTCTGCTCCATCTGTTCCAGCAGGCGCGCAGCGCGGTTGTAACCGATGCGCAGATGACGCTGCACCAGCGAGATCGAGGCCCGGCGATGCTTGAGGACCACGGCCACGGCCTGGTCGTACATCTCGTCGCCTTCGCCGCCACCGGCGCCGGCTGCGGCACCACTGCCACCGCCGTCGGCGTCTTCCAGCACGCCTCCCTCTAGGATGCCCTCGATGTAATTCGGTTCCCCCTGGGATTTCAGGTGTTCCACCACCCGGTGCACTTCATCGTCGGAGACAAAGGCGCCGTGTACCCGCACCGGCAGGCCGGTGCCAGGCGGGTTGTAGAGCATGTCGCCCATGCCCAGCAGGGTCTCGGCACCCATCTGGTCGAGGATGGTGCGGGAATCGATCTTGGACGACACCTGGAAGGCGATGCGGGTCGGCACGTTGGCCTTGATCAGGCCGGTGATCACGTCCACCGAGGGCCGCTGGGTCGCCAGGATCAGGTGGATGCCTGCGGCGCGCGCCTTCTGGGCGATGCGGGCGATCAGTTCCTCGACCTTCTTGCCCACCACCATCATCAGGTCGGCCAGTTCGTCGATGATGATGACGATGGTTTCCAGCTGCTCCAGCGGTTCCGGTGCATCCGGGGTGAGGCTGAAGGGGTTGGGGATCTTCTCGCCGCGCTTGTCGGCGTCCGCGATCTTCTGGTTGTAGCCAGCCAGGTTGCGCACGCCCAGCTTGGACATCTTCTTGTAGCGGCGCTCCATCTCTTCCACCGCCCAGTTCAGGGCGTGGCCGGCCTGGCGCATGTCGGTCACCACCGGCGCCAGCAGGTGCGGGATGCCTTCGTAGATCGACAATTCCAGCATCTTGGGGTCGATCAGGATCAGGCGCACCTGGCGTGGCGAGGACTTGTACAGCAGCGACAGGATGGTGGCGTTGATGCCGACCGACTTGCCCGAACCGGTGGTACCGGCCACCAGCAGGTGGGGCATCTTGGCCAGGTCGGCCACCACGGGGTTGCCGGCGATGTCCTTGCCCAGCGCCACGGTGAGGCTGGAATGGCTGTCGTTGTAGACCTTGGAGCCGAGGATTTCGGTCAGGCGCACGATCTGGCGCTTGGGGTTGGGCAACTCCAGGCCCATGTAATTCTTGCCCTGGATGACTTCCACCACGCGGATCGAGGTCAGCGACAGCGAGCGCGCCAGGTCGCGCGCCAGGTTGACGATCTGGCTGCCCTTGACGCCGGTGGCCGGTTCGATCTCGTAGCGGGTGATCACCGGGCCGGGATAGGCGGCCACCACCTTGACCTCGACGCCGAAGTCGGAAAGCTTTTTCTCGATCAGCCGGCTGGTGAATTCCAGGGTCTCCACCGACACCGTCTGCTGCGATGGCGGCGCTTCATCCAGCAGCGACAGCGGCGGCAGTTCGCTGTTGAGGTCGTCGAACAGGCTAGTCTGCTTTTCCTTCTGCACGCGGTCCGACTTCTGCACTTCCACGATCTGCGGTTCGATGCGGATCGGGGGTGCCTCGACGATCTTGGCGCGCTCCTGAACCACGGTTTCCTCGCGCTTGACGGCGGCTTCCTGGCCGGCGCGACGGTCGGCGCGGGCGGCGAAGAAATCGCGCACCCAGAACAGGCCGTCCTCGATCAGGCCGCCGATGCGCTCCACCGCTGCCAGCCAGGACACCTGGAACAGCAGCGAGAACCCCAGCCCGAACAGCAGCAACAGCAGCAACGTCGAACCGGTAAAGCCGAAGGTCGGCTGCATGCCGGCACCGATCATCTCGCCCAGCACGCCGCCGGAGGAATGCGGCAGCTTGGGAGTAAAACGGTGCATGCGGGTGAATTCGATACCCATGCTGCCGGTGAGCATGAAGACGAAGCCGACGGCGCGGATCAGCGGTTCCTGCTGGTGCTCCGGCTCGACCGGCTGCTCCACCAGGAAACGGTTGGACAGGCGGCGATAGCCGGTCCACACCGAACGCGCCACCAGCACGCACCACCACCAGGCCGACAGGCCAAAGATATAGAGCATCAGGTCGGCCATCCAGGCGCCCACCCGGCCGCCCCAGTTACCCACGCGCGGCACCGAACTGGCCACCGACCAGCCGGGGTCGGTCTTGGAATAGGTCAGCAGGATCAGTACCAGGTAGAGCAGCAAGGCCGCCAGCGCCAGCCAGCGTGCCTCCGATAGCAACCGCACCAGGCGACTGGGCATGGGAGGCGCCGGCGCCTTGGTATTGCGGATGTGGGCTTGACTCGTCTTCGACATAACTTCCGTGCAAAAAAAACCAGCCGTCATTGTAACGGCATTGAATTGGCGCTTCGCGGATTTGCGCCAGGCAGCACCGCCAACGGCTCACTGACCGGCTTTTGCCGCTATCGTTCTGCTTTCCTGATGCTCAATTGCTCGCTCGGGTGCTTTCCATGCTGTCCGGCGTTCTTTCCTGATCCCGATACTGCACTTCTGTTGCCCTGCCCGTGAAGGAGCGAGACAGGCTGGGTGGACGCTGATGCGGCGCCCGTCTGCATCCGACCCACTGCCGCCCTATCGCCGGGATAGCGTAATTCCATGAGCGTGGATGAGGGCTTGGACTATAATCTTACCCGTTTTGCAGCGCGGCAATCCGCAAACTTCGGTGCCCGCCAGCTGATCCGCTTGCCCTGCCCGCCCCGTTGTCAGCGACGGTCGGGAATTGAAATCCCGGGAGTCGCCTCAAGTTGCAGAGGCGATCCCACAACATTTGATGAGTAGCTTATGAGCACGCCCAAACATGCCAAGGTCCTGATTCTCGGCTCCGGCCCCGCCGGTTACAGCGCCGCCGTCTATGCCGCGCGCGCCAACCTGAACCCGGTGCTGATCACCGGCGTGGAACAGGGCGGCCAGTTGATGACCACCACCGATGTCGAGAACTGGCCCGGTGATCCGCTGGGCGTGCAAGGTCCGGAACTGATGCAGCGCCTGCTGCAGCACGCCGAGCGCTTCAATACCGAGATCATTTTCGATCACATCCACACCACCAAGCTGTCCGAACGCCCTTTCCGCCTGATCGGCGACAACGGTGAATACACCGCCGACGCCCTGATCATCGCCACCGGCGCCTCGGCCCAGTACCTCGGCCTGCCCTCGGAACAAGCCTTCATGGGCCGTGGTGTGTCGGCCTGTGCCACCTGCGACGGCTTCTTCTACCGTGGCCGTGAAGTGGCCGTGGTCGGCGGCGGCAATACGGCCGTGGAAGAGGCGCTGTACCTCTCCAACATCGCCAGCAAGGTCACCATCATCCACCGTCGCGACAAGTTCCGCGCCGAGCCCATCCTGATCGACCGCCTGCTGCACAAGGTCACCGAGGGCAAGATCGCCATCCAGTGGCATTCCACCCTTGACGAAGTAGTTGGCGACGACAGCGGCGTGACCGGTATCAAGATCAAGTCCACCCAGGACGGTGCCATCACCGAGATCCCGGTCCACGGCCTGTTCATCGCCATCGGCCACAAGCCCAATACCGGCATCTTCGACGGCCAGCTCGACATGCAGAACGGCTACCTCAAGACCCGCACCGGGACCGAGGGTTTCGCCACGGCAACCAGCATCGAAGGCGTGTTCGCCGCCGGCGACGTGCAGGACCACATCTACCGCCAGGCCATCACCAGCGCAGGAACGGGTTGCATGGCGGCACTGGATGCCCAGCGCTATCTGGAAGGGCTGGAATAAAAAATGCTGCGCTGCGAGAACTCGTAGCGCAACAAAGCATCAAAACGCCGGTGACGAGTATTCGTCCCGGCGTTTTTTGTTTACATTAAGCTTATTCTAAAGACAACAAAAGCGCCCTTCCCCTCATTTCAACAAGGAAAGCACCGTGCCACGCTCCTCTGCTGCCGTCACTACCGTGTTTGCCTCGCTGACCCTGGGCGCCGTACTGGCTGCTTGCAGTGCCTCGCGCGAAAGCGCCGACGCCGCTGCCGGCCCCGGCCAGTGCGATGCCTCCCGTGCCGATCACCTGATCGGCGAGAACCTGAGCGGCTACCTGGAACGCCAGGCCCAGGCCGAATCGGGCGCTGCCGAGGTCCGCGTGCTCAAGCCTGACGACGTGGTCACGATGGAATTCAATCCGCGCCGCCTCAACCTCTACATCGATCCCGGCAAGGTCATCATCAAGGTCGCCTGCGGCTGAGGCCTGCGATCGCGCTGTCGAGCGACTGCACTTCTGCTAAAGTTGCCAGCTCAGGCAAACGTAGGCTACAGGGTTGGGTGCTGTCATGGCGACAATGAAGGACTTCTCGGCGCTCAAGGGATTGCGCCGCGATCTGCAGGAACAGGAAAAAGCGCGCGCGCTGGCCTTGGCCGAGCGCCAGCGTCAGGAAGCGGCCGCCCGCGAGGAGGCCAATCTGTTCCGCCACAGCATCGGCCAGGTGGCGCCGCTGCATCAGCGGGTGGTCGACAAGACCCTTCACCTGCCCGATCCCCCCTTGCCCATTCCACGCCAGCACATCGCCGATGAACAGGCGGCGCTGCTGGAGTCGCTCTCCGACGAATTCACCATCGAAACCCTGATGGACAGCGACGAGAACCTCAGTTTCGCCCGCCCTGGCGTGGGTGCCGATGTGCTCGGCAAGCTGCGGCGCGGCAACTGGGTGATCCAGGCCCAGCTCGACCTGCACGGTTATCGCCGCGACCAGGCGCGTGAAGCACTGGGCGAATTCCTGCGCCAGTCACGCCGGCGCGGCCTGCGCTGCGTGCGTATCATCCACGGCAAGGGACTGGGCTCGGTCAACAAGGAGCCCGTGCTCAAGCACAAGGTACGCAACTGGCTCGCGCAAAAAGATGAAGTGATGGCCTTCTGCCAGGCCCGCGCGGCCGATGGCGGGGCCGGTGCGCTGGTGGTGCTGCTCAAGTCCAGCGAGCGCAGCTAGGCAAGTTCGTCGAGCATGGCCACGATGGCCTCGAAATGCGGGCGCGACGCCGCATCCGCCGACAGGCAGGCCTGCCGCAATCCGGCCAGCACCGCCCGTCCCTTTTCATCGGCCGGCTGGCTGTGTGCCAGCAACTCTTCCAGCAGACAACCGTAAGCCCGCACCTCCATGGCCTGCACGCCCCAGGCGTGGGGCTGGGCGGTATCGTAGAACCAGGCCGCACCGAAGTCGCCCAGCAATGCCGCACCGGAACGATGCAGGATATTGTGGGCATACAGGTCGCCATGGACGATGCCCTGGGCATGCAGGTGCGCCGCCGCCGAAGCGATATCGCGCGCAATCGCCAGCGCCTGGGACCACGGCAGCGCCATCGCTTCGGGATACACGTCGCGGGTGCAGGACTGCAGGCTGGGCGGCCCGGCCAGGTTGGCATAGTCCGGATCGATCAGCGGCATCACCAATCCCGCCACGCCCTGCGGTTGCCCCTGCAGGCGGCCCAGCACCGGGATCAGCCCGCGATGCCGGCCTGCCATGATGCAGGCGGCCATTTCGCGTTCCGGCAAGCCATCGCTGGTGACGGCGCCCTTGAAGAGCTTGACCGCCACCGGCTGTGCCGTACCGGCCACCTGCCAGCGGGCGGCGTGGATCACCCCGGAGGCACCCTCGCCCAGCTTGTCCTGCAGCTGCAGATCGTCCCAGGCAATGTCCGCCACCTGCGCCAGGCCATCGGCCCGTTCTTCCACCGGCGCGCACCAGGGGTTGCCGGCCATGGCCAGCCAGCTCAGTCGCGGCAAGGTCAGCAGCCAGTGCGGGAATTCTTCCAGCACATTGGCGGCCAGGCGCAGCAGTTCCAGATTGCGGCAGGCTGCCAGTTCCGGCGGCAAGGCACGCAGGCGGTTACCGGCCAGCATCAGCTTTTGCAGGGGCCGGCAACGGCCGATGCTGGCCGGCAGTGCTTCGATGCGATTGTCGGTCAGTACCAGCCAGCGTAACGAGGGCGGCAGGGAGTCGGCCGACACCGTTGCGATCTGGTTGGCCTTGAAACCGATCATCTCCAACGACGGGCAACGGCCGAGGACAGCCGGCAATTCGGTGAACAGATTGTCGGAACAGAAGACGATGCGCAGCCGCGTCAGGCGTGGCAGCTCGTCCGGCAAGGCGCTGAGCTGGTTGCCGCTCAGATCGAGGATTTCCAGCGTATCGGCCAGGGTGAAAATCTCCGGCGGGAATTCACGCAGGCCGCAAGACAGCGAAAGCCGCGTCACGCCGGCCAACTCGCCACTGCGCAATTGTTCCAGGGTATGCATGCAAAAAAGCCTGATTCGATCAAAGCGCGCAGTGTACCAGCCAAGCCCCTTCAGAAGGCTTCAGTTCAGAACAGATCAAGCTGATCATTCTTGGTCCGCTTGCCCTGCCCGCCCCGGGCCGGCGGCACCAGCAGCGGCCGCCGGAAACGGCTGGCATCCAGCGTGGCGAAGGCGCGGTTGCGATGGTCGATGCCCAGCCGGCGGCTGGCCTTGTCGAAGCGCTGCTGCAGGAGCTCGGCCCAGACACCGGTGCCGCGCATGCGGGTGGCGAAATCGGCGTCGTAATCCTTGCCGCCCCGCATGTCCTGGATGCGGTTCATCACCCGTGCCGCCCGGTCCGGGAAGTGCGCCTGCAGCCACTGCCTGAACAAGGGGCTGACTTCCCATGGCAGGCGCAGCACGATATAGCCGGCCTGGCCAGCACCGGCTTCCACGGCCGCTTCCATGACCCGCTCCAGGTCCGGCTCGGTGACGAAGGGAATCACCGGCGCAATCGATACGCTCACCGGAATACCCGCCTCGGCGAGCGTACGGATCACCCGCAGGCGCCGCGCCGGACTGGCCGCCCGGGGTTCCAGGGTGCGGGCGATGACCGGGTCCAGCGTGGTGATGGTGACAGCGGCAATGGCCTGGCGCTTGGCTGCCATCGCCGCCAGCAGGTCGATGTCACGCTCGATCAGGGACGACTTGGTAATCAGGGCCACCGGGTTTTCGCAATCGTGCAGGATCTGCAGGATGCGGCGGGTCAACTGGCGCTCGCGCTCGATGGGCTGGTAGGCGTCGGTATTGATGCCCACCGTGATGGTGTCAGGCTGGTAGGACGGCCGGGCCAGCTCGCGCAGCAATAGCTCCGGGGCATTGGTCTTGGCCACCAGCCGGCTTTCGAAGTCCAGCCCCGGCGAGAGGCCCAGGTAGCTGTGCGAGGGTCGGGCAAAACAGTAGATGCAGCCGTGCTCGCAGCCCCGATAAGGATTCAGGGACAGCGAGAACGGCAGGTCGGGCGAGGCATTGCGGCTGATGATGGACTTGGCCGTCTCTTCCGTGACGATGGTCTTCAGGCGCGGCGGTTCGGCGTCCTGATCGCCAGGATCGGTGGTATGGGCCTGTTCTGTGCCAACGACCTCTTCACCGGTCGTTGGACCGTCACCGGCAAATTGCAGAGGCTGCCAGCCATCATCGAACTCCTCGCGGTTCACCGATTCGTAGCGCCCGCGCAGGTTGGTGACCGCACCCCGGCCCTTTTGGGCCACCTGCTGGCGATGGATGAAGGCAGCCGGTGTGATGGTCGCATCGTCGTCATCCGAGGACGATGGCGCCGGCTGGTCAGGAAACGGCCGGGCAATGCCCTGCGGGAATTTGGGGAAGGAAGCCATAACTAGCTGATTTAGCTGAACAATACTGTATATATGAACAGTATTTTGCCCACACTTCCGGCCGCCTGCAAACCCTGTTTCAATTTAGCCCGCTGCCGTATTAATCGGGTATGCTTGTTCACCCCAGGCTTCCCGAAACATAAGAAATAGAACACCGGGCAGCCACGAAGACAGGGCATAAGGACCGCAAAGGTCCAAGGAGACAAGGATGCAATACCAGGCAAACCGGCCCGGCGCCGGTGCATTGCTGGGCGCGGCGCCCCTGGTGCAGACCACGGCCGACGGCGAGCCGGACCTGCAGACCATCGCACGCTCGCACCAGCGCAGTTCTTCCTATGGCATCACCCGCAGCCAGCGTCCCGATCTGGAACAGCTCTCGCGTGCCGACCTGGCGCAGACGCTGGAGGCCAGCCAATCCCTGTCCGGCCATGCCCGGCCGGTGATGGAAACGCTCTACGACCAGATTCGCAATACCCACAGCATGGTGATCCTCTCGGACGCCGAAGGCACCATCATCCATACCCTCGGCGACCGCGATTTCCTGGCCAAGGCCGACCGCGTGGCGCTCGGTCCCGGCGGGCGCTGGTCGGAGCAGTTGCGCGGCACCAATGCCATCGGCACGGCGTTGTTCGAACAGAAACCGACCACGGTCCACGCCCAGCAGCACTACCTGGACGCCAACCGCTTCCTGACCTGCTCGGCGGCCCCCATCTTCGACCATCGCGGCAAGGTGCTGGGGGTGCTGGACGTGTCGGGCGAGTGCGGCAGCTTCCACAAGCACACCATGGCCCTGGTGCGCATGTCGGCGCAGATGATAGAAAACCACCTGCTGGCGGGCAGCTTTCCCGATTGCATCACCCTGCACTTCCACAGCCGCGCCGAATTCGTGGGCACGCTGGTGGAGGGCATCGTCAGCTTCACGCCGGGCGGACGTTTCCTGGCGGCCAACCGCAGTGCGCAGTTCCAGCTCGGCCTGACGCTGGCGGTGCTGCAGTCGCACACCTTTGCCTCGCTGTTCGGGGTACCACTGTCGCTGCTGTTCGAGCAGCACCGCAAGGCCGCGCCCAGCCTGCTGGAACTGTGCCTGCACAATGGCATCCGCATCCACGGTCGCGCCGAGTTGCGGCTACGCGACCAGCATTTCCAGAACGCCCGTGAAGCGGTCATCGAGGCGCCCGAACTCGAAGTGGCGGCAATCGCATCGGCAGCTGCGTCATCACCCGCCTCTGCCCCGCACCACCAGCCACCGGCCGCGCGCGGACTGGCGAACCTGCCCGACCTGCAGGCGCTGGAGTCCGGCGACGCCCGCATGAGCGACATCATCGGCAAGCTGCGCCGGGTGATCGACCGCGCCATCCCGGTCTTGATCACCGGTGAGACCGGCACCGGCAAGGAGTGGCTGGCGCAGGCCATCCACCGCGCCAGCGCCTGTTCGCGTAGGGCCCAAAGCCGGGGGATGACGGCGCCCTTCGTGGCGGTCAACTGCTCGGCCATTCCGGAAAACCTGATCGAAGCCGAACTGTTCGGCTATGAAGACGGCGCCTTCACCGGCGCCCGCCGCAAGGGTGCCATCGGCAAGATCGCGCAAGCCCAGGGGGGCACGCTGTTCCTCGATGAAATCGGCGACATGCCATTGGCCCTACAGGGTCGTTTGTTGCGGGTACTGCAGGAGCGCACCGTCACGCCGCTGGGCAGCCAGCGTGTGATCCCGGTGGAGTTCGCACTGGTGTGCGCCACCAACCAGCCGCTGCGCGAGATGGCGGCACGTCATGCCTTCCGCGAAGACCTGTACTACCGCATCAATGGCTTGCAGGTCAGGCTGCCGGCCCTGCGCGAACGCAGCGATCTGGATTGCCTGATCGAACGCATCCTGCAGGAAGAAGGCGGCCCGCAGGCGCCGCGCTTCGATGCCCAGGCCCTGGCGCTGCTGCAGGCCAGCCGCTGGCCGGGCAACCTGCGGCAATTGTCCAACCTGGTCCGCACCGCGCTGGCCATGGCCGAGGGCGAAGCGGCCATCGGCCTGCAGCACCTGCCGGACGACTTCCTCGAAGACGCGGCGGCCAGCTCCCCGCTGGCCAGCGTTGACGACGAACCACCCTCTCCGCCACTTTCCATGCAGGACACGGAATGGGCCGCCATCGAACGCGCACTGCGCACGCATGACGGCAATGTCAGCGCCGCCGCCAAGGCGCTCGGTGTGTCGCGCAATACGCTGTATCGTCGCTTCAAGTCACGCGGGCACTGAGCGGTTCCAGAGCGTCATATTCTTCATCGGAAAACAGCCGCGAGCGCGTCAGGAAGCGCTTGCCGCTGCCGTTCTCCAGCGAGAACATGCCACCGTTACCATTGACCACGTCAATGATCAACTGCGTGTGCTTCCAGTACTCGAACTGGTCGGCGCCGATGTAGAACGGCACGCCGTCGATCTCCCCCAGGTACACATCGGTGTCGCCCAAGGTGAAGTCTCCTTCGGGGTAGCACATTGGCGCGCTGCCATCGCAGCAGCCGCCGGACTGGAAAAAGATCAAGGCGCCATGGCGTGTCTTCAACTGGCGCAGCAGTGCCACCGTGGCGTCGGTGGCAGTAACCCGGGGTAAGGCGCTCATCGGCATGCTCCTGGAAAGTCCACATAAAAAAGGCGCCGGCCGTGGGAGAACGGACCGGCGCCCAAGCTGCCTTGCTGCAAGGAGCCAAGGAGACAAACGAAGGATCGGAACCCGATCAGAAGAAGCCCAGCGCCTTGGGGCTGTAGCTGACCAGCAGGTTCTTGGTCTGCTGGTAGTGGTCCAGCATCATCTTGTGGTTTTCACGACCGATGCCGGATTGCTTGTAGCCACCGAAGGCCGCATGCGCCGGATACAGGTGATAGCAGTTGGTCCACACGCGCCCGGCCTGGATCTCGCGACCCATGCGGAAGGCACGGGTGCCATCACGGGTCCACAGGCCGGCACCCAGGCCGTAGAGGGTGTCGTTGGCGATGGCCAGGGCTTCTTCCTCATCCTTGAAGGTGGTCACCGAGACCACCGGGCCGAAGATTTCTTCCTGGAAGATGCGCATCTTGTTGTTGCCCTCGAACACCGTCGGCTTGACGTAGTAACCCGAGGCCAGGTCACCGCCCAGTGCTTCACGACCGCCGCCGGCCAGCACCTTGGCGCCTTCCTGCTTGCCGATGTCGATGTAGGACAGGATCTTTTCCAGCTGCTCCTGCGAGGCTTGCGCACCGATCATGGTGCTCTTGTCCAGCGGGTTGCCCTGCTTGATGGCAGCCACGCGCTTCAAGGCGCGCTCGATGAAGCGCTCATAGATCGATTCCTGCACCAGCACGCGCGAGGGGCAGGTGCAGACCTCACCCTGGTTCAGCGCGAACATGGCGAAGCCTTCCAGGGCCTTGTCGAAGAAGTCGTCATCCTTGTCCAGCACGTCGGCGAAGAAGATGTTGGGCGACTTGCCGCCCAGCTCCAGGGTCACCGGGATCAGGTTCTGCGAGGCGTATTGCATGATCAGGCGACCGGTGGTGGTCTCGCCGGTGAAGGCGATCTTGGCGATGCGCTTGTTGGAGGCCAGCGGCTTGCCGGCTTCCACGCCGAAGCCCTGCACGATGTTGACCACGCCCGGCGGGATCAGGTCGGCGATCAGTTCGATCAGCACCATGATGGAGGCCGGGGTCTGTTCGGCCGGCTTCAACACCACGCAATTGCCGGCAGCCAGGGCCGGGGCCAGCTTCCACACGGCCATCAGGATGGGGAAGTTCCAGGGAATGATCTGACCGACCACGCCCAGCGGCTCATGGAAGTGATAGGCGTAGGTGTCGTTGTCGATGGTGCCGATACTGCCTTCCTGGGTGCGCACGGCAGCGGCGAAGTAGCGGAAGTGATCGATCGCCAGCGGGATGTCGGCGGCCATGGTTTCACGGATGGGCTTGCCGTTGTCCAGGGTCTCGGCGGTGGCCAGCAGCTCCAGATTGGCTTCCATGCGGTCGGCGATCTTCAACAGCAGGTTGGCACGATCGGTGGGCGAGGTCTTGCCCCAGCTCTTCTTGGCGGCATGGGCGGCGTCCAGCGCCAGCTCCACGTCCTCGGCGCTGGAACGAGCCACTTCACAGAAGGCGCGTCCGATCACCGGGCTGATGTTCTCGAAGTATTCCCCTTTGACCGGCGGGACGAATTTGCCACCGATGAAATTGTCGTAACGTTGCTTGAAAGGGTCACGTACGCCGAGTTTGCTGATGTCTGCCAGGTTCATGTCGTCTCCGTTATGGTGATGGTTGAAATCCCGCACGCATCGATGGCCGCGGCGGGCGTTCGACCTCCTGAGGCGCAAATCGCATGCCAGCCGCCAGAGGCCGGTCCCAGGCGGCCCAGCGGCCTGTACCACCGGTGGGGCGCTGTCACGCTGTGTCAGACTGACGCAATCCGTCACGCCACGTCGCAACAGACTGCAACAGCTTTCCGGCTGCAATGGACGTAAAAAAACCGGCCAGCGGCCGGTTTCGGGGAGAGCGGAACCTGCTCAGACGGCATCGGGACCGGTCTCGCCGGTACGGATACGGATCACCTGTTCCACTTCCTGCACGAAGATCTTGCCATCGCCGATCTTGCCGGTGCGGGCAGCCTTGATGATGGCATCCACCGCCTGCTCCACCACCTTGTCATCGACCACCACCTCGATCTTGACCTTGGGCAGGAAATCGACCACGTATTCGGCACCGCGATACAGCTCGGTATGCCCCTTCTGACGACCGAAGCCCTTCACTTCGGTGACCGTCAGGCCCGTGACGCCGACTTCGGCGAGGGATTCACGCACCTCGTCCAGCTTGAACGGTTTGATGATGGCGGTCACTTGTTTCATGGCAATTCCTCTCTTGGTATGTCGTAAAGAAACGATCAGTTGCGATCTGTTGAATAGCGGGTGCTGCGATGTTGTTCTTTTAGGAACAGGGACGTGGCCCCCTGCCCACTTGTACATTGTCAATCAGGCTCGCGCAGCTTTCAACCACCCTGCGCAAGTCGGCCCCCAAAAAGCCGGTTTCAGCCCTCCAGATCCGGAATCCGCTCCAGGTCCTGCAGCCATACCGTGGCCTCGCCATCGCTGGGGGCGCGCCAGTCGCCGCGCGGCGAGAGCGAGCCGCCAGTGCCGACCTTGGGCGCATTGGGTACGCAGGAACGCTTGAACTGGCTGGTCTTGAAGAAGCGATAGACGAAGATGCCCAGGTTTTTCTTGATCTGCGGCAAGCTGTACTGGTTGTGGGCGCCATGCAGGCCGTCCGGCCAATGACCGGCATCGCGGTCATGCCAGGCGCTGTGCGCCAGGAAGGCCACCTTGGCCGGCGTGAAGCCGTAGCGCAGGATGTAGTAGAGGTTGAAGTCCTGCAATTCGTAGGGACCGATGAAGTCCTGGGTGCGCTGACCGGGTTCGCCATCGGAGGCGCCCGGCACCAGTTCCGGGCTGATCTCGGTTTCCAGGATGTGGATCAGCACTTCCGGCTGCTTCAGTTCCAGCGAGCCGGACTCGGCCACCCAGCGCACCAGATGGGTGATGAGGGTCTTGGGGACGCTGGCGTTGACGTTGTAGTGCGACATGTGGTCACCCACGCCGTAGGTGCACCAGCCCAGCGCCAGTTCCGACAGGTCGCCGGTGCCGATGACGATGGCGCCATGGTGGTTGGCCAGGCGGAACAGGTGATTGGTACGCTCCCCGGCCTGCACGTTCTCGAAGGTGATGTCGTAGACCGGCTCGCCTCGCGAATAGGGATGGCCGAGATCCTTCAACATCTGTTCGCAGCTGGGGCGGATATCGATTTCCTGCGCCGAGCAACCGACTTGCGTCATCAACTGATGCGCCTGCACCAGGGTACGACTGCTGGTGGCGAAACCGGGCATGGTATAGGCCAGGATGTTGGTACGCGGCAGACCCAGCTTGTCCATGGCCTTGGCGCAGACCAGCAGGGCATGGGTGGAATCCAGGCCGCCGGAGACGCCGATGACCACCTTCTTCAGGCCCGACGAAGACAGGCGCTGCACCAGCGCCATGACCTGGATGTTGTAGACCTCGCGGCAGCGCAGTTCGCGCTGCTCGGCGTTGGCCGGCACATAGGGGAAACGCGCCACCCGGCGTTGCAGCGGCAGCGGGCGGTCCTGCGGCAGCTGGACATCGAACGACACCACCTCGAAGCGGCGCACTTCGTCCGCATGGCGGCGCACCGACTGGCCGAAGGTGGTCTGGTGGAAACGCTCGCGCGAGAGACGCTCCAGATCCACATCGGCATAGATGACGTGGCCACCCTGGGTGAAGCGCTCGGACTCGGCCAGCAGTTCGCCGTTCTCGCAGATCAGCGCCTGGCCGTCCCAGGCCAGGTCGGTGGTCGATTCACCATCGCCGGCCGAGGAATACAGGTAGGCCGCCAGGCAGCGCGCCGATTGCTGCGACACCAGCTGGTGACGGTAACCCGACTTGCCGACCACGATATTGGACGCCGACAGGTTCACCAGCACGGTGGCGCCAGCCAGGGCCGCAAAGGAGGACGGCGGGATCGGCACCCAGACGTCTTCGCAGATTTCGACATGGAAGCGCAGGTCGGGGATATTGCTGATCTCGAACAGCAGGTGACTGCCGAAATCCACGTCCTGGCCCAGCAGACGGGTGCGGCGGGTGACGGCGCAATCGGCGCTGCTGAACTGGCGCGCTTCGTAGAATTCGCTGTAGTTGGGCAGGTAGCTCTTGGGGACCACACCCATGATGTGGCCGGCGCTGACCACCACCGCGCAGTTATAGAGTTGGTGTTCGACCTTCAGCGGCATACCCACGATCAGGGCAGCAGGGATGCGCAAGGAGGCTTCCAGCACGCGCTGCAGGGCATCCTGCGCGGCGTCCAGCAAGGCACGCTGCTGGAACAGGTCTTCGCAGCTATAGGCCGACAATCCCAGTTCGGGGAAGGCCACCAGCACCGCGCCACCGGCGGCGGCCTGCTCGGCCAGGGCGATGGTGCGCCGGGCATTGTAGACCGGATCGGCCACCTTGCAGTCCGGCACCGCCACAGCGACGCGGGCGAAACCGTGGCTATAGAGATTGAAGAATGGGCTAGTCATATCGTGCGGACTTTCTTGCTCTGTGCGGGTCGCCGCGATGGCGACGCGTTCTGTCGGTTTTGCGTAGAATGCCTGTTCGAGCGGGGCCGTGGGCCGCGCCTTCTTATGCAGGTCACTCGCAGTCCATGGATTATCGCACGCGAATCGTTTCTTCTCTGGCCGAGATCGGCCCCGGCCGCTGGGACGCACTGGTGGCCGCCCAGGCCGAAGGCAACCCCTTCCTCAGCTACGCTTTCCTGCATGCGCTGCACGAGAGCGGCGCGGCCAGTGCCGACACCGGCTGGGAGCCGCATTACCTGACGCTGTGGCAGGACCAAGCCCTGGTGGCGGCCTTGCCCCTGTATCGCAAGTTCCACTCCTATGGCGAATACGTCTTCGATTGGGCCTGGGCCGAGGCCTACCAGCGCCACGGGGTGGAATACTATCCCAAGCTGCTGGCCGCCATCCCCTTCACGCCGGTGCGCGGGGCGCGGCTGATGGCAGTCGACGAGACGGCCCGCGCCGCACTGCTGGCGGCCTTGCAGGCGCTGCAGCAGGAGGGCGAACACTCGTCCACACACATCCTCTACCCGCCCCCGGAGCAGGCGGAACAGCTCGCCGATGCCGGTTTCCTGCTACGCAGCGGCGTGCAGTTCCACTGGCACAACGAAGGCTATGGCAGCTTTGCCGAGTTCGTCGATACCCTGGATCGCAAGAAGCGCAAGAACATCCTGGCCGAGCGGCGCAAGGTGGCCGAACAGGGCGTGCAATTCACCTGGCTGCGGGGCAGCGAGATCACCGAGGCCCACTGGCGATTCTTCAACCGCTGCTATCGCCACACCTATGCGGCGCATTATTCGACGCCCTACCTGAACCTGGATTTCTTCCGCCGCATTGGCGCCACCATGCCAGAGCACCTGCTGCTGACCCTGGCCCTGCGCGATGGCCAGCCCATCGCCTCCTCGCTCACCGTGCATGACGGTGACACCCTCTACGGTCGCTACTGGGGCGCGCTGGAACACGTCCCCTGCCTGCACTTCGAGACCGCCTACTACCAGCCGCTGGAATTCTGCATCGCCGAAAAGATCCGCTGGTTCGAAGGCGGCGCCCAGGGCGAGCACAAGATGGCGCGCGGCTTCCTGCCGCAGAAGACCTGGTCGGCACACTGGCTGGCGCATCCGGGGTTCTACGATGCGGTGGAGCACTTCCTGGCCCGCGAAGTCGGCGGCATCGATGGGTATATCAACGAGCTCAACGAGCGCAATCCCTTCCGCGATCCGCCCCGCTGAGGCAGCGTAAAAAAACCGGCCCGCAGCAATGCTGCGGGCCGGCCTCTTGCCATCCGGATTACTTGTAACCGACGCGATCCAGCATCTGCAACACCTTCTGCTGGTTGGCACCGACGGCACCAATGTTGATCACTTCAGCCTTGAACGGACCCATCTTGACCAACGCCGGGTTCTCGGTCTTCACGCTCTTGACGGCCGGCCATTCGTTATTGCCTTCAGCGAAGTAGCGCTGGGCCGCATCGCTGGCCAGGTATTCCAGGAACTGCACGGCTTCGGCCTTGTGCGGGGCATGCTTGGCCACGCCACCACCGGCGATGTTGACGTGCGCGCCATAGCTCTTCTGGTTGGGCCAGACGATGCCGACCTTTTCCATCAGGGCCACGTCTTCCGGCTTGGTGGAACGCAGCAGGCGGGCCACGTAGTAGGAGTTGGAAATGGCCACGCCACATTCGCCCGAACCCACGGCCTTGATCTGGTCGGTATCGCCACCCACCGGCTGGCGCGCCTGGTTGGCGACCATGCCCTTCAAGATGGCCTCGGTCTTGGCGGCGCCATCATGCTCCAGCAGCGCGCCGAACAACGAGACGTTGTAGGGGTGCGAGCCGCTGCGGGTGCAGAGCTTGCCCTTGTTCTTCGGGTCGCCCAGGGCTTCGTAGGTGTCCACGTCTTCCGGCTTGACGCTGGTCTTGTTGTACACGATCACGCGGGCGCGGGTGGAAAAACCGAACCACTGGGTGCCGTCGCTGCCTTCCTTGCTGTGCAGGTTGGCGGGGATGCGTTCGTCCAGCAGCCTGGACTTGACCGGCTGGAACAGGCCATCACTCTGGGCCTTCCACAGGCGCGCCGCATCCACCAGCAGGATCACGTCGGCGGGACTGGAAGCACCCTCGCTCTTGAGGCGTGCCAGGATGCCGGCATCATCGCCATCGACGCGGTTGATCTTGATGCCGGTGGCCTTGGTGAAGTCGGCGTAGAGCGCTTCGTCGGTCTGGTAGTGGCGTGCCGAGTACAGGTTCAGGACCTTTTCCTGCGCGAAGCTGGAGGCGGCAATGGCAGCCAGTACGGCGCCGACGGCGAATTGACGGGAGAACATGGACCATCCTTTTCAAAAAGAGTGAACGACCGCCGTGGCAAAACGGCGTTTTCTTTTGGCGCGGAAGGCGGTCCGGGGAGCGGGCTCCAGGATGGACTTGGCTGTCGCAGCGGGCGGCCTGATGGCTGCCTCGTTATGGGTATGCGTGTGCATCTGCGTGTACATACGCGAGAGGTAAAGCGCAGGCGAATATATCACAAATAAGAAGCATTATCATCTTCTAGAAGACATATCGAAAAGCCACGCAGTGAACGTAAAAACGCCCTTGCCGACTGATGTGGCAAGGGCGTGATGACGTGCTGTGAATGCAGCGAAAGCAGAGAAAGCGACAAAGACAGCGAAGACGGACGAAGCGCGCTCAGATCACCTTGACGGCGAAATCAACGCCGATGCCGGCCCACCATTCCTGCTCCTTCTGGAACCAGAAGGAAATGCTGGGATGTTCCTTGATGTAGTCGCGGCGGATCTCCAGGTCGATGCGGCTCTTGAGCTTGACCCTTACCTTGTCCAGGTCCAGCGTGATGTGCGCATGACGGAACATCACCGCCAGCCGCAGCGCCAGCACCGCCTTGGCGAAATCGACGTCGGCCAGCATCTCGCTGATCTTCTTCAGGTTGCCCTTCTGGCCGAGGATCAGCGTACTCATCAAGCGCTGCTCGCGGGTGGTGAAACCCGGCAGGTCGGCATTGGCGATCATGTAGGCCGAGTGCTTGTGATAACCGGTGGGCGACACCACCAGCCCGGTCTCATGCAGCAAGGCGCTCCAGTAGAGATAGCGGGCGTAGGAGTCGGTGGCCGGCTTCAACAGATCGAAGAAACCTCGCGCGGTATCGGCCACGCCATGGGCGCGGGCGGCATCGACGTGGAAGCGGCGGGCGAACTCCTCGACCGAACGGTCGCGGCGGTCGGCCTTGGTGGCGCGCAGTTGCAGGTCCCACATCACGCCCATGCGCAGGCCGGCTTCCACCGGGGTGATGACCTCGATGCGGAATTCCTGCATGAAGCCGATCAACACCGCCAGGCCGCCCATGATGACGCCGGCACGGTCGGGTTTCATGCCGTCCAGCGCGATCTGGCTGACATGGCCGAAGTCGATCAGGCGCTGCATCAGGTCGGCCAGGCTGGGCAGGCTCACGCGGCCATCGCCCATGCCGTTGCGACGGATGGTGTCGGCAATGGCGCGCATGGTGCCGGAAGAGCCATAGACATTCACCTCGGCCGGGTCGAAGCTGAACAGGTGTACTGCATCTTCGACATGCGAGCGGGCCGAGATGATGGCGCGTTCGAAGGCCGCCGTGGTGATGGCGCCATCGGGGAAGAAGGCCAGGCTTTGATTGACGGTGCCGATGCCGAAGGATTCGACGTGACGGATATGCTCGCCCAGACCACGGATGACCTCGGTGGAACCGCCGCCGATGTCGATGACCATGCGCTCTTCACCGGCATCGGCCAGCACGCCGGCCACGCCCATGTAGATCAGGCGGCCCTCTTCCTCACCGGAAATGATCTCCACCGGATAACCGATGGCCCGCTCCAGTTCCGGCAGCAGGTCGGCGGCGTTCTTGGCCACGCGCAAGGTATTGGTGGCCACCACCCGCACCGCGGTCAGCGGATAGTCGCGCAGGATGGCGCGAAAGCGGGTGAGCGAATCGATGGCGCTCTGACAGGCCTGCTGGGTCAGGTTGCCGCTCTTGTCGATGCCCGCCGCCAGGCGGATGGGGTCGCGCGCGCTCTTGATGACGCGTATGCCGTCGTCCTCGTACTTGCCGATATGCAAGCGAAAACTGTTGGAACCGAGATCTACCGCAGCAAACATGCATGTCCTTTCGCAATCGCACTAGAAGCCAATTGCTAAATAATTTAAACCTCACCCTGTCTCCATCCCGACAAGATAATCGGCGCGCATTACACTTTGATGACAGCCGGCACCCTGTAGAATGGCGGCTCGGCGCTGCCATGCTGCGTCGCACATATTATTTTATACAATTTATCCCATTTCCCTTCCATGCCCGGCATTCTTTACCTGGTTCCCAACACCCTGGGACCCACCGAGCCTCCCGCCGACGCCAGCGCCACACATCCGCTGGAGAGCATCATCCCGCGCCAGGTGCAGGCCATCGCGGCGCAGCTGGATTATTTCGTCGCCGAGAACGCCAAGACCACGCGCGCCTTCCTGAAGCTCCTGGGCAGCAGCCAAGCCCTGGCCAAGCCCATCCAGGAAATCCAGATCGCCGAGCTCAACGTCAACACACCGCCGGCCGCCCTGCCCTCGCTGCTGGCTCCCCTGCTGGAAGGCCGTGATGGTGGCCTGATCTCGGAAGCAGGCGTGCCGGCGGTGGCCGACCCCGGCGCCAACCTGGTCCGGCTGGCGCATCAGCATGGCATCCAGGTGCGCCCGCTGGTGGGCCCCTCTTCCTTGCTGCTGGCGGTCATGGCCAGTGGTCTCAATGGCCAGAGCTTCGCCTTCAACGGCTACCTGCCTACCGATGCCGAGGCGCGCGCCAAGCGCATCCGCCAGCTGGAAGATCGCGCCCGCAAGGAAAAGCAGACCCAGCTGCTGATCGAAACGCCCTATCGCAACACCGCCATGCTGGAGGCGCTGGTGCAATCCTGCCAGCCCGGCACGCTGATCTGCGTGGCCACCGACCTGTCGTTGGCCAGCGAGTCGGTACGCACGCAGACGGCCGCGCAGTGGAAGGCCGCCCTGGCTGCCGGCAAGGCACCGGACTTCCACAAGAAACCGACCGTCTTCCTGCTGCTGGCCGAATAGCGTCGCCCCAACGCGAGAGACGCGGCGCCCAATGACAAAGGCCGGTTGTGATACACAACCGGCCTTTTTGCTTGCTCCGTCCCGAGGCGTCAGCGCAGGGTGGAAAGCGGCGTCGACATCAGCGTCTTGGCAAAACCCGCACCGAAGGCCACGCCGAATTTCTTGAGCACGCGTTCGGAGAGGTTTTCGGTCTGGGTGTAATCCACCACGTCCTCGGCCTTGAGCACGTCGCGGGCCACGCTATCGACCGTGCCATAGCCATCGGCAAGACCCAGCTCGATCGCCTTGGAACCGGTCCATACCAGCCCGGAGAAGGTATCCGGCGTTTCCTTCAGGCGCGCGCCACGACCCTGGCGCACCACCTCGATGAACTGCTGGTGGATCTCCTGCAGCATCGATTGGGCGTATTCACGCTGCTTCGGGCTTTGCGGACTGAAGGGGTCGAGGAAGCTCTTGTTCTCGCCCGCGGTCAGCAGGCGGCGTTCCACGCCCAGCTTGTCCATCAGGCCGGTGAAGCCGAAGCCGTCCATGAGCACGCCCACCGAGCCGATCAGGCTGGCCTTGTTGACGTAGATCTTGTCGGCCGCCGCGGCGATGTAATAGCCGCCGGAGGCGCACACTTCCTCCACCACCACGTAGATCGGCTTCTTGGGATAGGCCTTGCGCAGGCGGGTGATCTCGTCGTTGATCATGCCGGCCTGCACCGGGCTGCCGCCGGGGCTGTTGATCTTGAGGATCACGCCGACCGAGTCGGAGGCGGCAAAGGCCTTGTCCAGCGCCGGGATCACCACCCCGGCCGAGCCCTGCCCTTCGGAATCGATGGCGCCCTTGATCTCGACCAGGGCGGTATGAGTGCCCAGCGGCTCGCTCTCGGTCTTGTTATAGGTGAAGGCCATCCAGGCCCCCAGCACGATCACCACCAGGATGGCAATGCGGAAGAAGATGCCCCAGCGGCGCCGGGCGCGCTGTTCCTTGACGGCGAACAGGGCCAGTTTTTCCAGTACGTCGCGCTCCCAGCCGCTCTTCTTGTCCTCGCGCACGCTGGCGGGGATGGAGGGCGATGGTGGCGATGGCGGCGTTTGTGGAGGGACTGGCGACTTGTCTTGCTGGTTTTCAGATTCGTTGTTGCTCATAGGCTCACTCTAAGCAGCGCAGCAGCCTGCGCCGGTTTCCCCGAAGCTCATGCCTCGACGGGCTTGACGATGTCGTCCGGACGCCAATAGACCTGGCCGTCGCGTTCCACCGCCATGATCTTACGCAAGTGGGCGCCGGTACAAGGACCGCCCTCGCATTTTCCGGTATCGGGCGCGTAAACGGCGCCATGTGTTGCACACATGAGATACAGACCGCTGGATTCGAAGAACTCGCCCTCGGCCCAGTCCAGTTCGATGGGGACATGGGCGCAGCGGTTCAGGTAGCCATAGACCACCCCGCCGTAGCGCACCACGAAACCGGTGGTCTCGTCGCCATGCACCTGCACCGGGAAGCGCTTGCCCAGGCCGCCTTCGGCCAGATCGCCGGAGGCGCAGATGAGGATGTCGCAGGAAGCGTTCACGTAGCCGTCCTCAGGCCTGCTCATTGAGCCACTGGTGCAGCTCGCGGATGGAGCGCGCCGAATACAGCGGCGAGAGCGTCTGCAACTGCTGCGGCGGATGCGCGCCGAACTCCACCGCCACGCCCGCGGCGCCGGCGTTGATGGCCATCTGCAGGTCGTGGGTGGTGTCGCCGATCATCAGGGTGCGGTGCATGTCCTGGCCCAGCTCGCGGGTCAGCTCCTGCAACATGGCCGGATGCGGCTTGGAGAAGGTCTCGTCGGCGCAGCGGGTGGCGTCGAACATGGACAGCAGGCCGGTGCTGTTCATGGCCCGGTTCAGCCCGACCCGGCTCTTGCCGGTGGCCACCGCCAGGAAATAGCCCTGCTGCGACAGGTCGGTCAGCATTTCGGGCACGCCCTCGAAGAGCGTGAGGTCCTTGTCCTGGCCCAGGTAATGGTGGCGGTAACGCTCCACGATGCGCGGGTAGTACTTGGGATCGACATCGGGAATGGCGGCCTGCATCGCGTCCTGCAGGCCCAGGCCGATGACATAGGAGGCTGCGCTCTTGTCGGGAATCGGCAGGCCCAGGTCACGCGCCGCGGCCTGGATGCAGCGCACGATGGTGGACGTGCTGTCCATCAGGGTGCCATCCCAGTCGAAGACGATCAGGTCGAATTGCTTTCTTGCCATGTCTGATGCTCTTTCTGCGGGCACGTCCGCCGCCGGCTTGCCAGCGCGACAAGGCAGCAGCGAAACATGCGATTTTGTTAATGCCGGGCAGAAAGTATCATATCCCGGCCGACTACGTGCACTGTCCTTCAGTCCTCCGCGCCAGCCAGCATGTTGTAGGGCAGGAGATCGCCCTCGGCCCCACCTTCCAGGCTGCGCAGGAATTTTGCGCATTCATCGGGCAGGCCGGCCTTCAGGGTGACGGTCTGGCCGGTTTCCGGATGCAGGAAGCTGATGCGCCAGGCATGCAGGAACATGCGCTTGAAAGCAATACGCTTGCCATCGGCCTTCTGCAGCGCCTTGTTCAAGGGGAAGTCGCCATACTTGTCGTCGCCGACGATGGGAAAGCCGCTGGAAGACAGGTGCACCCGGATCTGATGGGTGCGACCGGTCTTCAGTTCAGCTTCCAGCAGGGCAAATTCACCGAAGCGACGCAAGAGCGAAAACACCGTATGGGACGGCTGGCCATCGGCCTGCACCCGCACCCGGCGCTCGCCGTCGGGCGTGCTGTACTTGAACAGCGGCAACTTCACGTGCTGGCGGGCATTCTTCCAGTCGCCCTGGACCAGGGTCAGGTAGCGCTTGTCGGTCTGGCCCTCGCGCATCTGTTCATGCAGGTTGGTCAGCGCCGAACGCTTCTTGGCGATCAGCAGCACGCCCGAGGTGTCGCGGTCCAGCCGGTGCACCAGCTCCAGGAACTTGGCCTGGGGCCGTGCCGCCCGCAACTGCTCGATGACCCCGTAGCTCACGCCGGACCCGCCATGCACGGCCACACCGGCCGGCTTGTCGATGACCAGCATGTGGCTGTCTTCCAGCAGGATGCGGAATTCCGCTCCCGGGACTACAGTTTCTTGCTTCTCTGCAACTCGTATTGGCGGCACACGCACGACATCGCCCTCGACCAGACGATAGGTCTGGTCGATGCGGCCCTTGTTGACGCGCACCTCGCCCGAACGCAGGACACGATAGATATGGCTCTTGGGAACGCCTTTGCAAACCCGCAGCAGGAAATTGTCAATCCGCTGGCCCGCCTCTTCGTCGGAAATGGTCAGCAACTGCACCTGAGGGACGCTCTGCGAGGCTGTTGCGTTCCGGGAGGCCGGCGCCGCGTCGGCGCTTTCAGAAGCCCCCCTAGAAAATCTCGCTAAGTCCTTCATTTTGAATATATAATCGATTGACGCCGATCAAAAAACGGCGTTAGTAGAATAAAAAAGGAACATTCTACACAAGAGGAGTCTTCGTCAGCCTCGCTCATTTGCAAAATTGACGAAGGGGGCCCCGAAAACCACGACGCGCGGCATCGCAGACGCAATAAAAGCGCTGCAACGGTTGACAATACAGCCGATCATGTCGCTTGCCTGGTCCACGTAAAGGCCTCGAAACGAGTACGCACCTTCCCTTTGCGAGTCCAGTTTGCACCGCAGTTGCAATCGGACAGCGCACTTGGAAGTGGAACAGATTTGTTTGGATCATCAGGATAAAAGTCTGGCAAGACTCGCATCCGGTGACCCGACCCAGGACAGCAGTGCACAGCCCCCCGGCGACCAGCAGCGCAAGCATGGCAGGCTCATCAGCCCGCCCCCTTGCAGCGCATCGCTCGGGCCATGCCGCAATTCGGGCCGGGCCATCGCGAAGCTTGCCGGTTGATGCAGTAGAACCCGATCGCCGTCGCCAACCTCACTATGTTACGTTTGGCTCCACAGACCAGCTTACCGTCCGCAGTTGCCTGCGCGACCGCCTATGGCGGAGCGCGCGGCGCGGATACGGTGCTGCCCGGCGTCCCGGTCCACTGCATCCGCGCCCCCTTGTGCTGGAGCGCCCGCTAAGGCGCACTCACACAATCAAGGCAATTCCCTCCCCAATCACTTCGTTCTCGCGTACATCCCCTGTACTTTTGGCCCGCTACCACATACGGACGGGCCATTTGAAGGATCTTCGGATCCCGGAGTGAAAACATGAAACGTATGTTGTTCAACGCAACGCAGCAGGAAGAACTGCGCGTAGCGATCGTTGACGGTCAGAAGCTGATCGACATCGACATCGAAACCACCGGACGCGAGCAGCGCAAGTCCAACATCTACAAGGGCGTGATCACCCGCATCGAGCCCTCGCTGGAAGCCTGCTTCGTCAACTACGGCGAGGAACGCCACGGCTTCCTGCCCTTCAAGGAAGTGGCCCGTTCCTACTTCAAGGAAGGCATCGACGTCCGCAACGCCAGCATCAAGGAAGCGCTGCGCGAAGGCCAGGAAATCATCGTCCAGGTCGAAAAGGAAGAGCGCGGCAACAAGGGCGCGGCCCTGACCTCCTTCATCTCGCTGGCCGGCCGCTACCTGGTCCTGATGCCCAACAACCCGCGTGGTGGTGGCGTCTCCCGCCGCGTCGAAGGCGAAGACCGCCAGGAACTGCGCGAGACCATGGACAAGCTGGACCTGCCCAACGGCATGTCCGTCATCGCCCGCACCGCCGGCATCGGCCGCAACGTCGATGAACTGCAGTGGGACCTGAACTACCTGATGCAACTGTGGCGCGCCATCGAAGGCGCCGGCCAGTCGGCCTCGGGCGCCTTCCTGATCTACCAGGAATCGTCACTGGTCATCCGCGCCATCCGCGACTACTTCCAGCCCGACATCGGCGAAATCCTGATCGACACCGACGACATCCACGACCAGGCCCAGCAGTTCATGGCCCACGTGATGCCGGACATGGTCCACCGCGTCAAGCGCTACCGCGACGACGTGCCGCTGTTCTCCCGCTTCCAGATCGAACACCAGATCGAGACCGCCTACTCGCGTACGGTCCCGCTGCCGTCCGGCGGCGCCATCGTGATCGACCACACCGAAGCCCTGGTGTCGGTGGACGTGAACTCGGCGCGTGCCACCCGTGGCAGCGACATCGAGACCACCGCCTTCAACACCAACCTCGAAGCGGCTGATGAAGTGGCCCGCCAGTTGCGCCTGCGCGACCTGGGTGGCCTGATCGTGATCGACTTCATCGACATGGAGAATTCCAAGAACCAGCGCGAAGTCGAAGGTCGCCTGAAAGACGCCCTGCACCACGACCGTGCCCGCGTCCAGATGGGCAAGATCTCCCGCTTCGGCCTCATGGAACTGTCGCGCCAGCGCCTGCGTCCGTCGCTGTCCGAAGGCAGCCACGTGACCTGCCCGCGCTGCAACGGCACCGGCCACATCCGCGATACCGAATCCTCCGCCCTGCAGGTGCTGCGCATCATCCAGGAAGAGGCGATGAAGGAAAACTCGGCCGCCATCCATGTGCAGGCGCCGGTGGACGTCGCCGCCTTCCTGTTGAACGAGAAGCGCGGCGAAATCCTGAAGATCGAGACGCGCCATCGCGTCACGGTCATCATGATCCCCAACAAGCACCTGGAAACCCCGCACTACAAGATGGAACGGATCAAGCACGACGATCCGCGCCTGGACGACGCCCAAGCCAGCTACAACATGGCCGAGCAGGCCGATACCGACATCGGCTACAGCAAGCGCCAGAAGGAAGAAGTGCGTCCGCGCCAGGAAGCCGTGGTCAAGGGCATCACCCCCGACCAGCCGGCCCCCATCGTCGAGCGCAAGGCCCCGGAACCGGTGGCTGCCCCCGTACCGCCGCCGACCCTGGCACCGGAATCGGGCCTGCTGGGCAAGATCTTCGCCTTCTTCCGCAAGAAGCCCGTGGCCCCGGTGGAAGCACCGGCCCCGGTCGAAGCCAAGACCCCTGCCAAGCGTGAAGGCGACCGCAATGGCCGTGGCGGCGACCGCAACGGTCGTGGCCGTAATCGCAATGACCGCAGCGACCGTGGTGATCGTGCCGAACGTGGCGAGCGCAACGCCAATGGCGAACAGCGCAATGCCCGTGGCGCCGCTGCCGTCGAGGTAAAGGCGGGAGAACTGGCCGATGCCAAGCAGGCGCGTCCGCCGCGTGGCCCGCGCGAGCCCAAGGAAGCGCGTGAACCACGCGAAGGCCGTGAGCCGCGTGAAGGTCGCGAGGGCCGTGAAGTCCAGGTCCGCGAAGGCCAGGAACCCAAGGAAGCCCGTCGCAACGAACCCCGCGAAGCCCGTGAGCCACGCGAACCGCGTGAAGGTCGCGAAGTTCGTGAACCCCGCGAACCGCGTCAACCGCGTGAACCTCGCGCCCCCCGTGGCGACCGCAAGGAAGCCCGCAGCGAGGAAGGTCTGCCGCTGGAAGCCGCTCTGGCAGCCGGCGCTGCAACCGCCGGCGTGGCCGTGGCCGCTGGTGCCGTGGCCCTGTCCAATGACGAGCAGGCTGCGCAACTGGATCTGGCGCAAGTTGAACGTGGCGAAGGTGGCGA
The DNA here is from genome assembly GCF_002870055.1 of Herbaspirillum sp. BH-1. Lineage (NCBI taxonomy): Bacteria > Pseudomonadati > Pseudomonadota > Betaproteobacteria > Burkholderiales > Oxalobacteraceae > Herbaspirillum > Herbaspirillum sp. BH-1. The sequence continues at coordinate 2,469 of NZ_PKOI01000016.1, read as the reverse complement.
AGGCGTCGAAGCCTCGGAAAATGCCGAAGGCGGCACCGAACCGCGCCGTCGTCGTCGTCGTGGTGGTCGCAACCGTCATCGTCGCGAACGTGACGAGAACGGCAACCTGATCGAAAACGCCGATGCCGATGCGGCTGAAGCTGGCGAAGCCGGTGAACGCAGCGAAAACGGCGAAGCCGTGACCGCAGCAGCCCCTGCAGCACCGGCAGCACCGGTGGAAGTCGCCCAGGCCGCCGTGGCCCAGGCTTCCTTCGCAGCCTCGCCGGTTCCGGCGCAAGCTGCTGAAGCAGCCGACGTGTCCGCGCCTGCCGCCCTCCATACCGAAGCCGTCGCCGTGGAAAGCGGCGTGAACTCGGTGGAAGCCGTGGCTGCCGCCGCTGCCGAAGCGACCGAAGCCGTGTTCTCGCAACAGCAGGCCATCGAACCGCCGGCGCCGTCCATCGACGCCAGCTTCGCCCCGGCACCGAGCTTTGAACCTGCCCCGGCGCCAGTGCAAGCCCCTGTGGCCACCCCGGCGGCATCGGAAGCACCGGTCCAGGTCGAGGTCGTGCAGCAAGCCGCGCCGGCAGCCAGCCTGCCGCAGCAGATCAGCCTGCTGGATGCGGTCGAAGCCAATCCGGCCCCGGCTCCTGTGGAAGTGGCTGCCCCTGTTGCTGCTGCACCGGTAGCACCTGCCGCACCTGCCGCACCTGCAGCACCTGCAGCACATGCCGGCAATGGCGCCCAGCCGGAGTCGCTGCAGCAGATGCTGTCGCAAGCCGGCCTGACGCTGGCCACGACCGATCCGGTCAAGCTGCGTGCAGCACAGGAAGCGGCCGCCGCCTTCGTGCCGGCACCGCGGGTACCGCGCGAGCGCAAGCCGCTGCCGCCGCAGTCCAGCGAACCGCTGGTCCAGGTGGAAACGCGTCGCTGATCGCCAGGGTGCAAGCGCACCGGTGATCACCAGGAAAAAGGGAGCTTCGGCTCCCTTTTTTCTTGTCCGCGCTCTTGCCTGCTCGCCTGCCTGCACGCCCGCCTGCTGCTTTCGCCAATTTTCCAGGCCAGTCTGTCGCGCCAGCCCGGCCACTATCGCTCTCGCGCCCTCTTGTCATCCGCCGCTTGTCCCCTATCTGGTGACAGTTGGCCCGCCCCGGCAGCGATACAGTGCCGGCCGCACAGCACGACGGTCCAGCTGCGGATATCCCAAGTCCAGATCCGGCGCGGCATTGCGCGCAATACCTGCACTTGCGGCATACTGAATATGCATGAACCGACCGCAACGCCGCAGCGCCAGCCGTGCTATCTTTACACACCCATTTTTGCCAGCCCGTATGAACAAGCGCGTCATTCCCATCCTCGATCACCGGCAAGCGCCGTCGGCCAGTACGGCAGGCGTGATTGCGCCCGTGGCGATGGCGCCGACCGGCTGGCTGACCGATTCCCTGGGCCGCCCCCTGCACGACCTGCGCATCTCGGTCACCGACCGCTGCAATTTCCGCTGTGTCTATTGCATGCCCAAGGATGTCTTCGACAAGCAATACCAGTTCCTGCCGCACTCCGACCTGCTGACCTTCGAAGAGCTGACCCGCGTGGCCGCCCAGTTCGTGGCGCATGGCGTGCGCAAGATCCGCCTCACCGGCGGCGAACCCCTGCTGCGCAAGAACATCGAGACCCTGATCGCCATGCTGGCCGCCTTGCGCACGCCCGATGGCGAGCCGGTGGATCTCACCCTGACCACCAATGGCACCCTGCTCAAGCAGAAGGCGCAGGCGCTCAAGGCTGCCGGCCTGCGGCGCGTGACGGTCTCGCTGGATTCGCTGGATGACGAGAGCTTCCGCCGCATGAACGATGTCGACTTCCCGGTGGCACGCGTGCTGGAAGGCATCGATGCCGCCCACGCCGCCGGCCTGGGGCCGGTCAAGATCAACATGGTGGTCAAGAAGGGCGTCAACGACGACCAGATCCTGCCGATGGCGCGCCACTTCAAGGGGACCCCGGCCATCCTGCGCTTCATCGAATACATGGACGTGGGCAGCTCCAACGGCTGGCGCATGGACGAGGTACTGCCCTCCAGCGAAGTGGTGCGGCGCATCTCGGCCGAGATGCCGCTGCAGGTGGCCGACCCCAACTACACCGGCGAGACCGCCGAGCGCTGGCGCTATGTCGATGGCGGCGGCGAGATCGGTGTCATCTCCAGCGTGACCCAGGCCTTCTGCCAGGATTGCTCGCGCGCCCGGCTCTCTACCGAGGGCAAGGTCTACACCTGCCTGTTCGCCAGCGAAGGCCACGATCTGCGCAGCCTCCTGCGCAATGGAGCCAGCGACGCCGAGATGGCCGGCGCCATCGCCGCATTGTGGGGCCAACGGGGCGACCGCTATTCCGAATTGCGCAGCGCCATGCAAGCCGCCCCGGCACGCAAGGTCGAGATGTCCTATATCGGCGGCTAGCTATTCAGTTCCGCTTCCCGCCGCCCTGCCCCCAGTCCTCACC
>NZ_PKOI01000015.1:0-131265 GCF_002870055.1 Herbaspirillum sp. BH-1 | reverse complement strand
TTTAAAGATCATCTGCATCAAACGCGCCTGGCGCTGTTTGCATCGCTGCGAATCGTTGTGTTCGTCAGCAGCAGAGAAACGAGATTATGTAGCAGTTAGTTCATCGCGTCAACTACTTTTTTGCGATCCGTTTTAAATTTTTTCGTCTTCGCTGTGACTGCTTGCTCGACGACTTCCATTTAAAACGCACTTCAAACTGCTTCACTACTCACCTGCCTCGCCCACCTTCGTCGCTTCGTTTTTCAACTTCGCTTCGTGTGTCGCGTCAGCAGGGGGCGAACTATAGCAACGCCCCTCACACCGCGCAAGCACTTTTTGAAAAATATTCGAAAATAATTTAGCCAGCCCAAATAGGCAGCGCCATCCCGATGCCAAACAAGGCCATTCTTCTATATACCAAGCAGCCAGACGAGCTGGCCTCCGCATTCACCGGGCAAGTCGGGACACGATGATAGTATTGGCGTCCTCTTTCCCCGCCGCTCCCTTATTTGTCCATGCGTATTCTCATTACCGGCGCCTCCGGTTTCGTAGGTCAAGCCTTGGTCCGCCAACTTGCCTCCGAAGGGCTTCATCATCTGCGTGCCGCACTTCGCCCCACAGCAAAGCTGCCCGTAGACTCCAGCACACTGGAAAAAGTGATCGTCGAAGAACTGGCACCCGATACCAATTGGTCAGCAGCACTAGAAGGTACGGAAGCGGTGGTCCACTGCGCGGCGCGGGTACACGTGATGAACGAGACAGCTGGCGATCCGTTGTCGGAATTCCGCAGGACCAATGTCGAAGGAACGCTGGCGCTGGCACGTCAAGCGCAACTGGCGGGAGTCCGCCGTTTCATTTTCATCAGCTCGATCAAGGTCAATGGCGAGGAGACGCAACCGGGACGCCCCTTTACTGCCGACGATACGCCCGCCCCGGCCGATCCCTATGGCATCTCCAAGATGGAAGCCGAACAGGCGCTACGGGAGCTGGCGCGCAATGGAACCATGGAAGTGGTGATGATAAGACCGGTATTAGTCTATGGCCCTGGAGTCAAAGCCAATTTCCTGAGCATGATCCGCTGGCTGGATAAAGGCATACCGCTGCCGCTGGGCGGCATCACCAGCAATCGCCGCAGCCTGGTAGCGCTGGATAACCTGGTGGACCTGATCTGCGTCTGCCTGACCCACCCCGATGCTGCAGGCCAGGTATTCCTGGTTTCCGATGGTGAAGACCTCTCAACCACCGCCATGCTCAGACGCATCTCCCTTGCCCTGGGCAAGTCGCCGTTCCTGCCATCGCTACCGGCCTCATGGCTGATGCTGCCAGCACGCATGATGGGCAGGCCTGGAATCGCGCAACGTCTTTGCGGCTCCCTGCAGGTCGACATCAGCAAGAACCGCGATCTGCTAGGCTGGACGCCCGGGACGACAGTCGACGCCGCATTCCAGAAAACGGTCGACGCCTATCGCCGCGCCTGACCATCCTTCAGCAGCGCATCCAGCAGGGAAAGCGTCCGGCCAGTTGCCCCCTGGTGACGCTGCGCAAATTCCTTTGCGGAATGCGACCTTTGATCCATACGCGTGTGGTCGGACACGAGTTCTTTCCACTGACGCAGCAATGCATCTGCATTCTCTACGCGCGCTGCTGCGTGCTCGGCAATGGCATCCTCGGTAATGCGCTGAAAATTGAAGGTGTGCGGGCCGATCAACACCGGCCTACCCAAGGCCAGCGCCTCGATCAGGTTCTGCCCACCGAGCGGCAACAGGCTGCCACCGATGAATGCGACATCACAAAGCGCATAGTAGGCAAACATCTCCCCCATGGAATCACCCAGCAGTACATCCACATCCTGCCAGCGGACGTCCTGCTGCAGTGTGGACCGCCGCTGCAGGCGCAGGCCACGGGCACTGATCATGTCGGCGACCTGATCGAATCGCTGAGGGTGACGGGGCACGATGACCGTCAGCCAGTCACCCGGTCCTTCGCGAGCCAACGCGTCAAGGATCAAGGCTTCTTCGCCGTCCCGGGTACTGGCACATAACAGCACCTTGCGTAGTCCGACCTGGGCTTTCCACTCCAGACCCCGAGCCACCACGGCATCAGGTGGCTCAACGTCGAACTTGAGGCTCCCCGTCACGACGACCTGACGCGCCCCGAAGGCGCGCAGACGCTGCGCATCCGCGTCCGATTGCGCCGCGACTACGCTGATGGCCTCAGCTGCCGGCTTCAACAAGGCGGCAAAACGCAACCCACGCCGCAACGAACGCTCCGACAAACGGGCATTGGCCAGCATCACGGGAACGTGGTAGCGATGGCATTGGGCGATCAGGCTGGGCCAGACCTCGGTTTCCATCAGCACACAAACAACTGGTCGAAAATGACGCAGAAACCGGGCGCACATCCGTCCAATGTCATATGGCAAGAAGCTTTGCTGGACGCGCCCGCCATGCTTGCCGTAGACCTGGGCACCGGTAGCGCGACCGGTGGCCGTCATGCAGGTCAGCAGGATGGAATGCTGCGGATATTGCTGCAACAGAGAATCGATAAGCGGCTCTGCAGCGCGGGTCTCGCCGACCGACACCGCGTGCACCCAGATGAAACGCGCCTGCGGATCAGGCAGGCGCGCATAAAAGCCGAGACGCTCGCTCACATGGGCCCGGTAACCGGGCTCCTTGCGCCCACGCCACCAGAGGCGCAGCAGCACCAGCGGCAGCAGCAGCCACCAGATCAGGGAATACAGCAACCGCATCTCAGACCAAAGGATGGCCGGCCAGCCGCGTCAGGATGGCCAGCGGGCTGGATTGCGGATCGTATTGCTGTTCCGGTGCCAGGTGCAGGGTCTGCTCCATCATGTATTGCCCCGACATGACTGCGTGAGATGCCTGATCGGAAAAGCAGATCCAGACCGAGCCTGCGGCGAAGGGCATGGTTACCTGCTGGGCATCCTGCTGGTATTGCATGTCCCCCTTCATGCCGTCGTGCAGCTGAAGCATCATGTGGTCGTACTCGCTGCGCAAGGACTTCGTCACGCGCAAGGCCTTCAATAATTTCGCCTGCCAGGCAACATAAGGCTTGGCACGAGGCAGAAAGCGCCTGGCCACGGTTTCAAAAGGCTCGCCCACGCGCCAGACACGCGGCACGCCTTCCGGGTTGATATTGGTAAAGACGCGCAGGATACGTTCGCCATAGTTCGGCCGCGACGGGAAGGCGTCGACGTGCATGCGGCGGTCGTCAGCACGCCAAGACTGGGCACGGGTTTCCACCTGCATCGGTCGATAGCTGGTAGGTGCTACACGCAGGGCGTCGCGATACTTGGGCAAGAGCGTATGCACCAAAGACAGCGCCTGCTCGCGAAAGCGCCCCACCATCGCCGCCAGCGCCAGTTGTTGCTCCGTACCACCGGCGGCGCCCTTGATATGCCCACGCGCGTCCAGGCTGATATTGCGGGACTTCGGGGCGCGCACGGCCGGATCAAGCAGCAGCTGCTCGGATTGCATCAACTGGAAGGCCAAGTGCGGGAAATACAGCACCTTGCCGGCTTCCAGCGCGGTGATCCATTCCTGATTGGGGTTGTCGACCCGCCATTCGGTCAGGCCGATCTCGATAATTTGCGATTCCATGGCGCGTATTATGCCCGCAAGCGTCAACGCCGTGTGGCGATGCAGGCGCGTCAGCAGGCCGCAAACCCCCGCCGCAAGTGGCCCTACGATCCGGTTCAACAGTTTGCCGCCAGGTTTTGATCTGCTTCAATGATCCGGGTCGATGCCCTGACCGGGTTGGAGCCGTCAGTCCAGCAAACCCAGCGCGGCGGACAGTACGGCCTCCTCGGCCGGTGGCGCGCCCAGATCACCCAGGTTGACGATGTGAGGCGACCAGTTGCCTTCGGTTTTCCAGCGCGGGGAATCGCAGTAAAGCTCAACTGTGGGCTTGCCATAGGCGGCAGCAATATGCGTCAGGCCGGTATCCAGGCCGATCACCAGCCTGGCCTGCTGCACCAGCGACACCGCCTGCATCAGCGGCAGCGCCGGCAATACGACGGCGCCTGGGATGCCCGCTGCCAGTTGCTGCGCAGCCGCCTGTTCCCGGGTGCTACCCCAAGGCAGCAACACCGGCAGGCCGCGAGCTGCCAGGTCCTGCCCCAGCCTGATCCATTGCGCCGGCGGCCATTGCTTGGCTGCACGTGCGGTGCCGTGGAAGAAGACGGCATATGGGGCCTCGGGCATCCAGGGCCAGCGTGCCGGTTGGGGCGCCTGCAGGGCGAAATCGGGCTCACCCTCGACCTGGTAGCCCAATGCACCGGCAGCCACCAGGCGCGCACGCATGACGGCGTGGGTGCGCCGACCCACTGCGATACTCTGGTCATGGAAGATCCGGGAAAGCGGCTCGTAGCCCGAGCCCTCGGTAGCATTGGCCAGGCCCACCCGGCGCCCATGATCGGCCAGTCGCGCCAAGCGCATGACTACACTGGTCTTGAGCAGACCTTGGGTATCGAAGACCACATCGTAGCGCTCGCCCTGCAACTGGCGCCGGAAAGCCGCGATCTCGGCGCGGGTGGCAGCAGAGAACAAGGTCTTGCGCCAGCGACGCAAGGCGATCGGAATCACATTGTGGACGTGAGGATTGAGGCGGACGAGGCTGGTATAGGCCTCTTCCACGACCCAGTCGATCTGTGCGGCAGGGAAATGACGACGGATGTCCGCGACCATCGGCATGTTGTGGACGACGTCTCCCAGGGAGGAAACGCGGACGATTAGGATTTTCAAGGCTGGCCCACTCTGGCTGAACTTAACTGTGGGCCAGCATCTTACCTCATCAGGCCGTCAGAACGGCAGTGCGACGTCGGGACGAGCCGCCAGGATGACTTTGCGGAACTCACCCTGGATGCGGGCCAGTGCTTCCGCCGTCTCTGCCTCGAAGCGCAGCACCACTACTGGCGTGGTATTGGAAGAGCGTGCCAGACCGAAGCCATCGGCATATTCCACGCGCAGACCGTCGATGGTGATGATGTCCTGGGCGCCTTCGAACTTGGCATCGCTTTGCAGCTTGCCGATCAAGGCCACATTCTCGCCTTCCTGCAGCTTCAATTGCAGTTCCGGGGTGCTGACCGATTGGGGCAGCGCATTGAGCACGGCCGACGGGTCGCTCTGGCGCGCCATCAGTTCCAGCATCCGCACGCCGGCATAGAGACCGTCGTCGAAACCGAACCAGCGGTCCTTGAAGAAGATGTGACCACTCATCTCGCCGCCCAGGGGCGCACCCGTTTCACGCAGCTTGGCCTTGACCAGCGAGTGGCCGGTCTTCCACATCAACGGCTGACCGCCGCGCGCGCTGATCCAGGGTGCCAGATGACGGGTGCACTTGACGTCATAGAGGATCTGCTTGCCCGGGTTGCGGGTCAGGACGTCCTCAGCGAAGAGCATCAGCTGACGATCCGGGTAGATGATCTGACCATCCTTGGTCACCAGTCCCAGGCGGTCACCGTCTCCATCGAAGGCCAGGCCGAGCTCATTGTCGGTTTCCTGCAGGCAACGGATGAGATCCTGCAGGTTTTCCGGGTGCGCCGGATCGGGGTGGTGATTGGGGAAGTTGCCATCGACCTCACAGAACAATTCAGTCACTTCGCAACCGAGTGCACGATAAAGCTCGCCGGCGAAAGCGCCAGCCACGCCGTTGCCGCAATCGACGGCAATCTTCAGCGGGCGCGCCAGCTTGACGTCCGAGATCATGCGGGCGATGTAGGCATCCTTGATGTCGTGGGTGCTGTAGCTGCCGGCGCCTTGCGGGAATTCACCCTTGACGATGGCGTGATAGAGACCCTGAATGGTCTCGCCATGGATGGCCTCGCCGGCCAGCACCATCTTGAAACCGTTGTAGTCGGGCGGGTTGTGGCTGCCGGTGACCATGATGCCCGATTGCGTATCCAGCACATGGGTACCGAAATAGACCATCGGGGTGGCGACCATGCCCAGATCGATCACGTCCACGCCCACCGACTGCAGGCCCTTGGCCAGCGCAGCGGCCAGTGCAGGACCGGACAGACGGCCGTCACGGCCGATCACGACCTTCTTCTGCCCCTTGGCCAGCGCGGCAGCGCCGAAGGCCTGACCGATCTGATAGGCGACCTGGTCGTCCAGGGTTTTGTCGATGATGCCGCGGATGTCGTAGGCTTTGAAGATCGATTGGGCGATGGGCATATGCGTAGGAAGTGGAAGACAAATGATATTAAAGAGACAATTATGACCGCATCAACGCGCCAAGAACAGCAGATGCATAGCCTTTCATGTCGCCGCACTCGTGAGTTCCCTTCCCCAACAAGTGCCTGGCGGGGGCGGACTTGATTCGAAGACGTGACGCAAAAACAACATGCTCCGCATCAGGGCATATGTAAATGACTATTGGTCAACTTATTTTAAGCTCGCGAGCAGTTCACAAGGTGGCTGAGACGGCGAAAGCCTCTCAAAAGTTCTTCCGGCCGCTGACATCGACCACAACACTACCTTGGAAAAACGTCGTAGGCGATGCCTTTCATATCCTGTTTTTCAACGTCACAAAAAGTACTGGCCCAGATTTCCGAGCTGAACTTGCCTAAAAGAGCATTTTCCTCCACGAAAGCAATAGACAGCAAAGTCGTCAGCGCCCTGGATCACCTCGGAAAAGCCTATTTCGCGTGATATACTCGCTTGCTTATTCTGATCGCGCGAAATCGTTGCGAAACGGCGTCCAGTCAAGATAGGCACCGAAGTACGCCAGCGGCAAACTGCCTGTGAAGCGCTTTTATATTAGTGTGCTCGCACGAGGCGGCCAAACGTTACAGGTGCGGGGCCGACACGAACACAGAAGAAAAAAAGAGTGCCGTTCATTCCTGGCTCGTGTTGATGATGAGTAAATTGACTTTGTACACGATCGCAAAATAAGCCTCACCCATGCCATCCGCCACGCTCACACCTGCACCCCGGCTCCCATTACGCGTGCCAAAACCGCGTAGCCATCCACAGGTCTGATGGCGGGTCGCAGTCTAAAGCCTCACTTCCTGCCTGTACGGCCTCCCGTTGATGCATTGCCATCGAAGCCGCCCATCAACCCACACATAACGCACACGGACGACATCCATGACTATGAAGAAAAAAGCCCTCATTACCGGCGTCACCGGACAAGATGGTGCCTATCTGGCGGAGCTCCTGCTCGCCAAGGGCTACGAAGTGCACGGGATCAAGCGCCGCACTTCCCTGTTCAATACCGACCGTATCGATCACCTGTTCCAGGATCCGCACATCTCCGACGGGAGTTTCGTTTTGCACCACGGCGATATGACTGACTCATCCAGCCTGACCCACATTATCCAAAAGGTCCAGCCGGACGAGATCTACAACCTCGCGGCGCAGAGTCACGTCGCGGTCAGCTTTGAAGAGCCAGAATACACAGCGAACTCCGATGCCCTGGGCGCCCTGCGCATCCTGGAAGCAATTCGCATCCTTGGCTTGACCAAGAAAACACGTTTCTATCAGGCCAGCACCTCCGAACTCTACGGGCTGGTACAGGAAACCCCCCAAAAGGAAACTACGCCCTTCTACCCACGTAGCCCCTATGCCGTTGCCAAGCTCTATGCTTACTGGATCACGGTCAACTATCGCGAGGCATACGGCATCTACGCCTGTAACGGCATCCTCTTCAACCATGAGAGCCCCATCCGCGGCGAGACCTTTGTTACACGCAAGATCACCCGCGCCCTGGCCCGGATCAAGCTCGGCCTGCAGGAAGCGCTTTACCTCGGCAACCTGGATGCAAAACGCGACTGGGGCCATGCGCGTGATTACGTGGAAATGCAGTGGCTGATGCTGCAGCAGGAACAGCCAGAAGACTTCGTCATCGCCACCGGCGTCCAATACAGCGTTCGCGATTTCGTCAACGCCGCTGCGCAGGAAATCGGCATGAAGATCCGCTGGGAAAATACCGGGGTCGAGGAAAAGGGCTACTGGGAAAACCGCGAACAAGGCGATCCAAACCAACCCATCGTGGCAGTGGATCCACGTTATTTCCGTCCGACCGAAGTCGAAACCCTGTTGGGCGATCCGAGCAAGGCCAAGACCAAGCTGGGTTGGACTCCCAGCACCACCTTCGATGAACTGGTGGCAGAGATGGTACGCGAGGACCTCAAGTCGGCGCAGCGAGACGCGCTCGTCAAGAGCCATGGATATAACGCCTTCAACTACGACCAGTGATGAATTACCGGTGCACCGCTGATATTGGATAAGGGTTAGACATGCGTATCTTTCTCACAGGCGGCCGTGGCATGGTCGGGCGAAATTTCACCGAGCACGCCGCTGCCGTCGGACACGATATCCTGGCACCCACCAGCGCCGAGCTGGACTTGCTGGATGCTCGTGCCGTAAACGATTGGGTACAGCAGCAACAGCCCGATGTGGTGGTGCACGCTGCGGGCCGGGTCGGCGGCATACAGGCCAATATGCGCGATCCAGTCGCCTTCCTCACCGAAAACCTGGATATGGGTCGCAACGTTGTGCTGGCAGCACGCCGCGCGGGCGTCCCGCGTCTGCTGAACCTTGGCAGTTCTTGCATGTATCCGCGCAATGCGCCCAATCCGCTGGCCGAGCAAACCGTGCTGACCGGTGAATTGGAACCGACCAATGAGGGCTATGCACTGGCAAAGATCATGATCGCTCGTTTGTGCGATTACATCGGACGCGAAAATCCTTCACTGCAATACCGTACGCTGATCCCGTGCAACCTGTACGGCCGTCACGACAAGTTCGATCCAAAGCACTCACACCTTGTCCCAGCAGTGATTCACAAGATTCATGAGGCCAAATCCGCCGGACGTGACGAAGTCGACATCTGGGGCAGCGGCAAGGTGCGACGTGAATTCATGTATGCGGGCGACTTGGCCGATTGTATGTGGCGTGCGCTAGACCACTTCGACACTCTGCCGCTCTACCTCAACGTAGGCCTGGGCAGTGATCTTTCTATCCTCGACTACTACCATGCCGTAGCCCGCATTGTGGGCTTCGAAGGGAAATTTGTGCACGATCTGACCAAGCCCGAAGGCATGGCGCAGAAACTGGTAGATACCACCCGTCTGCAAACCTGGGGCTGGCGTGCAACCACTTCATTGGAATCGGGCATCGCCCAAACCTATCAATTCTATCTAGAAGGACGTCAAGCATGAGCCCCAGCCACTACCCACTCGCCACCGCCACCTGGGACGATGCGGAATACCAAGCGATCCAGAAGGTTATCGCCTCAGGTATGTTCACCATGGGAGCGAACGTCCAGGAATTCGAGAAACAGTTCGCTGCCTATACTGGCAGTAACTATTGCGTAATGGTCAACTCTGGCTCCTCGGCTAATCTACTGATGATTGCTGCCCTGCGCTTTCGCAAGGAGTCCCCGCTGCTCGCCGGTGAAGAGATCATCGTGCCTGCGGTATCCTGGAGCACGACCTATCACCCGCTGCAACAATACGGCCTCAAGCTGAAGTTCGTCGACGTTGACCGCGATACACTGAACTACGATCTGGACGCCTTGGCCGAAGCGGTAACCGACAAGACCCGCGCGATCATGATCGTCAACCTGCTGGGCAACCCCAACGACTTTGATGCAATCGAACGTATCGTGGCCGGTCGCAACATTGTAGTGGTCGAAGACAATTGTGAATCCATGGGCGCCGAGCTCAACGGCCGTCAGGCTGGAACCTTCGGCATCATGGGTACCTACAGTGCCTTCTTCAGCCATCACATTTCCACAATGGAAGGTGGCATGGTGGTCACCAATGACGAAGAGCTGTACCACATCATGCTTTCCGTTCGCGCCCATGGCTGGACACGCAATCTGCCCAAGCACAACCAGCTGACAGGTACCAAGAGCGACGACGCTTTTGTCGAATCCTTCAAGTTCATCCTGCCTGGTTACAATCTGCGCCCGCTTGAAATGAGCGGAGCCATTGGTATCGAGCAAGTCCGCAAATTGCCTGGCTTGATCTCGGAGCGACGTCGCAACGCCGTCAAATTCAAGGCTCTGATGGCGGACTATCCGCAACTCCGCATTCAGAAGGAAATCGGTGAAAGCAGCTGGTTCGGCTTCAGCATGATCATCGAGCCGGATGCCGGCTTCTCTCGTGAAGACGTAGTACGAGTGTTCAATGAATACCGCATCGATGTCCGTCCCATCGTGGCAGGCAATTTCGCCAAGAACGAAGTGCTGCGCTGGTTCGATTATGAAATTCACGGCGCGCTCAAGAATGCCGACGAACTTGACAGCAATGGGTTGTTCATCGGCAACCATCATTACGAACTGGATGAGCAGTTCGATCTGCTGCGCATGGCCCTGAACAAGCTGGTCAAAGCCAAGCAATGACGAAGGACACGCAAGAAACGGGTAACGGCCGCGACCTTGAGTCGCTGCCCTTGACCGTCATCACCGCCAATCCCGATGGCAAGGACTACTGGTCCGAGCTGTGGCGCAGCCGTGAACTGCTGGGCATGATGGTCTGGCGCGACATCGTGGTGCGCTACAAGCAGACTGCGATGGGTCTGAGCTGGGCACTGGTTCGCCCGCTGGCGACCATGCTGGTCTTTTCGCTGGTCTTCGGCAAGCTGGCCAATCTGCCCTCCAATGGCGCGCCTTACGCGCTGATGGTCTTTGCCGGACTGTTGCCCTGGCTGTTTTTCTCTGCTGCTTTCTCCGACGCCAGCAACAGTGTGGTGGGCAATGCCAACCTGGTCCAGAAAGTCTACTTTCCCCGCCTGATCATTCCGCTCTCGTCGGTGGTGGTGGGCCTGGTCGACTTTGCGCTGGCCATGCTGGTATACCTGGCCATGTCGTTCTTCTATGGCCTGCCGCCCGGTCTGCATGTGCTGGCCTTGCCCCTGTTCCTCTTGCAGCTTTGCCTGCTCATCCTCGGCTGCAGCCTGTCGATCGCCGCCTTGAGCGTCTGGTACCGTGATTTCCGGCACCTCTTGCCGGTGGTGCTGCAACTGGGGGTGTACCTGTCCCCAGTGGGCTTTGCCAGCACGGTGGTACCAGAGAAATGGCGCCTGCTGTATGCATTCAATCCGATGGTGGGCATCATCGACGGCTTCCGCTGGAGCCTGCTCGGTGATACGCAACCGCTTCGCTTGAATGAGGTCGGCATTTCCTGCCTGGTGACGCTCGTGTTGCTGTGGTCAGGCGTGCGCTTCTTCCGTCGCAGCGAGCATCGTTTTTCGGACGCCATCTAATCATGAGCAAAAGTATCATCGTCGAAGGAATTTCTAAGAAATTCCGTATCCATCATGAAAAGGAACGCGACACCCAGGAACGGGGCCTGCTGCGCAAGTTCCTCGGGCGCAACCGCAAAGACAAGGCCGGCTCGGATGAAGATTTCTGGGCGCTGCGCGACATCAGTTTCGAGGTCAATCAGGGCGAGCGACTGGCGGTCGTCGGCCGCAACGGTGCGGGCAAGTCCACGCTGCTGAAGATCCTTTCCCGGGTCATGAGCCCGACCGAAGGACAGATCCGCATCCGTGGCCGCATGAGCAGCCTGCTGGAGGTCGGTACCGGCTTTCACCCAGACCTGACCGGACGCGAGAACGTCTATCTCAACGGTGCCCTGTTGGGCATGTCGCGCATGGAAGTGCGCCAGAAGTTCGATGCCATCGTCGACTTCGCCGAGGTGGAGCGTTTTCTCGACACCCCCGTCAAACGCTATTCCAGCGGCATGTATGTGCGCCTGGCCTTTGCCGTATCCGCTTTTCTGGAACCGGACATCGTGGTGTTGGACGAAGTGCTGTCGGTCGGCGACGCCCGCTTCCAGCAGAAGTCCTACGCCAAGATGCGCGAGTTGGCGTCCCAGGGGCGGACGGTGCTCTTCGTCAGCCATAGCATGGCAGCGGTGAAGGATCTGTGCGAAAGCGCCGTGCTCATCGAACATGGACGCATCAAGGAAAAGACCCTGGTCGACGACGCCATCGGCGACTACATGCGGCACGCCATGCATGTGGGTGGCGCCAACATGCCCCTGGAAACGGAACACGTGGACCTTCTGGCCATGCATGTCACCCAAGGCGGCCGCAAGAACCCGAATTACAACTTCGAGGGCGATGCTCCGGTGGACGTGGAGTTGATCTATCACGTCAAGGAAAACTTGCAAAACTTCCGTATCGGCTTCTACGTCAAGACCGTCTTCGGCGACATGCTCACGCGCGCGCTGCTGGCCGACCGCAATCCGGAAATGGAAAACGTGCGCCCAGGCACCTATCGCGTCAAGGCGCAAATTCCCGCCGACTTCCTGGTCGCCGGAGACTATGTGCTGGAAGTTCACGGCAGCCAGTTCGGCGTGCAGGACTTCTTCGGCAGCAATGCGCTGCAGCCGTTCCGTATCGCCCGTCCCCGGCTGTTCAATATTCAGCATGCACGCGAACAGGCGTTCGGCCATATCTACCTCGATCCGCACTGGCAGCTGGAAAGGATTTCGGACTGACATGATCGACGTCAAGCTCACGACCTGCGCTCCCACCTGGCCTTGGGCTCGGCAAACGCCCGGGAACTTGTTGCAGTGGGGACCATTCCGCTTCCACGTCGATACGCAGGTGGAGCGTTGCGACGCGTGGGTGGTCTTCGAATCACTGAGCCAGACCGAGAACACCTGCTGCCCGCCCGAGAACGTCTTCTTCATTGCAGGCGAGCCCGATCCGATCGGTTCCTACCAGCCGGCTTTTCTGGATCAGTTCGCCCACGTCGTCAGCGGGCGCAATGACCTGCAGCACCGCCATCAGATTCGTCTGCAACAGGGCCATCCCTGGTTCGTCGAGAAAAGTTTCGATGAGCTGGCCAGCATGCCGCCGATTCCCAAGAGCCGCGATATCAGCGTCATCAGTTCAGCCAAGGCTTTCACCGAAGGCCACCGTGCGCGCCTGGACTTCGTGCGTGCCCTGCAGCAGCGCTTCGGCGACCGGGTGGAAGTCTGGGGCCGGGGCTTGCGTGATTTCGAGCAGAAATGGGACGTGCTTGCCCCCTATCGCTTCGCCATCGTCCTGGAGAACTTTGCCGGGGAAGATTTCCTGACGGAAAAATTGCCGGACGCACTGCTGGCTTACTGTTTTCCGATCTATTACGGATGCACCAACGTAGACCGTTATCTTCCGGATGACGCCAGCCTGAAGATCGATATCGAAGACACCGAAGCCGCGCTGGATGCAATCGGCCGATTGCTCGCCAATCCTGAAGAATACGACCGAAGCCTGCATGCCATAGCGCGTGCACGGCAGTACTATCTGCATCAACTGCAGTTTTTTGCCAATCTGAGCCACGTCCTGGAACGCCATGTCCGCAGCGACGTTACAGCGGTTCCGGTCTCCCTCGCGGTCAATGGCAGCTTTGCCGCGGCGCCTCCTGTCGCGCCGCAGCCGGAGGCCCCTTTTGCGTCGGTCCCGGCATCGTTGATATCTCGTCTGCGGCGGCTCATAAAGGGGTAAGCGACTGATGATCTCCCTGGCCGCCGTCAAATCCCGCTTTCAGGTCCTGCTCACCCATGTGTCCAGGGCCATCGTCGCGCGCGGTTTGCGTCCTGAGTCTGCCGCGCTTCTCGGCTATGGTTCCCGACAGCAGGATGTACGCGAAACGGAAAACGAAACGCAGCGACTGGCAGCGCAATGGATCATGCGACAGGCCATGCCGCCCGAGGTCGCTGCCCTCCTACTGGACAGCAGTGCAACCGGTGGCGCGACCGGCAAGGGTGGCCATGAAATGCATCCCGCTTCAAGGCAATGGGCCTACTGGTTAGCCCGGGAATGTACCGCAATCGACATGACCGGTGCGCTGCGCATGCCTCTCGTCGAAAGCGTCAACTCCTCCCTGAATCAAGCCATCTTCTTTGATGGCGAAAATATCCAGGTCATGCAAGGCAGCATCGTGTCGGGGGATTCCAGGATCGGAGCCAATACGTACGTCGGCTTCAACTGCCACATCACCAAGGCCAGAATCGGGCGCTACGTCTCCATTGCAGACAATGTGCTGGTCGGCCCGGGAGAGCACCGCCTGGACCGGGTTTCCACGCACTCCATCTTCTACGATGCGCCCTACGAGACTCTCACCGAAGCCGCCTGCGTGATTCAGGACGATGTCTGGATCGGCGCTTCCTGCATCATCCGGCGGGGTGTCACCATCGGTACCGGGGCAGTGATCGGCGCCAATTCCTTCGTGAACCAGGATGTGCCTCCTTTCGCCATCATGGCGGGCTCACCTGCACGCAACATCGGCGCCCGATTCGACGATCAAACCGCTGCGAAAATTCTCGCCAGCAAATGGTGGGAACTGCCTGCTTCCGAGGCCCGCAAACTCATAGAACAACTTACGCAAGAAATCTCGTCATGATAGTCAGTCGCTTGATCGGTGGCCTCGGCAACCAAATGTTCCAATACGCGGCAGGGCGCGCCCTGGCATTACGCCGTGGCGTTCCCTTCGCCATCGACAGCCGTGCCTTTGCGGATTACAAGACCCACGCCTTCGGCATGCAGTGCTTTTGCGCCGACCAGACCGAGGCCCCTTCGCGACT
The DNA here is from genome assembly GCF_002870055.1 of Herbaspirillum sp. BH-1. Lineage (NCBI taxonomy): Bacteria > Pseudomonadati > Pseudomonadota > Betaproteobacteria > Burkholderiales > Oxalobacteraceae > Herbaspirillum > Herbaspirillum sp. BH-1. The sequence continues at coordinate 116,738 of NZ_PKOI01000015.1, read as the reverse complement.
GCTCCCCAACCCGCCTGCAGAGGGCCGTCTTCAGCGCCTGCTGCGTAGGTTCCTGCCCAATCCGCTGCGTGTCTACACCGAGAAGACCTTCACCTTCGACGAGGCCGTACTGAGCCTGCCTGATGGCATCTATCTCGACGGCTACTGGCAATCCGAAAAATACTTTGCCGACTTTGCCGATGACATCAGGAAGGACTTCGCCGTCAAAGCCGCCCCCAGTGCGCCCAACCAGGCCTGGCTGGAGCTGATCGGCCGGACGCATTCGGTCTCTCTGCACATCCGCCGAGGTGACTACGTGTCCAACGCCGCGGCCGCCGCCGTGCACGGGACATGCGACCTGGGCTACTACGAGCGTGCGGTTGCGCATCTGCACCAGGTGACCGGCCAAGCGCCAGAACTGTTCGTCTTTTCAGATGACCTGGATTGGGTCGCGGCCAACCTGCAACTTCCTTATACGATGCATCTTGTGCGTGACAATGATGCCGCCACCAACTTCGAAGACCTGCGCCTGATGACCGCCTGCCGTCATCACATCGTGGCCAACAGTTCCTTCAGCTGGTGGGGCGCCTGGCTGGATGGCCGCTCCGAGAGCATCACCATCGCCCCGGCACGCTGGTTCGTCGCCGATACGCCAGACGCGCGCGATCTGGTTCCGCAACGCTGGGTGCGTCTATGAACCAACGTGAACAACTACCGGCCATCAGTGTCGTCGTTCCCACCTACAACGCGGGACGCTACGTGGAAGAGGCCGTGGCCAGCGTTCTGGCGCAGGACTTCCGCGACTTCGAACTGCTGCTTATCGACGATGGGTCCACCGACAACACGGCAGAAGTCGTGAGCCGGTTTGCCGCCGATCCGCGTGTGCGGCTGCTGCGCAATGAGCGCAACCTGGGGCTCATCGCGACCTTGCACCGGGCCTATGCCGAGTGCCGCGCACCGCTCATAGCGCGCATGGACTCCGATGATATTTGTGCACCAGACCGTTTCGGCAGGCAGGTCACATTCCTGCACGAGCATCCGGAGGTCGGCATTGTAGGCGGCGCAATCCGTTTCTTCGGCAACGTGGCGCCGAACGTCTTCACGTTCCCGCTCGCCCATGCCGATATCCATCCGGCGATGCTCTTCTATTGCCCCTTGGCCCACCCGGCTCTGATGTTCCGCAGAGAGCTGCTGGACCAGGGCATCATCCGCTACGACGACGCTTTCCGTCACGCAGAGGATTATCATCTTTGGAGCCGATTGCTCCTGCAGGTCAACGCAGCCAATCTGCCCGAGGTCGTACTGGACTATCGCCTGCATGCGCAGCAGGTCAGCTCGGACTCCTCCGACAAGCAGTATGCCGCCTCCCTGCGCGTGCGCAGGCAGATGATGCAAGAATGCGGCGTTGAGCCCACCGATGAGGAAATCGCCTTGCACGAAAGCGTCATTCTGGAGCGGCCCGTGGCCCGCACCGATTATCTGCCGGCCCTGGCCGCCTGGTTCGCGCGGCTGGAAGCGGCCGCGCGCCAGAGTGGCTATTGGAACGAGCAGGCCCTGCATCGCCTGCTCAAGGGCAAGTTCATCGACACCGCACGCAGGGTCGGTGCAGACCTGTCAGCGCTCGCCAATGCGGCTCCCACCGCCGGCTACGTTTCAACGGAAGATCTGACTATGGTCTCCCATGAGGCAGGCAAGGCAAGCCTGGCCACGCGCGTGAAGCGCCGGCTCAAGTCCATGGTGTGGCAGTGGCGAGCAAGAAGGAGCAAGTCATGATCCATGCCCAACAATCGGGGCTGGTCAGCTTCGTGATGCGAACGGTGGGCGGGCGTCCTCGCGAAATCCGCCGTGCGATCGCAAGCGTTGCCGCCAATGACTGGCGCCCACTCGAAGTGGTCGTGGTCTACCAGGGCGCGGAGAATACGCAATGGGAAGATCTGCAGAAGCTTCCAGCGGAATTCGCCGACATCGATGTCAAGGTGGTGCGCAACCCCGCCAGCGGCGACCGTCGCGCCGAGAACCTCAATATTGGTTGGGCACAGGCCAGCGGCCGCCATCTCGGGTTCCTGGATGATGATGACACGCTCGCGCCCAATCACGTTAGCCTGCTGCTGGCTGCTTTGCAGGCCACCGGTAAAACCTGGGCTTATGCGCAGGTGACCTTGCGCAAGGAAAATGCGGACCTGGAAATCGTCAGTGAAAGTACCCCCTTCCGACGCCATGCCTTTTCACTCAAGTCACTGTGGAGCGAGAACTTTCTGCCTATCCACAGTTTCCTCATCGACAGGAGCCAGCTACGTTCGGCACTGACCGAGCGGCCTTTCCACGAGGAACTGGATCGCTCTGAAGACTGGGACTTCCTGCTGCGGCTGGCCTTTTATCATGAACCGGCCGTGGTCGAAGAATTCACTGCCACCTATCATGTCAGTACCGTCGGTGGAAACACCAATCTGTCGCTGATGGATTCAGCCGGAAGGCAAGACCGTGAGCGGCTCAACCGTGAAGCATGGGCGCGCTGCAAGGCGATCGTCGAAAACCGCAAGGCTACCCTTGCTGCTACGGTCTGGTGGGGCAACGACTATTTCGGCTTGCCAGTGCCCGGGGCAGCAGTACAGGACCAACCGGCCGCCCCCTCCCCGACCGTTGCGCGCAGATCCCTGCGCGAGCGCGTCATCCGCAAATTGATTCGACTCCTGGAGCGTTTGCTGTGAAAGTCTCCATCTGCATTCCCGCTTATCGCCAGGTCGAGTACCTGCGTGAAACCCTGCAATCCTTGCTGACCCAGGATTTTCAGGACTTCGAAGTCATCGTCACCGACGATTCTCCCGACGACAGCGTATGCGATCTGCTGGCGAGCTTCGATTTTGGGGGCAGGCTGCGCTATGTCCGCAACTCGCCCGCCCTCGGTTCACCCGAGAACTGGAACGCCGCGCTGCGGCTGGCGCAAGGCGACTATGTCAAGATCCTGCATCACGACGATCATTTCATCCGCCCGGATGCATTACGCCTGTTCGTCAAGTTGCTCGACGATGCTCCACACGCGGACTTCGGATTTTGCGCGACCCTGGTCAACCATATCGATGTGAACATGCAGCGCATCCATTGCGCCAGTGACCGCCAGTTGGCCGATCTCGCGGAAGATCCGGCCAGCCTCTTCGTGGGCAACTGCATTGGCGCCCCCAGCGCCACCATCTGCCGACGGTCCGCGAGCTTGGACTATGACCGCCAGATGAAGTGGCTGGTCGATGTCGACTACTACTACCGCATGCTGATGAATAACCGGCGCTTCGCCTTTACGACCGAAGCACTCATCACCACACCCACCAACGCAGGGCACCAGGTGACTGAAATCTGCCGCGACAATGGTGAAGTCGAACTGGGCGAGGCGATTGCCTTCTTCCGCAAATTTTCGCCGCAGCAGCAGGAAAATCCTCTGGTCAAACAGGGCTGGCTGATTCTTTTCAAGCGCTTCCGGATGCGCAAGCTGGCTGACTTCTCCCGCTACGGCGTAACACCCCCGCAAGAGGCACCGGGGCAAGATGGCTATTTCACCATTCTATTGAAGAAGCGTTACACCTTCTGGAACTTGCTGCGTGACCCGAAGCTGCTGGCGCGCAAGATCTTCTACCGGCTCTATCCATACGTACCCGGCTTCATCCGCCGTGCGCTCAAGCAGGTGTACGCGCGCTTGGGCCCGGCCAAGTCGGGCTCCCGCTGAAACAACGGATTTCGCCATGAACAGAGGTAGCTCCGACTGCCCACAGGGGCCCAGCCTCTCGGTCATCCTGTGCGTACATCGCGCCAATCCCTGGTTGCAACACGCCATCGACAGCGTACTGGAACAGAGCGATGGGGATTTCGAATTCCTGATCGCGGCCAATGCCTGCAGCGACGAATTCTGGGAGCAACTGCAAGCCGTAGGCCGCGGCGACCCGCGTATCCGATTGATCCGGACCAGCATCGGACAGCTGGCTTTCAACCTGAATGTGCTTGCCGACATGGCGCACGGACAGTACCTGGTGCGTATGGACGCCGATGATGTCTGCGCCCCGACCCGTATTGCCACCTTACGTGCGCACCTGGCAAACGATCCGCTCGACATCCTCGGCTCTGCGGTATGCCTGATCGATGGCCATGGCCACCAAGTCGGATTGATGCAGTTTCCGGAAAGCCGGGAGCAGATTGTGGCTGCGTTAAAAAGGCGGACTGTTTTCTGCCACCCCGCTGTAGCCATCCGTCGGCAGTTCCTGCTGGAGATGCGCGGCTACCTGGGCGGTTTTCACTCCGAAGATACCGATCTGTGGTTGCGAGCGAGCCGCCACGGAGCACGCATGGCCAACCTCCCAGACGTGCTGCTGTCCTACCGTCTCCATGACAGCCAGTCCATCAGCAGTGGTGCCGGCTACGCCGAAGTCAGTGCACATTGGTTGCGTGAATTCTTGTCCAAGCCCGGCTGGTACACGTTGCAGGGCCTGATGATCGCCTTGGGGAAGGCCGTCTGCAAGCGCTTCCTGCCGCGCGGTGCTGCCTACAGGCAAGGCCCGGAGAAGCAGGAAAGGGAGAGCTGATGCACCAGGGAACAAAGCCCAAGCTGCTCTTCTTCGTTGCCGTCGACTGGTTTTTCTGCTCTCATTTCCTGGAACGCGCAATCGCCGCGCGTGAAGCCGGCTTCGAGGTCATCGTACTCACCCATGTCGACCGGCATGGACCACGCATTGAAGCAGCAGGTCTGCGCCTGATCGCACTGGATATCGACCGCCGCAGCCTCAATCCGCTGGAGGCTGCAAAGACGCTGCTGGCGTTGATACGCATCTATCGTCGCGAGCGGCCTGCCCTGGTGCACCATGTCGCGCTCAAGCCCATCCTCCTTGGCAGCCTGGCGGCGCGCCTGGGCGGTGTGAAGCACATCGTCAACGCCGTCGTCGGCGGTGGGTATGTGCTCATTGCCCAAAGCTGGAAAGCCAAAGCATTGAGGCCGGTGTTGAACATGCTGCTCAAGCTGCTGCTCAACCCCGGGGGTAGCAAGGTCGTGTTCGAAAACGGCGATGACCTCAAGCGCTTCGTGACCACCCGCCTGGTCAGTGCTGCCGATGCCGTGCTGATCCGTGGCGCCGGTGTTGATCCCCGCCAGTATCGCCCCGGCGTGCCAAGTCTGCCGCCGATGGTCGTCATGAGCGCCCGCCTGCTATGGGACAAAGGCCTCGGAGAATTCGTGCAGGCCGCACGCCTGCTGCGTGAACAAGGCGTCGTAGCACGTTTTATCGTGGCCGGCGAGCGCGATCCCGGCAATCGTTCCTCGGTGGACCTGCAGACACTGGACACATGGAAACAGGAAGGCGTTGTCGAATTCTGGGGTTTCCAGGAAGATATGCATGCCGTTCTTGCCCAGGCCAGTATCGCCTGTCTACCTTCGTATCGGGAAGGCTTGCCCAAGGCGTTGCTGGAAGCCATGGCATGCGCCCTGCCCTGCGTGACAACCGATGTCGAAGGCTGCCGCGAAGCGGTACGCGACGGCGACAACGGACTCCTGGTCCCCGCCGCCGACGCCCCAGCGCTGGCCGCGGCCTTGCGCAGACTGCTGGAGGAACCGGCGCTGCGTGTGACCATGGGCAGGCGCGGCCGTGAACGGATCGAGACCGAATTTGCATCCGCGCTGGTTAAGGAACAGACTCTTGCTTTATATGCGGGCCTGTCATCCCCTGGAACGCGTTGATCGGCCATCGCCGTCATGCAAAACGACAACTGCACACCATCGAGTCATACATAAAAAAGGAAAAGACGTGCAAGTCAATTTCTGTCAAGTGGAGCCCATCGGACCAAACGACAGCACAGGAGTATCGCAATGATGCTGCGCATGCTGGACATCCTCTTCTCGTTGCTCGGCTTGTTGCTGACTTCGCCCCTGCTGGTACTGCTGTTCGTCTTGGGCCTGTTCGATACCGGGTCGCCGCTGTTCCGCCAGACCCGGGTGGGGCGGCACCAGCGGCCGTTCGTCCTAGTCAAGTTCCGGACCATGAAGCCCGATACCCAGTCGATGGCGACCCATCTGGCCAGCCCCGCCTCGGTCACCCGCATAGGCAGCATGCTCAGGCGTACCAAGCTCGATGAGCTGCCACAGTTGTGGAACGTATTGACAGGAGAAATGAGTCTTGTCGGGCCGCGCCCCTGCCTGTTCAACCAGACCGAGCTGATTGCCGAACGCGCACAGCGGCGGGTATTCGATGCCCGGCCCGGCATCACTGGTCTAGCGCAGGTCAAGGGTGTCGACATGTCGACACCCCGTCTGCTGGCAGAAATCGATGCGCGCATGCTCGCTGAGATGAACTTGGCCCATTACATCAAATTCATCGTCCAGACCGCAACGGGCTCGGGTCGTGGGGACAGGATCAAAGCGCCATGAACCAAGCACGCTTTCTTCGTCGCAGCTGGCGCCGTGCCTGCTCGGCGCTGGCCCGCCCGGCATTGGCCCTGCCCCGCCCCGTCAAGCGCATCGTCGCGCTGACCATCGACCTCAGTCTTTGCCTGTTCACCGCATGGCTGAGCTTCTACCTGCGGCTGGGTGAATTCATCAGTATCACGCGAGAGTCCGAATGGGGCACTGGCCTGCTGCTGGCCGCAGTGGCTGCCTGCCTCATTGCTTTGCCGATCTTCATCGTCTCCGGCCTGTACCGTGCGATCTTCCGCTACAGCGGCCTGCCTGCGCTGCAAACGGTTGGCCGCGCGGTCGGCGTCTATGGTGTGCTGTACTTCTCGATCTTTACGATCATCGGCATCAATGGCGTGCCGCGCACGGTGGGCATCATCCAGCCCATCCTGCTGCTGTTCATGGTAGGCGCATCACGGGCGCTTGCGCGGGTCTGGTTGAGTGATCAGTATCTTCGCATCCTCAAGCATGCCGCCCGTCCCAAGGTCATGATCTATGGTGCCGGCGAAGCCGGACGCCAGCTGGCAGGCGCCCTGACCAACAGCCACGAAATGCAGGTGGCGGGTTTCCTGGATGACGATGACCGGCTGCACGGCCATGTCCTCAACGGCCTGCCCATCTACAATCCGGCCGACCTGGCGGGGCTGGTGGAGACGTTGAAGATCAACGACGTCCTCCTGGCCATGCCCAACATCAACCGGACGCGACGCAACGCGATTCTGAGTGACATCCGCAGCGCGCACGTTTCGGTGCGCACGCTGCCCAGCGTCATGGACCTGGCGCGCGGAAGGATCAGCGTCTCCGACCTGCGAGAACTCGACATCGACGACCTGCTGGGCCGCGAGCCCGTCCTGCCCAACCATCTTTTGCTGGCCAAGAACATCACCGGCAAGGTGGTCCTGGTGACCGGCGCGGGAGGATCGATCGGCAGCGAGCTGTGCCGGCAGATCCTGGCGGTCTCTCCGGTCAAGCTGCTGCTCATCGAACAGAACGAATACGGGCTCTACGCCATCCATCAGGAACTGGAAGCACAACTGGATGGCCGGGACATCGCCTTGGTGCCGCTGCTGGCCTCCGTGCAGGATGAAGAACGGCTGGGCGAAATCCTCTCCACCTGGCATCCCCATACGGTCTATCACGCCGCAGCTTACAAGCACGTTCCACTGGTCGAGCACAATCCGGCGGAGGGCATCAAGAACAATCTGCTGGGGACGCTGCGCACGGCCCGGGCCGCGATCGAAAACGAGGTCGCGCATTTCGTTCTGGTAAGTACCGACAAGGCCGTTCGCCCGACCAACATCATGGGTGCCAGCAAACGGCTGGCGGAAATGGCCCTGCAGGCGCTTGCCTCGACCCAGCCAGCCACGCGGATTTCCATGGTGCGTTTCGGCAATGTGCTGGGCTCGTCCGGATCGGTCGTTCCCAAGTTCAGGCAGCAGATCCGCAATGGTGAAGCGATCACGCTGACCCATACCGATATCACACGCTACTTCATGACCATTCCCGAGGCTGCTCAGCTGGTCATCCAGGCGGGTGCGATGGCCAAGGGCGGCGATGTCTTCCTTCTGGACATGGGACAGCCAGTCAAGATCATCGATCTGGCACGCCGCATGATCGAATTGTCAGGGCTGACCGTGCGCGACGAAGTCAACCCCGATGGCGACATCGAGATACAGATCACCGGCCTGCGGCATGGGGAGAAACTCTATGAGGAATTGTTGATCGGCGAGGATTCGGAAACCACGCCTCATCCTCGCATCATGAAAGCCCATGAGGACTTCATGCCTTGGCCTGCCTTGCAGGAGAGACTACGGGAACTGATGGCGGCCTTGTCAGCCAACGACGTCAACGCGATCCGCACGATCATGCAACGCCTGGTGTCCGGGTACACGCCCAGCGACGAAATCGTGGACTGGGTCTACATGGAACAGGAAACGGAACTACAGCGCGGCACCTGAGGAGCATTGGGACGGAGCTGGAGCGGGAAAAACGCCCGCTCAACCAGATCACGCGGGTCGCCCTTGCCTGCAACCCGGCTCAGTCGAAATAGTCGGCGCTGGCGAAGGCTACGCCTGCCAGATCCTTCGGCGAAAGCTTGGCCTGATCCTTGGCAATCACCCAGTCAATGGCCAGCTCGGGATCATCCCACGCAATGCTGCGCTCATGCTCGGGCGCCCAGTAATCTGTGGTCTTGTACAGGAATTCTGCCGTTTCCGACATCACGCGGAAGCCGTGGGCAAACCCTTCCGGGATCCACAGCATGCGTTTGTTCTCGGCACTCAGTTCGGCGCAGAAATGCTTGCCGAAGGTGGGAGAGGACTTGCGAAGATCCACGGCCACATCCTGGACGCATCCTGCGGTAACGCGCACCAGCTTCCCTTGCGCCTGGCGGATCTGGTAATGCAGGCCGCGCACGACGCCATAAGCCGACTTGCTGTGGTTATCCTGGACGAATTCCACCTCGCGGCCGATCAACTCATTGAAGCGCCGCTGATTGAAGCTCTCAAAGAAGAATCCGCGATCGTCGCCAAACACCTTGGGCTCGATGATCAGTACCCCTTCCAGGTCTGTCCGTATGGCGTTCACGACGCATCCCCCTGATCGCACAGCCGTTGAAGATAGAGTCCATAACCGCTCTTGACCAGCGGCGCCGCGAGCTTCTGCAACTGCTGGGCGTCGATGTAGCCCATACGATAGGCGATCTCTTCCGGGCATGCCACTTTCAGTCCCTGGCGATGCTCGATGGTCTGGATGAAGTTGCTGGCCTCGATCAGGCTCTCATGGGTGCCGGTATCCAGCCACGCGTAGCCGCGTCCCATCATCTCCACGTTGAGCTCGCCACGTTCGAGATAGAAGCGGTTGACGTCGGTGATTTCAAGCTCGCCGCGTGCCGAAGGCTTGATATCGGCTGCGATGTCACAGACCTGGTTGTCATAGAAATACAGGCCCGTCACAGCGTACCTGCTCTTGGGCTTGACGGGCTTTTCTTCGAGGCTGGTGGCACGGCCTTCGGCGTCGAAGGCGACCACGCCGTAACGCTCTGGATCATGAACATGATAGGCAAACACGGTCGCCCCATCGGTACGGTTGCACGCCTGGTCCAACTTGGACTGCAGATCGTGTCCATAGAAGATATTGTCACCCAGTACCAGCGCCGAGGGTGAATTGCCGATGAAGTCGCGCCCAATGATGAAAGCTTGCGCCAAGCCATCCGGGCTGGGTTGCTGCGCATAGCTGATGTTCATTCCCCAGCCGGCGCCGTCGCCCAGCAGCGTCTGGAAGCGCAATGCCTCCTCCGGCGTAGTGATGATGAGGATGTCACGGATACCGGCCAGCATCAGCGTGCTGAGCGGGTAGTAGATCATCGGCTTGTCGTAGACCGGCAGCAATTGCTTGGAGACGGCCATGGTCACCGGATGCAGGCGTGTACCCGAGCCGCCGGCCAGGATGATGCCCTTGCGGGAAACGTTGGATTTAGTGTTCATGGAGTTCTTTCATCATGCGCTCGACACCGTTCTGCCAGTCCGGCAGGATCAGTCCGAAAGCGGCTTGGAACTTGCTGCAGTCCAGGCGGGAATTGAGGGGCCGCGCAGCCTGTGTGGGGTAGGCGCTGGTGGGGATGGGGACCAGCCGGGCCGGGCCGGAAAGGCCCCCCAGTTGCCCCGCCAGGGCGAACACCTTGCGAGCATAGGCGAACCACGTGGTCTGTCCCGAAGCGGCCAGATGATAAAGGCCCTGGCGCTCAGGGTGGGCCAGGGTCTGGACGATGGCATGCGCGCTGGCATCGGCCAGCAGTTCAGCGCCGGTGGGGGCCCCAGTCTGGTCGTCGATGACATTGAGCTCGTCGCGCTGGGCGCCGAGCCGCAGCATGGTCTTGGCAAAATTGCCACCGCGTGCGGCATAGACCCAGCTGGTACGGAAGATCAGATGCGCACAGCCGCTGGCAACGATGGCCTGCTCGCCTTCGAGCTTGGTACGGCCGTAGACGTTGAGCGGGCCGGTGGCCTCGTCTTCCTTGCGCGCGTGTTCGCCGCTACCGTCAAAGACGTAATCGGTGGAGTAATGCACCAGCAGAGCGCCGCACTGCGCAGCGGCCAATGCCATGGCCCCCGGGGCCTCGGCGTTGACCAGGTGCGCGCACTCGGGTTCGGACTGCGCCTTGTCCACGGCCGTATACGCAGCCGCATTGACCACCACATCCGGACGCAGTGCCGCGATGGTGCGACTGATTCCGGCCAGGTCAGCAAGGTCCCCGCAGTACTGCTCGCTGCGGGCGCTCAAGGAGATGAGCTGGCCCAGCGGCGCCAGACTGCGCTGCAGTTCCCAACCGAGCTGTCCATTGCAGCCGAAGAGCAGGATCTTCATGCCTGGCGTGCAGCGTAATTGGTTTCCAGCCATTCGCGGTAGCTGCCGGAACGGACGTTGGCCACCCACTCCTGGTTGGACAGATACCATTGAACAGTCTTGCGAATGCCTGTCTCGAAGGTCTCGGCCGGCTTCCAGCCAAGTTCGCGCTCGATCTTGCCGGCATCGATGGCATAGCGGCGGTCATGGCCCGGACGATCAGTCACATAAGTGATCTGGCCAGCATAGCTCTGTCCGTCCTCACGCGGACGCAATTCGTCCAGCAAGGCACAGACGGTATTGACGATATCGATGTTGGCCTTTTCGTTCCAGCCCCCGACGTTGTAGACCTCGCCCGGTGTGCCCGCTTCCAGCACGCGGCGAATGGCGCTGCAGTGATCCTTGACGTAGAGCCAATCGCGGATCTGGCGGCCATCGCCGTAGACCGGTAGGGACTTGCCGTCCAAGGCATTGACGATCATCAGCGGGATCAGCTTTTCAGGGAAGTGATACGGACCGTAGTTGTTGGAGCAATTGGTCGTGAGCACCGGTAGCCCGTAGGTATGATGATAGGCGCGTACCAGATGGTCGCTGGCGGCCTTGGTCGCCGAATAGGGACTGTTGGGCTCGTAACGGTTGGTCTCGGTGAAGGCCGGTGCCTGCAGAGACAGCGAACCGTAGACTTCATCGGTGGAAACGTGCAGGAAACGGAATTGCCGGTGCTCCGCCTCATCAAGCTGGCTCCAGTACTCGCGCACGGATTCCAGCAGGTTGAAGGTGCCCAGCACATTGGTCTGCACGAAGGCCTCCGGGCCGTGAATGGAGCGGTCCACGTGGCTCTCTGCTGCAAAGTTGACGACCGCACGCGGGCGGTGCTGCTTGAGCAGATCGGCGACCAGTTGACGGTCGCCGATATCACCCTGAATGAAGATATGGGCCGCGTTCCCTTGCAATGAATCCAGGTTCTGGAGATTGCCAGCATACGTCAGCAAATCGAGGTTGACCACAGGCTCGCCCGTATGGCCGACCCACTCAACGACAAAATTGGATCCGATGAATCCTGCACCGCCAGTCACTAAAATCATTGCTGTCCTGGCATGGGTCGCCACCGCTGGTTACCATGCGTAAAGAATGGAAACCAGGTATTTTACCCGAGCGCACCCGCATTGGATCAGTTCGCACGGGGTGTTTATGCATGGCATCACCGATCCTTCACCTGGCCCCAAGCTCATCAGACATTGCCCATGAGAAATTACATTATCGGAGACCTGCAGGGCTGCCATGCCTCCCTGCAGGATTTGCTGGCAACTCTCCCCCCGTTTGCGTCCGACCGTATCCTCTTCGCCGGCGACCTCATCAACCGCGGCCCCCACTCCCTGCAAACCCTGCGTACGGTCATGCAAATGGGCGACCGTGCCCAAGCCGTGCTGGGCAACCACGACCTGCACCTGCTGGCAGTGGCCTGCGGCATCCGCCCGGCCCACCGGGATGACACGCTCGACGAGATCCTGGCAGCACCCGACCGCGACGAACTGATCGACTGGCTGCGCCATCGTCCGCTGGCCATCCACGAGCAGGGTCATCTGATCGTACACGCCGGTGTACTGCCGCAATGGGACCTGGAACAGGCGCTGTCGCTGGCTGCCGAGGTCGAGGCCATGCTGCAAAGCGAGCAATGGATCGATTTCCTGCGCCACATGTACGGTAACCAGCCTGCGCGCTGGAGCGACGACCTGGCCGGCTACGACCGGCTGCGCTGCGTCATCAACGCCTTCACTCGGCTACGCTTCTGCCAGGCGGACGGGACGATGGATTTTGCGGTGAAGGAAGGTGCGGCCGCCGCACCGGAAGGGCTGATGCCCTGGTTCGAGGTGCCGGGCCGTCGTACCGAAGAGGTAACCGTGGTCTTCGGCCACTGGTCGACACTGGGACTGGTGATGCGCCCCAATCTGATTGCGCTCGATACCGGCTGCGTCTGGGGCGGCAAGCTCAGTGCGGTGCGACTTGAGGATCGGGCGCTGTTCCAGGTGCAGTGTCCGCAGGCGCGCCAGCCGGGCTGAGCGATTCCGGCGAATATCCCAGGCCGGTCGCGATCACCTCACGCGCAGTACGCGCCAGGTCGCGCCGGTGGGCGCCTTCGGTGCTGATGATGGGCAGTTGCTTCAACTGCGCACGCATGCCCCTGGCCTTGAGGATGGTCAGGATGCTCTCGGCAATGGACATGTCGCCAATGAAATCGGCCGCCCCATGCAAATTGCCGGCCGCATCCACGTAGCGCAGCGCATACGGCTGCACCGGCGCCCGGGCATCGATGGCGGCTTCGAACAGGTTGGCGTGGAAGGGTAGCAGCGTACCCTGGGCCGCCGTGGTGCCTTCCGGGAAGAAGGCCACGTGTTCGTCCTTCTCGATGCTTTCCACCAGTCCCTTGAAGATGCGACGCACATCGCTGGCCTTGCCACGCGAAATGAAGATGGTGCCCGTCTTGGCACACAACCAGCCGATCAGCGGCCAGCCACGGATCTCGGACTTGGCCACGAAGCGGCAGGGCTGCAACGAATTGACCACGAAGATATCCAGCCAGCTCACATGGTTGGATACCAGCAGCGAACGCTGCAGCGGCAAGGGACTGTCGATCTCCACGCTGATGCCGCAGATGCGCAGCAGCTTGCGCGACCAGCGCCGGATATGCGCCTCCTGGCCCTTCTTGCCGGTCAACGGAAACAGGAAGGCGCACACCGCCATGCCCTTGAACAGATGCGCGATCAGGCGCAGCAAACGGAAAACGAACATGGCTCGGTCGGCTCTTGGTCGGCTGTAGAAACGATGCAGGTCGGATCAGCGCTCGAAGGCAATATGCCCCGAGACGATGGTGGCCTTGACCACGCCGGGCAGCTCATAACCCAGGAAAGGCGTGTGCTTGCCCTGGCTGGCCAGCGCGCTGCCGTGTACCTTCCACATGGTGTTGGGATCGAACAGGCAGAGGTCGGCCACGTTGCCAACGGCCAGGTTGCCCGCCTTCAGGCCCGCCACCTTGGCGGCGCGATGAGTCACCTTGGAGATCGCCTTGGACAGCACTTCCTTGCCCTCGCCTTCGGTCTCCAGCGCCCACTTCAAGGACAGCGACAGCAACAGTTCCAGACCGGTTGCGCCCGGCGAGGCTTCGCCGAAGGGCAGCAGCTTCTCGTCGTCATCCACCGGGGTATGGTCGGAGCAGACGGCGTCGATGGTGCCATCGAGCAGTGCGGTGCGGATCGCTTCGCGGTCGCGTTGCGAGCGCAGCGGCGGGGTCATGCGGGCATTGGAATCGAAGAAGCCAATATCCAGGTCACACAGATGGATGTGGTGCACGCCCACGTCGCAGGTCACCGGCAGGCCTTCGCTCTTGGCCTGGCGCACCAGTTCAAGACCGGCGGCCGAGGACATGCGACACAGGTGAACCCGCGCGCCCGTCGCACGCATGAGTTCGAACAGCGTGTACAGGGCGATGGTCTCGGACATCACAGGCACGCCCGACAGGCCCAGGCGTGACGCCGCCGGCCCGCTGTGGGCAATGCCCGAGCGGCCCAGGTGTGGGTCCTGCGGTCGCAGCCAGACGGTGTAGTTGAAGGTCTTGGCATATTGCAGCGCCGACAGCAACACGGTGGTATCGGTAATCGGTTCCTCGGCCTGCGAGAAGCCGATGCAACCCGCCTCGGTCAGCTCGGCCATCTCGGTCAGGGCCTTGCCCTTCAGGCCGGCGGTCAGCGCACCCAGCGGATAGACGTGCGCCTGGTTCAGCGAACGGGCGCGATGCTTCAGCATTTCCACAAGACCCGGCTCGTCCAGCACGGGATCGGTATCCGGTGGGCAGATCAGGCTGGTCACACCGCCCTGGATGGCGGCCTGCATCTCGGATTCGAGCGTGGCCTTGTATTCATAGCCGGGCTCGCGCAGGCGCGCCGACAGGTCCACCAGGCCGGGGGTCACCACCAGTCCGGTGGCGTCGATGGTCTTGTTGGCCACGAAGTCGGCCGGAGCCTGGCCGACACCGACGATCTTGCCGGCGGCTACGTACACATCCTGCTGGGCATCGATGCCGTTGGCCGGGTCGATCAGGCGGCCGTTCTTGATATGCAGTTTCATCAGTTCTTGTCTTCTTAACGGATCGTTCAAAACGTCGCTGTGATAGTCGTCGTTACCGCTCAATTCAATTGCCAGCCACGATACTCATGACCGCCATACGCACCGCGATGCCGAAGGTCACCTGCGGCAGGATCACGGCCTGGGCGCCGTCAGCCACGGCCGAGTCGATTTCCACGCCGCGGTTCATCGGGCCGGGGTGCATCACGATGGCGTCCGGCTTGGCCAGGGCCAGGCGTTCCGGGGTCAGGCCGTAGCTCTTGAAGAACTCCTGCGCCGAGGGCAGCAACGCACCGCTCATGCGCTCGTTCTGCAGGCGCAGCATGATGATCACGTCCACGTCCTTCAAGCCCTCTTCCATGTTGTGGAAGACGCGCACGCCCATCTGCTCCAGGCCACTGGGCAAGAGCGTACGTGGGCCGATGGCCCGCACTTCGGGCACGCCCAGGGTGGTCAGCGCATGGATGTCCGAACGCGCCACGCGGCTATGCAGGATGTCGCCCACGATGGCCACGCGCAGGTTGGTGAAATCCTTCTTGTAGTGGCGGATGGTGTACATGTCCAGCAGCCCCTGGGTCGGGTGCGCGTGACGGCCGTCGCCGGCGTTGACCACGTGCACATGCGACTGCCTGGTATCGATCAGGTGCTTGGCGATCAGGAAGGGCGCGCCCGATTGCGCATGGCGCACCACGAACATGTCGGCATGCATGGCCGCCAGGTTGTCGATGGTGTCTAGCAGTGACTCGCCCTTGCTGGTGCTCGACGCCTGGATGTTCAGGTTGATCACGTCCGCCGACAGGCGCTTGGAAGCGATCTCGAAGGTGGTGCGGGTGCGCGTGGAGTTCTCGAAGAAGAGATTGAACACGCTCTTGCCGCGCATCAGTGGCACCTTCTTGACTTCGCGGTCGCCGATGCTGACGAACGAAGAGGCGGTGTCGAGGATGTGCGTGAGAATCGAGCGCGGCAGGCCTTCGATGGTCAGCAGGTGCTGCAGTTCGCCGTTTTTATTGAGTTGTGGATTAAGCATGGACCACCGTGAGTGAGAAGCGGCCGTCGTCGGCGCGTTGCAATTGCAGGTTTTCTTGTTTGCTCAGTTCGACCGAGGTCGCCACGAAATCGGCAGCCACCGGCAGCTCGCGCCCGCCGCGATCGGCCAGCGCAGCCAGCAGCACGCGCGCCGGGCGGCCGTAGTCGAACAGTTCGTTGATGGCCGCGCGCGTGGTGCGCCCGGTGTAGAGCACGTCGTCCACCAGCAGGATGGTGGCGCCTTCGACGTCGAAGGGAATCTGGCTGGGCTTGACGTCCGCGCGCAGGCCCTTCTCGGAAAAGTCGTCGCGATAGAAGGACACGTCGACAAAGCCGAGGCGTTCGGTCAGGCCCAGTTCGGCTGCCAGCCGCTCGGCCAGCCAGGCGCCACCGGAATGGATGCCCACCAGCGCCACGTCGGTCGCGCCCTGCAGGCCGGTCCTGATCTGCTGCACCAGGGTCTGGTACAGCGCTTCTGCATCAAGCTGGGAAGATGTTGTGCTCATGAATGTGCGTCGTCAAAGTATTGCTGCAAAATGATGGCGGCGGCCTGGTCGTCGATCTGCTCGCCGCGCTGGTGCTGGATCACCGCCGAACTGTAGCGTTCATCCACCAGCGTGACCTCGACCCCGTAGCGACCGTGCAGCTGGTTGGCGAAGCGCCGGCAGCGCACGCTCATCTCGTGCTCCGCGCCGTCCGGGTGCAAGGGCAGGCCGACCACGCAGCGCGATGGCTGCCACTCTGCGATCAGGCGTGCGATGGCGGCGAACTTGCCGTCATTGGTGGGCTCGCCGATCACCGCCAGCGGCTGTGCCTGCTTCAGACCGGTATTGCCCACTGCCACGCCGATGCGTTTCAAGCCGAAGTCGAAGGCCAGGATGGTTTCCAAGCGTTTTCCCTATCGTCCTCAGGCCCGCCCGGCGTCGCCGGAGAGCATCACCGGATCGATGCCCAGCAAGGCCAGGGCTGCCGTGAAGCGTTCTTCCACGGGCAGTTCGAAGATGATGGCCGGATCGGCCTTCACCGTCAGCCAGCCATTGCGTCCGATCTCCCCTTCCAGCTGACCCGGGCTCCAGCCCGAGCAACCCAGCGTCACCAGCACGCGCTCAGGGCCGTTGCCATACGCCACCGCTTCCAGCACATCCTTGGAGGTGGTCAGCGCGACATCATCGGTCACCTGCAGGGTGGAGGAATATTTTTCCGAGGTCGAATGCAGCACGAAGCCGCGCTCCACCTGCACCGGGCCACCGAACATGACCGGCCGGCGATACAGCTCCGGCATGGCGTCAGGGGTATCAGGGCGGATTTCCAGCTTGAGGTTGATGCGGTCGAACAGCACGTCCATCGTCATGTCGGTGGGCTTGTTGATGACTACGCCCAGCGCGCCGTTATGGTTGTGTTCGCACAGATAGACCACCGTGCCGCCGAAGACCGGGTCCAGCATGGACGGCATGGCGATCAGGAAGTGATTGGTCAGGTCCAGTTCCAGCGGGGGCCGGGTTTCCTCTTCGGCGCTGTCTTCGCCCGCGGCGGATGCTCCGGATGGTGCGGAAGAGCCAGAAGACCCGGCTTGGGCCGTAGCCGCCTCGCGGCGAGGTGAGTCAGGACGGAAAGGATCGAAAGCGCCAAAGGAATCCATGGATTCATCGAAATCCTCGGCTGAGAAACTGAAGGGAGAATTACGTCGCTTGATCATCCCGCCATTTTAGCAGTTTTGGCCGCCTCCCCATGCGGCTCATGGGGAAAGCGGGGACCAAGGCGGCACAAGCAAGCGACTTCGCCCTGCCCTAATTGCCTGCAAGCATCATCTGCACCGCCTGACGCGCTTGCGCTCCCAGTTCAGCCAGATCCAGCCCGGGAATGACATCTTCCCGCACCACCGCCCTGCCGCCGACCCACATTGCCTTCAGGAAAGGCCTCCCACCGGAAGCCACCGGTCCGATGGCAGGATCATGCAGGCCGAAGTAGCGCGGGTCATCCAGGCGGTACAGCGCAATATCGGCCTGCTGCCCCACCTGCAGGCCGTCCAGCGCCTCCAGCCCCAGCACCCGGGCGCCACCGCTCGTGCCCCAGCGCACCACATCCTCCACCGTGGCCTCGGCCGCGCCTCCCTCGAAGCTGCCACCCCGGAATACCGGCGTCGCTTCCTGGCCGCGCCGGGCGCGCTGCATCAGCCAGGCGGCGTGGGTTTCGGAAATCATGTCAGCTGCCTCGTTGGAGGCCGCGCCATCCACGCCGATCGACACCGGCACGCCGGCTGCCTCCAATGCACGTATCGGCGCAATCCCGCTACCCAGGCGCCCATTGCTCTGCGGACAATGGGCGATGCCGGTGCCGGTGGCGCCCAGCAGGGCAATTTCCTCGGCATCGAGTTTGACCAGATGCGCAAACCACACGTCCGGCCCCAGCCAGCCGATGCGCTCGCAGAACTGTACCGGGCTGCAGCCATGCATGGCATGCGCGCTGTCCTGGTAGCCCACGGTCTCGGAGAGATGACTGTGCAGCCGCAAGCCCATCTCCCGTGCCGCCACGGCCATCTCGCGCAGTTCTTCGGGTGCCGCCGAATAGAGTGGCGTGGTCGGCGCCATCACCACCCTGCGCATGGCCGCTGGCGCCGGATCATGGAAACGCTTGCGCAAACGCGCCATGTCCGCCAGGAAGCCCTCCAGCGTCTCGGGCCGCAAGGCACTCGGCAATTCGGCCTCCAGCTGGCGGGTGCGGGTCGCGGTACCGCGACACAGCACAAAACGCAGGCCCAGTCGCTCGGCCTCCTCGAACAGGATCTCGGAGGTATCGAAGGGCATACCCGGGTAGTACAGGTAGTTGTGGTCGGCAATCGTGCCGCAGCCCGAACGCAGCAGTTCCACCATGCCAATGCGCGCCGCCAGCCGGAACAGCTCGGCATCGAATCTGGCCCGATAGCGATAGGGTGTGGCCGCCAGCCAGGGGGTCAGCGTGGCGTTGATGCCCAGCGGGTCGCCCTTCAACAGAGACTGGAAGAGGTGATGATGGGTATTGACCCAGGCCGGATAGGCCACGCAATCGCTGGCATCGATCACGTCTTCGCCGGCCTGTGCCGCAAGCCGGCCGATGGCGGCGATCACGCCGTCCTGCACCCGGATGTCGGGGCCGACGTGGCGCGCCGCAGCGCCGGGCAAGCCGGTCA
Organism: Herbaspirillum sp. BH-1; assembly: GCF_002870055.1. NCBI lineage: Bacteria > Pseudomonadati > Pseudomonadota > Betaproteobacteria > Burkholderiales > Oxalobacteraceae > Herbaspirillum > Herbaspirillum sp. BH-1. Next base: position 97,683 of record NZ_PKOI01000015.1, on the reverse strand, counting down.
TGATGGCTTGCAGGTTCCTGATCAGGAAGGTGTTCATGCGCAATCGTCTCCTTGATGTCGCGGGTTCATCCCATTTCGCTTTCATGCCAGCCGGCCAGCGCCGCGCGCGACAGTGCGCTCATCAGCCAGAACAGCAGGATGCCGGTCAGCGTGATCAGCAGCAAGGCCGCAAACAGCCGCGGGATGTTGAGCTGGAAGCCGGCCTGCAGGATCTGATAGGCCAGTCCCGAGCCAGTACCGCCGGTGCCGGCCACGAACTCCGCCACCACCGCGCCGATCAGCGCCAGTCCGCTGGAAATGCGCAAGCCGCCGAAAAAATAGGGCAAGGCACTCGGAATGCGCAAGCGCCTGAGTGTCTGCCAGCGGGTCGCCTTGTTCAGCCGGAACAGGTTGAGCAAGCCCGGATTGACGCTGCGCAGCCCCAGCGTGGTGTTGGAGATGATCGGGAACAGCGCCATGATGGTGGCACAGACCGTCAGCGCAGCCGTGGTGTCCTTGACCCAGATGATGATCAACGGCGCAATCGCCACGATGGGCGTGACCTGCAGGATGATCGCATAGGGAAACAGGCTGACCTCGATGAAGCGGCTCTGCACGAACACGAAGGCGATGGCTACGCCCAGGATCACCGCCAGCACAAAAGCCAGGAAGGTGATCTTCAGCGTCACCAGCAACGAATCAAGCAGCATGCCCCAGTCGGCCACCAGGGTCTTGGCGATCAGCGAAGGCGTCGGTATCAGATAGGGCGGCACCTCCAGCAGCGTGCAGACCACCTGCCACATCAGGAGCAAGGTAATACCGATCGCCAGCGGTGCGGCCACCCGCCAGAAACCGGGACGGTTGACCAGCGGCTCAGTGTTGGGCTTCATGACCGCCTCCCTGCTGGTTGGCCAGCGTCAGGTAATCCGATAGCGTCTTGCAATACTGCATGAAGGGCGCCGAAATGCGGAAGGCCTCGTCACGCGGCCCTGGCGCATCGATGGCCACATCGGCGATGACCCGCCCGGGCCGCGCCGCCATCACGATCACTCGGGAAGACAGGAACACCGCCTCATAGATGCTGTGGGTCACGAAGACCACCGTCAGGTCCTGCTGGCTCCAGATATCGCGCAGGTCGGCATCGAGCTTGTTGCGAGTGAATTCATCCAGGGCACCGAACGGCTCATCCATCAGCAGCAGATTGGGCGAGGTCGCCAGCGCCCGCGCAATCGAGGCACGCATCTGCATGCCGCCGGACAATTCGCGCGGCAGCACCTTGTGGAACTTGTCCAGGCCCACCAGCTTCAGGGCGGCCGCCACCCGTGCATCGGCCTGCGCACGTGGCACGTGGCGCAGGTCAAGCGGCAACCGTGCATTCTGTTCCACCGTGGCCCAGGGCATGAGCGTGGCTTCCTGGAACACCATGGCCAGCGTGCGCTCCGGCGTCCCGACCGTGGCCAGGTTACCGCCCCACCAACGCAGATGCCCATGCGACGGCTCCTCCAGCCCGGCGAACATCTTCAGCAGGGTGCTCTTGCCGCAGCCCGACGGGCCCAGCAAAGAGACGAACTCCCCGCGCCCGATATCGAGCCGCACTTCGTCCAGGGCGCGTGTGCCGTTGCGGTAGGTCTTCTCCACCCGTTGCGCCGACAGCACCGGAGCCTCGCCGGATGCCTCGCCCTGCTGCTCCCATGCCGCGGCCTGCGACATGGCGTGATCATCTCTGTCCATGGAATCTCCTGGCGGGTTCATGCAGCGGGATGGATGCGGAAGACTTCGGATTCGCCATGCTCTTCCAGCAGCTGCAGCAGCATGCGGCGCATGATCAGACCCGGACGGTCCGAGGCCATGTGGAATTCCTGGCGGCGCCGCACGTCGATGCAGGCGTCCGGGTCGGTGGCTTCCAGGATGTCACGGTCTTCCACCAGGATGGGGGCGTCCCAGGCGATCAGCTCGGCCTCGGAGCAATCCTCCTCGGTATCGTTGCGGTACAGCCACTGCGCCAGCATGATGCTGCCATCGTCGATGGGCGTGGCGCAGTTGTAGATGATGTGATGCCGGCCGCTCTCCGGATAGGTGCAACCGAAGCGACGTACGAAAGGCAGGTACCAGCGGTTGAACATGTGGCGCACGGTGGTATCGGCCGTGCTGCCGGTGACGCGGTGGCTGGCCGGCACGTTCTTGATCGGCACGCGTGTCTCGGCCTCGAAGCCGTAGTCGGTTTCCTCGATCTCGTACTTCTCCGGCTTGGGCTGATCGTACAGGCCGAAGGTAGCCCGATGCACGTAGCTGAAATGGGAATTGTCGAAGGAGTTTTCCATCATGCGCAGCGCGCTGGTATCCCAGCGTTCGTAGAACTGGAAGATGCGGCGGTATCCCGGCGCACCATCCTCGGGAAACTCGGGGATGTCGCGCAACGGATCTTCCAGCGCCACCCAGACATAACCGTAGCGCTCCTTGCAGTGATAGGACTTCACGCAGGCACCCGACGGCACGCTGCCGTCCACGCTCTGCGGCACGCGCACGCAGGCGCCCTCACCGTTGAAGGTCCAGCCATGGTAGCCGCAGACGATATTGCCGTTTTCCACAAAGCCCTTGGACAGCCGCGCCGTGCGATGGCAGCAGCGGTCCTGCAAGGCGGCCGGCGTGCCATCTTCCCTGAGCCATACCACCAGCTTCTCGCCCAGCAGCATAAAGGGCTGCGGGCCGTCCTTGAGCTGCGAGATGGGCATGAGCGCGTACCAGAACCTGCGCAAGACTTTTTGTTGAGTTACCAGCATGATGCTGCTCCTTCTGCTTGGACTGCGGACCCGGGGATCCGCAGTGGTCCGGCCGGCGTGCCAACACGGTCGCCTTCGCCGGAAAATCTGACATTCGAAAATTCGGACTTGCTGGCTGCGATGACTCAGTCCACCGCCACCACCCCGAAGGTCTGCCTCACCTTCATGTCCAGGTACTCGCCAATGGTGCAAGGCGCATAACGCGGTGGGCGCTCGGCACTGCAGCAGGTCGGCAGGCAAGCCACCACGGCCGCCTGGTCGCCATCCTGAAAAAAGGGCAGCGAATAGCGCGGCACCGTGCCGGCATTGAGCACGCGATGTGGATTGCTGTGATAGAGGTCATTGCTCCAGCGCTGCAGCAGGTCACCGATGTTGACCACGAAACTGTCCTTGATGGGCGGTGCGCTCACCCACTGGCCCTCTGCGTTGCAGACCTCCAGCCCACCGATGGCATCCTGCGCGAGGATGGTGACCAGGCCCCAGTCGGTATGTGCACCGGCGCCGATCTGGTTGTTGCGCGCACCGTCCGGTTGTGGCGGGTAGTGCAGCATCCGTTGGGTGGCGATGGGCGTTTCCAGCACCGGCTCGAAGAAATCCTCCGGCATTTCCAGCGACAGCGCGATCACGCTGAGCAGACGATGCGAGAGCGCGCGCACGGCTTCGTAATAGCGCCGCGAATGGGCTTCGAATCCGGGCAGGTCCTGCGGCCAGCGGTGGTGGCCATAGCGCAAGAGTCCGCGCTGCACGTAGGCATGATCATGAGCAATGTCGAAGCCGAACTGGAAGCCCTCCTTCAGGTCCGCCGGCGAACCCTCGTCAAGGGCCTGCGCCCCCATGCATTCATAGCCGTAGCCGGAGGGCGAACCCCGCATGTCGATGGCCGCCTTGCTGGCCGCCGGCAGTGCAAAGAAACGGCGCGCCCAGTCGAACTGGCCTTCCACCAGTGACTGCGGGACACCGTGGTTGACGATGTAGAAGAAACCCACGTCACGCGAAATCTTGTGGATTTCCCAGGCCAGCGCTTCGCGCCGGCTTCGCTCGGGGGAAAACGCATCGGCAAGATCGATCACCGGGATGCGGCGTGCTGTCATCGGTGCTGTGTAGGGAATCATGGCGTCCTCACGCGCAAGGTGGACCGCGCCGCCGCACTCACGCAGCGGCGCCCAACGGGATCAGGGCATGACCTTCATGTCCTTGACGAACTGGGTGGTGTAGGCCTTGTGATAATCCGTACCCGCCTTGAGCAGGCCGGTAGCGACCATGACGTCATAGGTCTGCTTCCAGCGTTCATCGGTCATCACGCCGATGCCCAACCGTGCCGCATCGCCACCGGTGACCACCTTGAGCTCCTTGAGCTTGCCCAGGGCATAGGTCAGTTGCTCGTCGCCCATGTTCTTGTTGTCGGCCTTGATGAGGGCATTGGCCGGGGCCGGGTCTTCCAGGTAGCTCTTCCAGCCCTCCGCGGTCGCCTTGACGAAGCGCTGCACCAGGTCGGGCTTGCTGGCCACGGTCTTTTGCAGCGTCACGATGGTGGTGCCATACGGCGGATAGCCCTCGCTGGCAAAGAGGAAGAACTTGCTCTTCACGCCGGCCTTGTCGGCCTGGAACAGTTCGGAGGAAGGATAGGCCTGCTGCGCGATGTTGGGATCGGCGAAGAAAGGCTGCAGGTTGAAGGTGTAGGCCTTGGACTGCGCATCGGTATAGCCATACCTGGACTTGAGCCACGGCCACCAGCTCGACTGGCCGGAGCCCGCCACCAGGATGGTCTTGTTCTTCAGCCCGGCCAGGCTGGTGACATCATCATGCGTCATCATGCCCTGCAGGTCGGACTGGAAGGACGTACCCACGGTCACCAGCGGCAAGCCCTGCTCTATGCCCTTGAGCACCGTGAAGTCATACCCCATGCTGAAGTCGGCCTGCCCCGCCACCAGGATCTGCATGTTGTTGACCTGCGGGCCACCCATCTTGATGGTGACGTCCATGCCGTACTTCTTGTAGATGCCCTTGGCCACGGCCTGGTAGAAGCCGCCATGCTCGGCCTGCGCATACCAGTTCGACAGCAGGGTGACCTTGTCCTCGGCATGGGCCAGGCCGGCCATCTGCAGGGCTGCCGCGCCCAGCCATAGTGCGGCCACACGCCGCATGAAAGTCCGCTTCTGCATCGCTTGCTTCTTCATAGCCTTCCTCTCCAGGTGGGTTGAACTTGCACAGACAAATCGGAACATCACAGATCCAGTACCAATCGCGTTCCTGCACAGCGCGAGACGCAGGGCATCAGCGTGCGACCACTGGCGCGCTCGACGGCCGAGAGCACGCTGTCCCGATGCAAGGGCAGACCTTCCAGCACGGTGCTTTCGCAACTGCCGCAGAATCCCTCGCCGCAGGAGGTGCCGATCACCACGCCAGCCTCGGCGGCGGCCGCGACGATGCTCTGGCCGGGTGACACCGAGCAGCGCACGCCCGAGCGCTGCAAGACCAGTTCGAAGACATGGTGGTCCTGGTCAGTGGCATGGGTGACGGCATGGCTTGCGCCGGTGGGCGCGGCGAACCATTCGAAATGGACATCCTCCTCGCGCCAGCCGGCCTGGCGCGCATGGTCACGCGCCGCCTCAATGAAGGGTGCGGGGCCGCATACATAAAGCGGCGAAGAGCACGGCACGCCGGCCAGCGCGGCGGCAATGGCGCGTCCGGTCTCGGCGCCATCCAGCCCCAGATGTAGCGACATGCCCTGCGAGCAGGCCGCCAGTTCGTGGAAGAAGGCCGCGTGCGCCAGACCGCGTGCAAAATAATGCAGACGGTGGCGTACACCGCGCGCGGCCATGTCGGCGACCATCGCATGGAGCGGTGTGATACCGATACCGGCTGCCAAGAGCAGCGGAACACGTTCATCAACCACCAGAGGAAAGGCATTGACGGGTGCCGCTGCAGTGAGCAGGTCGCCCTCTTGCACCTGGTCGTGCAAGAAGACCGAGCCGCCGCGTGAGGCGGCTTCCTTCTTGACGGCGATCACATAACAGTCGCGCTGTTGCGGCGTATTGCACAGCGAATAGCAGCGTTCCAGCCCCTCCCGCAGTTGCAGGCGCAGGTGCGCGCCCGCGCTCCATGGTGGCAATGGGGCGCCATCTGCAGAGCTCAGTTCGAACAGGCGGATATCGGCAGCAGCCGGGCGTATGGCCCTCACCCGCAGGTGCAGCATGGTGGCGGGATCGGCCGGGGCAACGCTATTAAAGCGTTCAGCGACGGCATTCATCGCGCACCTCGCAGAGAGGCGGGCGATCCTGAGCGTGGCCGGGAAGAGCGTAGAGAGAATGAGAAAGAGAAAAGCGCGCAGGCATCGTGCATGGTCTCGTGTCCTATCAAAAGATGGGGACCATCGGTGGGTTCCGATGGCGTCACGAGCAATGCCCCGCAGGAAGGTAAGTGTCCGTTTTACCGACCGCTAGCCGCTTCTACTCAATCCTTGTCATAGCAAACCGCGTGCCAATGGCGCAAGGCCGGGATCGGCGCGGTATACCCATGTGTTTTGTCGCATACCAATGAAAAAGGGACGGAAAACTCCGTCCCTTGCCGCAAGCGTCCTGCACATCTTGGTGCGCCATGCCTTGATCTGCATCAGACGCGCACCAATAAGAGGCCGGACCTTCAGCGCGTCACGCCACGCCGTGACTCTTGAAGAAAGCCACCACCTTGGCCCAGGCGTCCTTGGCGTCGGCCTCGACATAACTAGGGCGGTAATCGGCATTGAAGGCGTGGCCGGAATTGGCATAGACGTGGAATTCCGACTTGTTGCCGGCCTTCTGCAGGGCTTCCTTCATCTGTTCCACGGTAGACACCGGGATGCCCTGATCCTTGCCGCCGTAGAGGCCAATGACCGGCGTCTTCAGCGTAGCTGCGATATCGATCGGCTGCTGCGGGAACAGCGCGGTCTTGTCACCCACCAGGCGGCCATACCAGGCGGCACCGGCCTTGACCTTGGGATTGTGGGCGCTGTAGAGCCAGACGATGCGGCCACCCCAGCAGAAGCCGTTGATGCCCAGGCGGCTGGTATCACCGCCATTTTCGCCGGCCCATTTCACGTAGGCGTCGATGTCGCCCATCACCTGGGCATCCGGCACCTTGGAAATGATGTCCTTCTGCAACTCGGCAATGGAGGTATAGGCCATGGGATTGCCCTGGCGCACGAAGAAGTCCGGTGCGATGGCCAGATAGCCCAGCTTGGCGAAGCGGCGGGCGATATCGGCGATGTGCTCGTGCACGCCAAAGATTTCCGACACCACGATGATGACCGGCAGCCCGGTCTTGCCCTCGGGCTGGGCACGATAGGCCGGCACGCGCTGGCCGTTGACCTCGATGGAAACCTCGCCGGCGGTCAGGCCGCTGGTGTCGGTCTTGATCATGGTCTGCGCGCAGACCGGCAGCACGGCGGCGGCAAAGCCGGTGCCCAGGGCAGTCTTCAGGAAGGTACGGCGGTCGGCGCTGCCGGACAGGGTGCTCTGTCCCAGCAGGCTGTCGAAATCATTGCGAAGGTCGTTCATCGGGGTTCTCCATCTTGGTGGCACGTGGCCTCGTTGTGGTGGACGTGATGCGGGGAAGGATCGCGGATTTCCTGGCCTCATCCGGAATATCCATATCCAGAAAAAAGCGGCCCTTGCAGGCCGCTTGCCGGCATCCTCGCGGATGCGCTCCGACTTCACCCAAGCCGGAGTCTAACCGCAAACCGGCGCAGACGTTGTTCCCGTCCTATGGGCCATCCTCAGCCCTGCACCGCCAGCACCTGGCCACCGGCCGGCAATTCCGGCGCGCCCGGCGTGACATCGATGACACGCTCGGCACTCGGCGCCGCATAGGATGACGCCACCCTCGCCTGGGCAGCATCGACACGGAACACGCTGACCAGCTGCTGCAGGCCGGCCGCCTGTTCCTGCAGCGAACGGGCCGCCGCAGCCGCCTGCTCGACCAGCGCCGCATTCTGCTGTGTCATGTCGTCGATCTGGATGATCGCCTCGTTGACCTGTTCGATGCCGCTGCTCTGCTCGCGGTTGGCGTGGGTGATCTCGGTCATCACGTCGGTCACGCGGCGGATGCTGGTGACGATGTCGGTCATGGTGCTGCCGGCCTGTTCCACCAGCTTGCTGCCGTTCTCGACCTTGCCCACGGAGTCGCCGATGAGCACCTTGATTTCCTTGGCCGCCGAGGCCGAGCGCTGGGCCAGCGAGCGCACCTCGGAAGCCACCACCGCAAAGCCGCGCCCCTGCTCGCCGGCGCGGGCCGCTTCGACCGCTGCATTCAGGGCCAGGATGTTGGTCTGGAAGGCGATGCCATCGATCACGCTGACGATATCGGCCACCTTCTGCGAAGAGGCATTGATGGACTGCATCGTCTCCACCACCTGCGAGACGATGCTGCCGCCCTGCACCGCGACGTCGGAGGCAGCCAGCGCCAGGTCGTTGGCCTGGTGGGCATTCTCGGCATTCTGCTTGACGGTGGAATTGAGCTGTTCCATCGAGGAAGCGGTTTCTTCGAGGGCGCCGGCCTGCTGCTCGGTACGGCCCGACAGGTCGAGGTTGCCGCGGGCGATTTCGGTGGAGGCGGTGGTGATGGTTTCCGAACCCCGGCGTACTTCGGTGACGATGGCAGCCAGCTTGTCGCGCATGATACGCATGGCGGCCAGCAGGCTGTCGTTGTCGCCGGGGCGGGTATCGATGACCACGGCCAGGTCGCCTTCGGCAATCTGGCCAGCGATCTGCACCGCGTAGTCCGGCTCACCGCCCAGCTTGCGCAGGATCTGGCGGGTCAGCCAGAGTGCCGCCAGGATGGCGGTGACCACGCCGATGGCACTGATGACCAGCATCAGCAGGCGCGCACGCGCATAGGCGGTGGCGCTGGCCTCGGCGGCTTCCTTGTTGAGCCGGTCTTCCAGCGCGGCCAGCGCCTTCAGTTCGACCTGCCAGGACTTCTGCACCGGCAGGTATTGTTCCTTCAGGAATTGCGCCAGCTCGTAGGCTTCACGACGCTTGCCGAACTCCACGGCTTCGCTGATGAGCTTTTCGGCATTGGTGGCCTGGGCGGCGATCTTGGGCAGGGCGGCCTTTTCTTCCTCGGTGGTGTCGGCCGAATCAGTGAAGAGCTGCTGCAGCTTCTGCGCGGCCATCTTGTACTTCAGCGTCTGCGCCTCGATGTACTGCGCCTCGATGTCCACATCCTCGGGAGCGGCCGGCAGCATCAGGTTGCGCAGCGAGATGGAACGCTCCCCCACGGTCTCCAGCATGTCCTTGACCAGCGTGCTCTCGGGGTTCTTCACCTCGACCACGTGGGTGAAACGCCCCTGTACCTGGTGCATGTTGAAGATGCCGAAACCGGTCACCAGCACCAGCAACAGCACCACCCACGCAAACCCGAGTCCCAGGCGCGTGCCCACTTTCATTGCTGACTTCATGACGTCTCCTCCAATGTGTTCATCGGAGGCCGGACGGAAGCGTTGGGGGATGGAAAGACCTGCGCCAATGGCGCAGCCCGCATGCGCGGTGCGTGTCGAAAAACCTGGTGCGTGTCCCCTGCCCTTTCCTGCCCAGCCTCTGCTGCGCCGGACCTTGGTCCGGCTTCACCCAGTGCGTCGTCCCGTCTTCGAATGCCTGCGGTTGCGACGCCAGTCTTCTATTTTTTTCGGTTCTGATTGCGCCGACTTGTCAGTTCGTCAGCTTGTTGCATTGCCAATTCTTATATCCACCATCTGCGCCCGATCCGCTTTCCCTGGCGGCGCGGGCGCCGGTTCCACACGACCGGCGATCATGCGAACCCGGTCACGAACCGGGAACGATGTTGTGCCAGAAACCGGAATTAATGTGAATTAATGTGCTTCGTCCCAATTCTTACCGATTCCTACCTCGGCAAGCAAGGGAACTTTCAGCTCCGCAACATTTTTCATCAATTCGGGCAGCTTTTCACGCACTAGCTCCAGCTCCTGTTGTGGAACTTCCAACACCAGTTCATCGTGCACCTGCATGATCATGCGAGTCTGCATGCCAGTCTTTTCCAGCCAGTCCTGCACCGCGATCATGGCCAGCTTGATGAGGTCGGCGGCGGTACCCTGCATGGGCGCGTTGATCGCCGCCCGTTCCGCTCCCTGGCGACGTGGACCGTTGGGCGAATTGATCTCGGGCAGCCACAGGCGACGGCCGAACACGGTTTCCACATAGCCCCGTGCCTTGGCCTGCAGACGGGTTTCGTCCATGTAGCGCTTCACGCCGGAAAAACGCATGAAGTACTTGTCGATGTACATCTGCGCCGCCGAACGTTCGATGCCCAGGTTGCCGGCCAGACCAAAAGCGCTCATGCCGTAGATCAGGCCGAAATTGATCACCTTGGCATAACGGCGCTGCTCCGACTCGACCTGCTCGGGCGCGATGCCGAAGATTTCGGCGGCGGTCGCCTTGTGGATGTCTTCGTTGTTGGCGAAGGCCTTCAGCATGTTTTCATCTTCCGAGATGTGCGCCATGATGCGCAACTCGATCTGCGAATAGTCGGCCGACACGATCACGCTACCTTCGGGCGCGACGAAGGCTTCGCGGATGCGACGACCTTCTGCAGTGCGGATCGGGATGTTCTGCAGGTTGGGCTCGTTGGAGGCCAGGCGTCCCGTGACCGCCACGGCTTGCGCATAGTTGGTATGCACGCGCCCGGTGACCGGATTGATCATCTTGGGCAGCTTGTCGGTATAGGTGGACTTGAGCTTGGACAGGCCGCGATAGTCCAGCAACACCTTGGGCAGCGGATAGTCCTCGGCCAGCTTCTGCAGCACTTCTTCGTCGGTGGAGGGCGCGCCGGAAGCGGTCTTCTTCACCACCGGCAACTCCAGCTTGCCGAACAGGATCTCGCCCAGTTGCTTGGGCGAATTCAGGTTGAAGGGCTGGCCTGCCAGGTCATAGGCCTGCTGCTCGATCTCCAGCATGCGGCGCCCGAGGTCATGCGATTGCTGGCCCAGGCGTTCACTGTCGATGAGCACACCGTTACGCTCGATCTTCTGCAGCACCACCGAAGTCGGAACCTCGATCTTTTCATAGATGAAGCGCAGCTTGTCGTCATGCTCGATCTGCGGCCACATGGCGCGGTGCAGGGCCAGCGTGACCTCGGCATCCTCGGCCGCGTATTCGGTGGCGCGTTCGATGGCCACTTCATTGAAGCCGATCTGGGACGCGCCCTTGCCGCACACCTCGGCGTAGGTGATGGTCTTGCGCTCCAGGTGACGCGCCGCCAGGCTGTCCATGTCGTGCGGCCGGTGCGACTCGAAGACATAGGATTCCAGCAGCGTGTCGTGCTTCACCCCTGCCAGGCGAATGCCATAGTTGGCGAAGATGTGGCTGTCATATTTCAGGTGCTGGCCCAGCTTGGGCTTGCTGGCGTCTTCCAGCCAGGGCTTGAGTTTTTCCAGCACGTGCTCGCGCGACAATTGCGGCGGCGCATCCTGGTAATTGTGGCCCACCGGGATATAGGCGGCGCGGCCCGGCTCCCAGCACAACGAGATGCCGACCAGCTCGGCCTGCATCGCTTCCAGCGAGGTGGTTTCGGTATCGACGGCGGTCAGCTCGGCTGCATTGATGGCGGCGATCCATTGGTCCAGCTGTGCCTCGGTGAGCACGGTCTCGTACTCCACCGGCGTGGCCGGGGCGAACAAGCCGCCCTGGGCCGGCACTTCCAGCGCGGCCGCAGCCACGGCACCCACCACCGGCGCCTTGCCCACCGCGGCATCGCCGCCATCGGCCAGTTCGCGCAACCAGGTGCGGAAGTTGTAGCGAGTGAAGAGGTCCTTCAGGACTTCCTTGTCCTGCGGCTGCATGGTCAGCGATTCGAGGATGGACTTCATGTGCGCCGACAGGTCGCAATCGGTCTTGACCGTCACCAGCACGCGGCCCTGTGGCAGCCAGTCCAGCGCGCGGCGCAGGTTCTCGCCGACCACGCCGCTGATCTTGTCGGCATTGGCCATCACGCCATCCAGCGAATCGTAGGCGGTCAGCCATTTCACGGCGGTCTTGGGACCGCACTTTTCCACCCCGGGAACGTTGTCCACGGTATCGCCGATGAGGCTGAGGTAATCGACGATACGGTTGGGCGGCACACCGAATTTTGCAGTCACGCCGGCAATGTCGAGAACTTCATTGCTCATCGTGTTGACCAAGGTAACGTGTTCATCGACCAGCTGGGCCATGTCCTTGTCACCGGTGGAGATGATCGTGTCCAGCCCGGCGGCGGTGGCCTGCACCGACAGCGTACCGATGACGTCATCGGCCTCGATGCCCTCGACCATCAGGATGGGCCAGCCCAGCGCGCGCACCGCGGCGTGGATGGGTTCGATCTGCAATGCCAGGTCTTCCGGCATCGACTTGCGGGTGGCCTTGTAGTCGGGATACAGATCATCACGGAAGGTCTTGCCCTTGGCATCGAACACACAGGCAACGTAACTTGCGGGATAATCGTTGCGCAGTCGGCGCAGCATATTGATGATGCCGTACAGCGCACCGGTGGGCGCGCCTTCCGCGTTACGCATATCGGGCAGTGCATGGAATGCGCGATAGAGGTAACTGGAACCATCAACTAACAACAAGGTTTTTTGCATATGGAACAGAGAGGAAAGAATGTCCCGCGCCTGCGGGAAGTGGGAGACATCGAACGCGCGACGGCCAAGAAGGCGCGCGAGTCGTGGCATGTACTCACGATTATGGCAGAATTCATTGAATCGACCGAACGTCTCTCCGAGCTGCGTCCTGCCGTTTCCATCTTCGGTTCTGCCCGTATCCGCCCCGACAATCCCCATTATCAACTGTGTGTGGAGATCGCCCGCCTGATCTCGGATGCCGGCTATGCCGTCATTTCCGGCGGTGGTCCCGGCATCATGGAGGCCGCCAACAAGGGCGCCTACGAAGGCGCCTCGCCCTCGGTGGGCCTGAACATCGAACTGCCGCACGAACAGCACGGCAATGCCTGGCAGGACATTTCGCTGTCCTTCCGTCATTTCTTCGCGCGCAAGGTCGCCTTCGTCAAATATGCCGACGCCTACGTGGTCCTGCCCGGCGGCTTCGGCACGCTCGACGAACTGACCGAAGCACTGACCCTGATGCAGACCGGCAAGTCGCGCATGATGCCGGTGATCCTGGTGGGCAGCGAGTTCTGGGCCGGGCTGGTGGACTGGATCAAGACCCGCCTGGTGGACGATGGCATGATCTCGCCCAAGGACGTCAACCTGCTGCAGGTGATCGACGAGCCGGCCGAGGTCCTGGCGGCGATCCAGAAATTCCACGCCGAGAAATCCAAGCCGGCCGAAACGCAGCAGGAGGCGGAGCGGCAGAGCGGGATGTATCTGTAGGCCGGTCAGTTAAGCGGTCTGCAAGCACGGGCGGAACATGATCACCATGTCCCGCCCGTTCTGCTTTTCAAGGCGAGCATTTTGCCACGAGGCGACAACAGGGCTGCTTCTTACAAAAAATTTTCGAAGATCGTCTTCACTTTGAAGGCTGGCCCGACCTAAACATTGACCGCAGGAAACGTCGCTGAGTACCGTAGCGGATTCTTTTTTGACAAGAGAATCGCTATGGCAACGCGCAAGATTCCGTATTACCGAATGGAGTCATCCCTGATTCCATTTAGGCCGATTCGCTGGCAAGCCTATGCTGGCTCGCGCGGCTGTGTTCCGTTGGCCACCCAGACCGGCGTATCGCTGGAGCGTCCAGCACCGGGCGTCACACCACCTCCGCCACAACCCACACCACCGAAAGTCAAACTGAGCAGGCAAGCAATCAAAGCCCAGAAGGAGGAGGAATGTCTGCAAAAGCACGCGGAAGCGGAAGCAGCAAAAACGGAACGTAACAGCAAACCGCCGATGCAAGCTGATGAACTGGTACTGGAGGAGTGCAAAGATCCACCGGTGTTCGACCTGCAGGACATCCCTGACGCGATGGAGAAGATGGGGTGGCCGGTATCGGCCAAGTTAGCGCGGACGTGGTTTAACGCGCAAAAGCATATCTATGACAATGACCCAAATTCCGTACAGCCCTATGAAAGTACAAGTGTCACCCTCGATTGGGTACTGCGTTTTGGGAAAGTACGGGATATCTACAAAGACCTCATCGAACGGGGTATCTGCAATCGGAATGGCCTGGGAAAGCTGGAACGCATCCTTTCACATCATCTCTCCACCATGTTCATCCATACCAAGTCCTTGGATCTGGATACAGGCGAATTTTTGAAGGATCTACGTCAATTCCACATCGACTGGCAATTTCAGAGGGCGTCCGTATTCAATCAGGACACCATGCAAAGCAATTTTTCCCTAACCGACCTGACCGGCTCTTTGGCAAGGTTCAATCTGTATGCCGCCATCGCCAAAGCCAGTGTCAGAGGTGACAAATATTTTCTCTATGACGATTTTAAGAAAACGAAGACATTTTGTATCAATCCAAAAGTCGAGGTGACTCATGTCTTCGTATACATCAAAGATAGCTATTCATTTAACGATGATCCAGATGGTGTCAAATCCCAATATCTGGGTCATTGGAACAAGACCGGCATCATCATCACGCCACAAAGCGGACTGAGTCAGGCCATTGACGGCAGCCACAAAATATTTGGTCAGAACAGTATCAATGTACGAACCCATTTCGGGGATTATTCAGAAGATCGATCCAGGCTTCACTCACTCTATTTCACCGACGAAGGTCTGGAATTTCTTGTTGATACACGCAAAGGCCTGTTCCAAAAGAACAGGGAGCAGGACATCTACTTTCCGATCTACAACAAGAATTTCAACGCCTGGAGAGAAAAACATGACAGGGGTGGAGATTTCATGATCTACAGCAGACCCAAACTCGTCAAACTCGACAAACCTATCCGACTCCAGTTGCAGCCCATATGCCGACCGCCAGAACCTATGTAACGAAACTTCTTCTCGGAACCGCACTCACCTCGGCATTCCTGATCGCCACGCCGGCCCTGATGATCATCCTCGCCATCGCCTTGCCCGCCTGGATGACCTCGTCACTCGGAGTCTATCTATGGAGAATTGATCCGGATGCTCAAACAGAACTGATACGAGGAACGCTCTTGCCAATCTTGATGGTTGCAGTGATTTTCTTCTTTTGGCGGATGGAGAAATTTGGGAAGGAGTTTTCTCCATCGACGAGAAAGAGGTATCGCCGGATCACCATTACATTTCTCATTCTGCTTTGCTACGTACTGAGCATTCCCATCATCAATCTATCCGGACCAAGTTACAAGAACTGCGCCGGTTATGGCGAGAAGCTTAATGGCGGTCTGAGAACGTTCGACGACCAAACATATCGTATTGAGCTATGCGGTTCAGGTCCCGATGAAACGGGGGCCAATGATCACATAAGGCTGCGAATTTTCGATGATGAGGATGTGGTACAGGCCATCCGCTACTTCAGATTGGATTGGGACGTCAATGCAGAACGAAAATTGGAATACTCCGACCAGCACATCATCTATTTCGACCATGCTGACCAGAATGATCAAATGCAGACAATGTCCATGCCACCGTCTCCGCTCGACTGGTTGCGATCGAGGATTCCCTTGCTGGATTAAGGCCAACACATCCACACCGATTGCAGTATGAGAATAATCGGATCATCCAGTTTGACATCGACGCCAGGACGACTATGAACAGTCTTTCATCATCCCACCCAAAGCCCGAATTCCCTTGCTCGACCGAGTGATTCTCCGGTTTTCCTGCAAATTCCTTGCCAACTCTGCCCCAGCAATGCCGCCCGGCCTCTTCATTTCTCCCTCTCCGCCCGCCATCTTTACACCGATAAGTGTAGAAACGTTCACTTTCCATCACCTTCGTACGATTTGAAAAACAAGTCGACAACTTCATGATGCACGGCACGCAAATGAACTGATTGCACGCCATCGTCGTCATGCCGGTCACCAAAGCCTACGTTATCCAACTCTTCATCGGCACGCTCTACACGCTGGCGCTGGCAGGCATGCTCATCGCCGCGCTGGTCAGCATGCCGGTGATCATTTCACCGGCGATGGGCCAGCAGCTGGGCGTGCTGCCGTGGGACCAGAATGCGCCCTCCGACACCACGCCGCTCTACTGGACCCTGGGCGTGGTGCTGGTCTGTGCGCTGGGTCTGTTCTATCGCGCGCTGATGCGCGTGGTCGCTCCGGCCAAAGCCGCGCTCAAACCCGGCTATCACGCCGTGACCCTGCTCTATCTGCTGGCCATGGCCTACGGGCTGGCAGCCACGGTGACCACCGCGTTCACGCCGCACTATCGCGACTGCGGCATCTACAGCCAGAAGCTCAACGGTGGCTGGCGCCAGTATCGCGGCCAGCAGCTGCGGGTCGAACTGTGTGGCGCCGGTCCGGCCGAGCAGACCCGGCAGGACCGCATCCGGCTGCGTATCTATGGGGAACGGGGCGAACTGCGGGCGCTGCGGCACTTCACGGTGCAATGGGGGCGTGACTTCCCGACCCTGCTGGAATATTCCTCCGACCACCTCAGCTACTTCGATGCCAGCGACGAAGACGATTTCACCCGGCTGGTCGCCATGCCGCCCACCCTGGGCGACTGGATCCATAGCAGGTTGCCATTGCTGGACTAGGTCGCCCGCAAGTCGCCGCCAGATGGCAGAAAGGCGGCCGGATGTTGTCTTCCCGAGCATTCCCGTGAAGAAACGCAGGGGCCGCACCACGATGGTTTGCTACAATGAAGAAAACAACACCATCTTTTTCCTGCATTTTTCCTGTCGATATCATGAAACCATCCAACGTCTGGTTCCAACAGTCCCTGGCCGCCGCCCTGCTGTGCGCATCGGCCAGCCTGGCTGCTCCGCTGGCTTTCGCCCAACCGGCCCCTGCCGGCCTGGCCGCCCAGCCGGCGCCGCCGCCACCCGAACTGGAAAAGCTGGAAGAAGGCGAACCGCCCGCGGTCACCATCCGCAAGCCCGGCGAAGACAGCCGCACCCAGGGCAATAGCATCAAGGAACGCCGCGACCACGGCCAGACCAAGGAAATCGAAGTCAAGTCCGGCCCCAGCACCTATTACGTGCGCCCCAACCCGCAACTGGGCGGCTCCACCCCGGGCGATGCCCAGAGCCCGCCGCCGAGCTCGGCACAATGGAAGGTCGGCGAGTTCGACTGGGGCGTCAAGAAGCCGCAGGAAGGCGATACCGACAGCACCACCAAGAAGTAATCGCTTCGCCACGATGGACGGCTGACCCTGCCGGGTTGGCCAACATCACCCCGGTCGCCCGCCGCGACCGGCCAGGGACAGCCGATGCGGCCCTATGCCGCCGCTGTCACGCCAGTCCCGGCGGTGCCGGCAGGCGTAGCTCGGGATCCCGGTATTTCAGCAAGCTTTACATTCTCAATTTCGCCATGGCAGTCTTTACACCGGTCAGTCTGGAACAGCTCTCGGACTGGATCCAACAATTTCCGCTCGGTCGCGCACGCTCGATCAAGGGCATTTCCTCGGGCATCGAGAACAGCAACTTCTTCATCAGCACCGACAGCGGCGAATACGTCCTGACCCTGTTCGAAAAGCTGCATATCGAACAATTGCCCTTCTACCTGGAACTGATGCGCCACCTGGCGCAGCGCGGTATTCCCGTGCCGGCGCCGGTGGCCAATGACAAGGGCGCCATCGTCACCCTGCTCAACGACAAGCCGGCGGCCATCGTCAGCAAGCTGGAGGGCGAGTCCCAGCTCGATCCGCAACCGTTGCACTGCGCCGCGCTGGGCGACATGCTGGCGCGCATGCACCTGGCCGGCAAGGACTTCAAGATCCTCCAGCCCAATCTGCGCGGCCTGGCCTGGTGGCTGGAAACCACGCCCTCGGTGCTGCCTTTCCTGCCGCCCGAGCTGGCCAGCCTGCTGGCCGATGAAGTGCAGTACCAGAAGGACTTCGCCGCCACCGCCGATTACCGCGCCCTGCCGCGGGGCCCGGTGCATGCCGACCTGTTCCGCAACAATGCGATGTTCGTGGGTGAGCGCCTGTCGGGCATCTTCGATTTCTATTTCGCCGGTTGCGACACCTGGCTGTTCGACCTGGCCGTGACCGTCAACGACTGGTGCGTGGACCTCGATACGGGTGCGCTGGACCTGGCCCGTGCCGAAGCGATGCTGAGCGCCTACCGCGCCGTGCGTCCGTTCTCGCCGGCCGAAGGCGTGGCCTGGCAACCGATGCTGCGCGCGGCCGCCCTGCGCTTCTGGCTGTCGCGCCTGTATGACTTCTACCTGCCGCGAGAAGCAGAGATGCTCACGCCGCATGACCCCACCCATTTTGAACGCATCCTGCGCCTGCGCATCAAGGAAACGCCGCCGGCGCTGTAACCACTGGAGCTATGGAAAAGATTCCCGCACATACCGGCTGGTCCTGGGTCAAGCAAGGCTTCGCGCTGTTCCGCAAGCAGCCGGCCGAGATCTCCACGCTGTTCCTGGCCTACATGTTCCTGATGCTGGCACTGGGCATCATCCCGGTGCTGGGTCAGATGCTGCCGCTGATCCTGATCCCGCTGTTTTCGATGTCGTTCATGCAAGCCTGTGCGCAGATCGAAAAAGGCGAACGGGTCTACCCCAACCTGCTGCTGATCGCTTTCCGCAGCCCGGCCCGCAACACGCTCTTCAAGCTCGGCCTGCTCTACCTGCTGGTGGCCACGCTGGTGGTCGCGGCTTCGGCGCTGGCCGACGGCGGCACCTTCTGGAAGGCCATGATGGGAGGCGGCCTCTCCACCGAGGAACTGCAGAGCGCCGCCGGCAGCATGCGCATCGCCATGCTGGTCGCGGCTGCGCTGTACGTGCCGGCCGCCATGGCCTTCTGGTATGCGGCACCACTGATCATGTGGCAGCAGATGCCGCTCGGCAAGGCACTGTTCTACAGCTTCTTCGCCGTGCGCCGCGCCGGTCGCGCCTTCCTGGTCTACGGCCTGGCCTGGATCGTCATCGCCATCGTCGTCCCCACCGTGATCAGCATGATCATCGCGCTGGTGAGCGGCAGCTTCACGGTGGTGTTCTTCATCCTGTTGCCGATCTCGATAATGTTGACGGTAGTCATGTACTGTTCGTTCTATCCGACCTACACTAGCGTCTTCGGAAAGCCCCGCAGAGGGCCCGACAGCCCGCATCCCGGAGACAATCCCGCCGCCTGAATCTCATCAGGCAAGACATGCGCCAGGCTGTCGCTGCCTGGCGCAGACGGTTCCACGCGTTCGTCAGGGAGAGACGAACGCTGCCCGCCGCGCAGCTTGCGCCCGCCAGCCGGACTTTCCACACACAAGGCTTCTTACACGGGGGTAAAAGATGCGCATGAACATGCCGGTCACCGGAGAAGAGCGTCCGCTCGTCGACGGCAAGGCAATCGTTTCCAAGACCGATCTCAAGGGCAACATCACCTACGTCAATCCCTACTTCATCGAAATCAGCGGTTTCGAGGAAGAGGAATTGCTGGGTGCGCCGCAGAACCTGATCCGCCATCCCGACATGCCGGCCGAAGCCTTTGCCGACATGTGGGCCACCATCAAGGGCGGCCTGCCCTGGACCGGGCTGGTCAAGAACCGCAGCAAGAACGGCGACCACTACTGGGTGCGCGCCAACGTCACGCCCATCCGCGAGAGCGGCCAGGTGATCGGCTACATGTCAGTGCGCACCAAGCCCGAACGAGATGCCGTGGCCGCTGCCGAAAAGCTGTACGCCAGCATCCGCCGTGGCCAGGCCAAGGGCATCGCCCTGCACCGTGGCGAAGTGGTGCGCACCGGTCTGGCCGGCTGGCTGGGCAAGCTGGCGCGCATGCAGCTGAACACCCGTCTGAACCTGTCCATGGGCCTGATGCTGACCATCCAGATCGCCGTGGTGATCGCCGGCATGGCGGCCCTGCATCAATGGTGGATCAGCGCCCTGGCCGCGGCCTCCGCCGTGATCTCCATCGTGCAGTGGATCGCCCTGCGCAACGCCCTCATCAAGCCCCTGCAGCAGGCACTGGAGATCACCCACGCCATCACCGGCGGCGACCTGTCGGTGCGCATCGAAAGCCGTCGCCACGATGAACTGGGGCGCCTGCTGGCCTCGCTGCGGCAGATGAACGTGAACCTGACCGCCATCATCGGCGACGTACGCTCCAACGTGGAAACCATCACCCTGGCCACGCGCGAGATCGCCACCGGCAACATGGACCTGTCACGCCGCACCGAAGTACAGGCCTCCAACCTGGAAGAGACCGCTTCCAGCATGCATCAGCTGGCCGCCACCGTGCGCCAGAACGCCGACCACGCCGTGCAGGCCAACGACCTGGCCGGGACCGCGTCCTCCATTGCCATGCGCGGTGGTGATGCCGTGGCCAGCACCGGCACCACGATGAACGAGATCAGCGAGTCCTCGCGCAAGATCGTGGACATCATCGGCCTGATCGACAGCATCGCCTTCCAGACCAACATCCTGGCGCTCAACGCTGCAGTGGAAGCGGCACGGGCCGGCGAACAGGGGCGCGGCTTTGCCGTGGTGGCCTCGGAAGTGCGCTCGCTGGCGCAACGCTCGGCCGCTGCGGCCAAGGAAATCAAGCAACTGATCGATGCCTCGGTGGAAAAGGTCGATGTCGGCAACCGTCAGGTGGAACAGGCCACCAGCACCATGCGCGACATCGTGGCATCGGTGCAGCGCGTCTCCGGCATCATGGGGGAAATCAAGGAAGCCACCCAGCAGCAGAGCGCCGGCATCAACCAGGTGCATGAAGCCATCACCCAGATGGACGCCAGCACCCAGCAGAACGCCTCGCTGGTGGAAGAAGCCGCCGCTGCGGCGGGCAGCCTGCAGGAGCAGACGGTGCGGCTGTTGCAGGCGATTTCGGTGTTCAAGTTCAATCGTCGCTGAATCAGCGAATCACTGCATCACCGTATCAAGCAACAGGCCGTTCCTGCCAGGTGGGCAAGAACGGCCTGTTGATTTTCAACGGTCATTTTCTTCAGCCTGCGTCCCCATGCAAGGGCGCAAACGGCGCATAGATGTCCCGATAACGCTGCAAGCGCGCCTGCAAGACGGCTCGCCTGTCCGGGTCCGGCTGGTACTGCGCCTGGCGGGCCGGTTTGCGGCAGACCTCCGCCTCGTCGCCGCCATCGGCCAGCCAGGCCAGACGCGCCGCACCGAGTGCGCCGCCGGCTTCGCTGCCGACGTGGGTGACGATGCGTACTTCCAGCGCGTCGGCCAGCAACTGTGCCCAATACGGGCTGCGTGCGCCACCCCCTACCAGCGACAATTCGGCCACGTCGGTGCCGGCGGCACGCAGCGCATCCAGGCCATCGACCATGCCGAAGGCCACCCCTTCCAGCACCGCATAGCCCAATGCGGCGCGCTGGTGTTCCGGCGTCAGGCCATGGAAGACACCGGTAGCGTAGGGATCGTTGTGGGGCGTGCGCTCGCCGGACAGATAGGGCAGGAACAGTGGCGCATTGTCACGCGCTTCCTGGTCCAGCTGTTCGATCTCGGCCAGCAGGCTCTTCTCGTCCACCGAGCAGAGACGGCAGAACCAGCGCAGGCAACTGGCGGCCGAGAGCATCACGCTCATCTGGTGCCAGCGTTGCGGCAGGGTATGGCAGAAGGCATGGATGGCACGTCCCGGGTTGGGACGGAAGCGGTCGTTGACCACGAACAGCACGCCCGAGGTCCCCAACGAGAGGAAACCATCGCCCGGCTTGACCGCGCCGATCCCGACCGCGCTGGCCGCACCGTCACCGGCACCGCCGGCCACGATCACGTCCGCCGCCAGTCCCCAGCGCTGCGCCACCTCCGGCAGCAAGGTGCCGGAGACCGCGCTGCCATCGACCAGCGCCGGCATCTGATCGCGTCGCATGCCGGAGGCCTCCAGTAGCTCATCGGACCAGTTGCGGCCCTCCACATCCAGCCACAGCGTGCCGGCCGCGTCCGAGGGGTCGGAGACCTTGCCTCCGGTCATCTTCAGGCGCAGCCAGTCCTTGGGCAGCAACACGGTGGCGATGCGCGCAAACAGTTGCGGTTCATGACGCGCCACCCACAACAGCTTGGGCGCGGTGAAGCCGGGCATGGCCAGGTTGCCGGCGATGCCGTGCAGGCGCGGTGCGCGGCGCGTGAGTTCAGCGCATTCGGGGGCGCTGCGCGAATCGCTCCACAGGATGGCCGGACGCAATACCTGGTCTTCTTCGTCCAGCAGCACGGCGCCATGCATCTGGCCTGACAGGCCGATGGCGCGAATGCGGCCGAAGCTCTCCTCGCCCAGTTGCGTGCGCAGCTTGTCCACGGTATCGCAGGTGGCCTGCCACCAGTCGGCCGGCGCCTGCTCCGACCAGCGCGGATGCGGGCGCGAGACGTTCAGGGTACTGCCGGCCAGCGCCAGCAGGGCGCCCTGGTCGTCGATGACCACTGCCTTGACCTCCGACGTACCCAGGTCTATCCCAAGATACATGGTGCTCCTCGTTATCGTTATGAATGTGCGGTGTGCTTGCTACGATGGCTGCGATTGCTGCAATCGCCAAGACGGTGAGCGGCAATTCTATGCCGCCTTGGGCCAGATGGGCTGCTTTTAGTTTGCCTGCCCCAGCCAGTCCTGCACGCGCTGCACACCCTCGCGCACCAGCGCCTCCAGCCTTGCATCGCCAGCCAGTTCGCCCCACAGCACCGCGTCGGCGCAGAAGGCCCGTACCGGATCGGCGGCGGCCAGCATGCTGCGCACCGCAGCCGGATCGAAGATGCCGTCCTGGTATTCATAGGGCAGCTGTCCGGCATTCCAGCGCTGCAGAAACACCAGGAACAGCGCCGGCAACATGGCGGTTGCCTGGGGATCGCGGCCGGCGTTCAGGCTCTCCTGCAGGGTCGGGCGGATGAACCCGGGAATCTTGGAATAACCATCCGCGGCCACACGCTGGTTGGTGTCCTGGATGGCCGGGTTGGAGAAACGCGCCAGGGTAGTATCGCGATAGGCCGCCAGATCGATGGGGCTGGGCGTGAGACAGGGGATCACGTCCTGCGTCACGTAGTCGTAGGCCATCTGGCGGATGTCGTCGCGCAGCGTCCCTTCATGGATGTACTGCAGGCCCGCCAGGGTACCGGCCCAGGCGATGCAGCTATGGCTGGCGTTGAGGATGCGGATCTTGGCCTCTTCATAGGGCAGCACCGATTGCACCATCTCCACGCCCGCTTCTTCCAGGCGTGGACGACCGGCCTTGAAGTCATCCTCGATCACCCACTGGATGAAGGACTCGCCCATCAGCGCGCAGGGGTCATCGATGCCGGTGGCTTCCTTCACGCGCTGCGCCACGGACGGCGTGGGGCGCGGCGTGATGCGATCGACCATGGCATTGGGACTGGTGGTATGCGCCTCCATCCACTGCACCAGCGCGCTGTCGCCACGCAGGGTCAGGAACTGGCGCAGGCCATCGCGGAAGCGCTCGCCATTGTGGCGCAGGTTGTCGCAGTTCAGCAGCGTCAGCGCCGCTTGCGGATGCGCCTGGCTGCGCGCCTGCAGGATGGCGGCGATGGCGCCATAGATGGTGCGCGGCGCACCGCTGCCGTCGAGGGCGCATCGCAGGTCATCGGCCAGGTCGGCATTGGCGGTGTCGAGCCGGTGCTGGTGGTCCAGGTAGTAACCGCCTTCGGTGACGGTGAAGGAAATGATGCGGGTGCGCTCTTCGGCACCGGCGGCGATCAGCTGGGTGAGCCTGTCGTCCCAGGGCAGGATGCGGCCGATGGAAGCGATGCGCTGGTAGCTGCGCTCGCCCTGGGGCGTGACGGTTTCCAGCGTGTACTGGCCCTGCTGGCGTGCCAGCGCCTCCAGCAGCGGTCCCATGTCGGCACGGATATTGGCCAGCGCCAGTTGCCAGCGACGGTCGGCGCCGCTCTCACGCAGGGCGTTCAGGTAAACCGCCTGGTGGGCGCGATGGAAGGAGCCGGCGCCGATATGCAGCCAGGTCAGGCTGTCGGCGGCGTCCTGCTCGGTGGAGGTGGCGGTGCGGGTCATGCCGTGTCCTTGTCGATGAGGTGAAGAAGGCGAAGGGTTCAATGGGCGCGCCGGGCGCTCACGCTGGAGACCACACTGGAAACCAGGCGCGGCAGGGCCTGGCCGTCGGCGCCGAACAGGTGGCAGCGGGCCGGATCGGCCGCCAGCTGGAGCACGCTGCCGTGCGGTGGATCGAGGCTGTCCGGCACGCGCAGGATGAGCGCATCGTCGCTGCCCTCGTAGGCCGCGTAGAGGTAGGAAAAATCACCCAGCAGTTCCAGCGCCGTGCAGCGCGCCTGCAGCGCCGCCTGTCCCTGTGCAATATTGAGATGCTCGGGCCGCACGCCCAGCGTGACCTTCTGCCCGACCTGCAGGCTGCTGCCATCCACCGACGCCCACTGCAGGCCACCTGCGGGAAGTTGCACCTGCACGCCATCGCCCTGGATGGCCGCGACCGTACCGTCGATGAAATTCATCTTGGGCGAACCGATGAAGCCGGCCACGAAACGGTTGGCCGGATGGTGATACAGCTGCTGGGGTGAGCCGACCTGTTCGATGCGGCCCTCGGAGAGCACGACGATCTTGTCGGCCAGGGTCATGGCCTCGATCTGGTCGTGGGTCACGTAGATCATGGTGGTCTTGAGGTCGTCATGCAGCTTGGCGAACTCCAGGCGCATCTTCACCCGCAGCGCCGCGTCCAGGTTCGACAGCGGCTCGTCGAACAGGAACACGCTGGGCTGGCGGGTGATGGCGCGGCCGATGGCCACGCGCTGGCGCTGGCCGCCGGAGAGCGCACGGGGCTTGCGATCCAGCAGGTGGTCGATGTGCAGGATCTTGGCCGCGTGCTGCACGGCGGCATCGATCTCGGCCTTGGACTTGCCGGCGATCTTCAGGCCGAAGGCCATGTTGTCGTACAGGCTCATGTGGGGATACAGCGCATAGGACTGGAACACCATCGCCACCCCGCGCTTGGAGGCCGGCACGTCGTTCATGCGGCGGGTGCCAATGTCGAGGTCGCCGTCGCTGATCTCTTCCAGCCCCGCGATCATGCGCAGCAAGGTCGACTTGCCGCAGCCGGAAGGGCCGACGAAGACGACGAATTCGCCATCCTCGATTTCCAGGTTGATGTCGCGCATGACTTCGTTGTCTTCATAGCGCTTGGCCAGGTTCCTGATGCTCACTGCTGCCATGTCTCTCTCCTCGGGGTCTCTTGTTGTGGGTCTGCGGATCTGCGGGCCGCGCTTCAGCGCAGCCAGATCAATTCACAGATCAGTTGCGGGAACTGCTTCATATCCTCGAATACCTGATGCGCGCCGGCCTCGCGCAGGCGCCGTGCCATCGCCTTGCGGTCGTGCGCCACGCCGGTGAAGCCCAGCACATGCATGCCGGCCGCCACGGCGGCGCGCACGCCGGTGACACTGTCGTCGATGGCCACGCAGCGCGCCGGATCGACGCCGAAGCCGGCGGCAGCGGCCAGGTACACATCCGGCGCCGGCTTGGGATGGGCCACATCGTGGCCGCTGTAGATACGGCCGGCAAACTGCGGGTACAGGCCACAGCGCTTCAGGCCGGCTTCGATGCGCGGTGCATCGCTGTTGCTGGCAACCGCGCGCGGCAGCCGGATCGCCTGCAGGGCCTCGACGATGCCCGGCACCGGCTGCGCCTGTTCGCTGCAGGCCAGCGCCACGGTGGCGTGGATGCGCTCCATCTGTGCCGCCTCCAGACCCAGTTCGAACTCCAGGTCCACTTCCGAGAGCAGCACATCGGTGTACATGCCCAGCCGGTTGGCGATGGCGTCGTGCAGTACCTGGCTGCGCTGTTCCTGCAGAGAGGGCGCTTCGTCGGCGTCGGGCCAGGCCGGCAGCAGGGGCAGCAGTTCGCGATGCAGCACACCCAGGGCGATGCTCTCGCTGTCCAGCAGCACGCCGTCGCAGTCGCAGATGAGATGGGTCACTGCCTGACGCGTCATCATCACTTGACCGCTCCGAAGGTCAGGCCCCGCACCAGTTGCTTCTGCGCCAGCCAGCCCAGCGCCATGATGGGCGCAATCGCCAGCAGCGAGGCGGCTGACAGCTTGGCCCAGAACAAGCCCTCGGGGTTGGAGTAGGAGGCGATGAACACCGTCAGCGGCGCCGCGTTGACGCTGGTCAGGTTGAGGCTCCAGAAGGCCTCGTTCCAGGACAGGATGATCAGCAGCAGGGCTGTCGAGGCCAATCCCGGCATGGCGGTGGGCAGGAGCAGGTAGATCATTTCCTGCCAGGCATTGGCGCCATCGATGCGGGCCGCTTCCAGGATTTCCTTGGGCACGTCATTGAAGTAGGTGAAGGCCATCCACACCGCGATGGGCAGGTTGATCAGGGTGTAGATGATCGTCAGGCCGCTGACCGTGTCGAGCATGCCGGTGTTCTTGGCCAGCAGGTAGATCGGGATCAGCACACCCACGGCCGGCATCATCTTGGTCGAGAGCATCCACAGCAGCAGCTTCTGGGTGCGCCCGGTCGGGAAGAAGGCCATCGAGTACGCCGCCGGCACCGCCAGCAGCAGCGACAGCACGGTCGAACCGAGCGAGACGATCAGCGAGTTCTGCACATAGGCCAGGTAGTTGCTGCGGCTGAAGACTTCACGGAAGGTATCCAGCGTGGGCAGGAACACCAGCGAAGGCGTATAGGCCTGGGCCTCGGTCTTGAAGGCTGTCACCGCCACCCAGAAGATGGGGAAGAACAGCACGATGGCGCAGGCCCAGCCCAGCACGGCCACCCACAGGGGGCTTTTCTTTTGATCGCTCATTTTTCGTTGACTCCCTTGAGGTTCCTGGCCAGCATGCGCACCAGGAAGAACGAGACGATATTGGCCAGCACCACGGCGAAGATGCCGCCGGCCGAGGCAATGCCGATATCGAACTGCTGCAGGCCGATGGCATAGACCAGGAAGGTCAGGTTGGTGGTCGCCGTACCGGGACCGCCTGCCGTGGTGGTGAAGATCTCGGCAAACACCGAGAGCAGGAAGATGGTCTCGATCATGATCACCACCGTGATGGCGCGCTTCAGGTGCGGCAGCACGATGTAGAAGAAGATGCGCATCGGACCGGCACCATCGAGCTGGGCGGCTTCCTTCTGGTCGCTGTCCAGCGACTGCAGCGCAGTCAGCAGGATCAGGAAGGCGAAGGGAATCCACTGCCAGGCCACGATGATGATGACCGACAGCATCGGGTACTCGGCCAGCCAGTCGATGGGCTCCAGTCCCAGATGCCGCATGACATAGGCCAGGATGCCGTAGACCGGGTGCATGATCATGTTCTTCCAGATCAGTGCGGCCACGGTGGGCATGACGAAGAAGGGGCCGATCACCAGCAGGCGCGCGATGCCGCGACCACGGAAAGGCTGGTCGAACAGCACCGCCAGGAGGGTGCCGCCGATGACGCTGATGGCCAGCACCGAGCCGATCAGGAGCGCCGTATTGCCGATGGAGGGCCAGAAGGCCGGGTCCTCCAGCAGGAAGACGTAGTTTTCCAGACCGACGAAGCCGGTCTGGTCGGGGGCCATCAGGTTATAGCGATTGACGGAAAAATAGATCGTCATCACCAGCGGCACGATCATCCAGGCCAGCAGGATCAGCACCGACGGGGCCTGCATCAGGCGGATGGGATTGAAGCGTTCCTTGCGCGGAGGACTTTTCTGCCGCGGGCGCGGAAGTGACTTGGATGGACTCTGCATCATGGTGCTCGTGGGCGACGCGCCGGGGGCGGGCGACGCAGGGGTGGAGTGGATCGTGGGCATGACGGCCTCGGCTTCAGTCCGACCGCCATCCTCGCTGGGTGGAGACGGCCGGGAGGACCAGGCGGCAGGCATGTCCCGGTGCTTTACCGGACATGCCGCCGCAACGACAGGAACCACGGCAGGGGCGACGGCGTGCTGCCTGCCCGCTTGCCGGGGGGCTTGCTCTTTACTTGATGTAACGACCCTGGCGCATCATCCGCACCGCCTGTGCCTGGGCGGCATCCAGCGCAGCGTCCGAGCTGGTCTTGCCAGCCAGTGCACCGGCGATGGCCTGACCGGTCACGGTACCGATGGACTGGAACTCGGGAATGGTCGCGAACTGCACACCGGTATAGGGCACCGGTTTCAAGGTCGGCTTGTTGGCGTCCGCCGTCTGGATGGCATCCAGCACGAAGTCCGAGAAGGGCAAAACCTTCTTGTACTCGGCCGAGGCATAGGTGGAGGTGCGGGTACCCGGCGGCACCAGCGCCCAGCCGGAATCCTTGGCGACCAGGTTGATGTATTCCTTGGAGGTCGCCCAGGCGGCGAACTTCTTGGCCGCTTCCGGCGACTTGGAGGACTTCGGCACGGCCAGCGACCAGATCCACAACCAGTGCGAACCCTTGTCGGTGGCCTGTACCGGCGAGGGTGCGAAGGCGGTCTTGTCGGACACCTTGGAATCCTTGCCGTGGTAGAGCATGCCGGCAGCGACCGTGGCATCGACCCACATGCCGCACTTGCCGCTGGAGAACAGCACCAGGTTTTCATTGAAGCCGTTGGAGCTGGCGCCCGGCGGACCGTACTTGCGCAACAGGTCGACGTAGAAGGCGACCGACTTCTTCCATTCCGGCGAGGACAGTTGCGGCTGCCACTGCTCGTCGAACCAGCGGCCACCCCAGGCATTGGCCATGGTGGTGATGATGGCCATGTTCTCGCCCCAGCCGGCGCGGCCGCGCAGGCAGATGCCATAGACGCCCTTGGCCGGGTCGTGCAGTTGTGCGGCCAGCTTGCCGATCTGGTCCCAGGTCGGACGCTCGGGCATGGTCAGCTTCTTCTGCTCGAACAGGTCCTTGCGATAGTAGGTCATCGAGCTTTCGGCGTAGAACGGCAAGGCATACAGCTTGCCGTCCACCGACAGGCCTTCGCGCACAGGCTTGATCAGGTCGGCTTCATCGTAGTCGGCCGGCAGGCCGCTCATCGGCGCCAGCCAGCCCTTCTTGGCCCAGATCGGGGCTTCATAGGCACCGATGGTCATCAGGTCGAACTGGCCGCTGTTGGTGGCGATGTCGGTGGTCAGGCGCTGGCGCAGCACGCTCTCTTCCATCGTGACCCAGCGCAGCTTGATGTCGGGATTGGCCTTCTCGAACTGCGGCGCCAGCTTCTGCAATTCGATCATGTCGGGGTTGTTGATCGAGGCGATGTTCAGCGTCACCGGCTCGGCCTGGACCAGACCGGTGGCGAACAGTGCGGAAATCGCCGCAGCGGCCAGGTTGAAGCGAACACGGGTGATGCCGGACGCACGGGTGCGCGCGAGTTTGGACATGCTTGTCTCCGAATGTTATGTGCCGCCGTGCACGTTTCTTCCTGGGTGGCAGCGGCGGTGAGGCCGGTGCTGACGTGCAGGTTGGGCGGTTGTTGTGAACGACGTTGAGCAAATATTATTTTTATGGGCAAATATTCATCGATTCTCGAATTCGTGTCAAGCATTTGCTTTTCGATTGAGCAATTGCCCATACTAGATGCTCATGACGGGAGCAAAGGCCGTAAAATGGCAGCCCATCGGGAAGACCCCGCACCACCCCACAACCAGATAAGACAGCACAAGCCGGGCGCCGCATGCGCCGGTGGCTGGCGAGGAGAACATGTCTAGCAGCGCATCCAAACTGGATCTGGCGGCGCGTGCCGCGTGGATGTACTACGTGGCCGGCAACACCCAGAACGAAATCGCCGAACGGCTCGGCATCTCGCGCCAGATGGCGCAGCGCATGGTGGCCTATGCGGCCGATGCCAATCTGGTGAAGGTGCAGATCACGCATCCCGTCTCTTCCTGCCTGGAACTGGCACAGGGGCTGCAGCAGCGCTACGGGCTGGAGGTCTGCCGTGTGGTGCCGGGCGCCGGCGGCGCCGACAATCCCAACGAATCGCAGGAAGTACAGCAGATGCTGGCCGTGGCCGGCGCCGAGCTGATGGAGCAGATGCTCAGTTCGGAGGCGCCGCTGGTGGTCAACGTAGGTTCCGGGCGGACCCTCAAGGCGGCCATCGAACGCCTGTCCGAACTGGAAAGACCGCAGCACCAGATCGTCTCCATGATCGGCGCGTTTGCCTCGGACGGCTCGGCCAACCGCTACGACGTGGCGCTGCAGGCCGCCGAGAAACTGGGCGCGCGCTTCTACCTGCTGCCCGCACCCCGCGTGGCCGAGAGCGAGCGTGACCGCCAGCAATGGTGCAACCACCGGGCCTACAAGATCGTGACCGGTCTGGCTGAACGCGCCGACGTGACCTTCCTCGGCATCGGTACGATTGCCCTGCAGGGGGCCATGCACGAGGACGGTTTCATCGACGATGAAGAAGTCGCCGAGCTGCAGCGCCAGGGTGCGGTGGGCGAAATGATCTGCCACGCCTTCGATGTCGACGGCCGGATGCTGTCGTCTTCGCTGTCCTCGCGGGTGACCACGCCCCTGCTGACGGCCAGGCCACAGCGCCCGGTGATTGCCCTCTCTGGCGGCAGCAAGAAGGCCGAGGCGGTGCGTGCCGCCCTGCGCGGCGGCTGGCTCACCGGGCTGGTGACCGATGAGGTCTGTGCACGTCACGCCTTGCAGGACTGAATGGTTTCACCCTGGTGGCTAGGGCCTGGCCCTGGCCCTGCAAGACCATCAGTACCATCGATAGCATCAATAACAACGATCCGAACGGAGACCCAGCATGACCCGACCTGCCGCATTCGTCGTCTTCGGCGAAGCCCTGACCGATTTCATCCGCCAGCCTGATGGCCAGTGGCGCGCCATTCCCGGCGGGGCCTGCTGGAACGTGGCGCGTGCCGCCGCGCGGCTGGGCGTGGCCACCGGCTACGCCGGCAGCGTCAGTACCGATGTGTTCGGCGCCGAGCTGTATGCCCTGACGCAGCAGGCCGGTCTGGACATGCGTTTCACCCAGCAGCACGCCAAGGCACCCCTGCTGGCGATGGTGACCTCCACCACGCCCCCGGATTATTTCTTCATCGGCGATGACAGCGCTGACCTGCATTTCGACCCTGCCCAATTGCCGGCCGGCTGGCTGGACGAGGCGCAGATACTGCACTTCGGCTGCATCAGCCTGGCCCGCGAACCGCTGGCCTCGCGGCTGCTGCAGATTGCCCGGGAAGCGGCCGGGCGCGGGAAAAAGATCGCCTTCGACCCGAACTGGCGCAAGCTGATGGACCAGCCGGCCTATCACGCGCTGTTGCGGGAGCTGCTATCGCTGTCGCATTACGTCAAGGTCTCCGACGAAGACCTGGAACGTCTTTTCCCGGGTGACGGCAATGCTCTGGCGACCCTGCAGGCGCTGGCGCCACAGGCAGAAGTGCTGCTGACGCTGGGCGCACAGGGAATGCGATGGATCAAGGGGCAACAGATCATCGACCAGCCCGCCTATCGCGTCGAGGTGGTCGACACCGTGGGCTGTGGCGATGCCTCCATGGGGGGCTGGATTGCCAGCCAGCTGCGCCAGCCGGATGCACCGGCGCAGATGCACCTGCAATGTGCGGCAGCTGGCGCGGCCATTGCCGCCTCCAAGGCGGGCGCCTATGCCGCGACCTGGGAAGAAGTGCAGGCCATGATCGCCCGCGGCTGAAGACGCCTCTCAGCGCTTGCGGACTGCGCTGTCGCGCAGGTTCTGTGCGAACTCATCATCGCCCGCCACCTGCGCCATCCGCTCTCGCCGCCGGCGCTCCCCTGCCTGGAACTCGGAATGGATGCGCCAGAGTTCCAGGTGGCGGAAATAGGTCACGCCGCTATCGACCCGTCTTACCGGGCCGACGGGGTCCACAGGCAGCACTGCTGTCACGGGATTTCGGGCCATATCCTCTGCTCCAATCTCATGCCGGCATCGTGGCCGGCGCGGTGTCGATCACGATACCATCCCTGCGCGGGACCGCGCCTGGCGGCGCAGCGCGATCACCTGTGCAGTGACACCCACCAGCAGCACCAGCAGCAGCACACCCTGCGCACCCAGGAGCAGCGGCGACTTCAGGTCGGTGACGAAAGGATGTCCGTCCGGGACCCGGCGCAGGGTTTCCGACACCGCCGGCACCAGCAGCAGGAATACCGTCACGGACAAGGCGATGGTCTCGACATACCGCGCCAGACGCCCCAGCCATGATGCAGCAAAGCTCATCCCGAAACCCAGCAGCAGGAACACCAGCGTCAGCACCGCGATGAAGTTGCTTTCCGGTCGCTTCGCCACCAGGAATACCGTCAGGGCACCCACCAGCATGGAGATGAAATAGATCGCCCCCGGCACTGAACGGGCGCGGATGCGCCCGTAGCGGGCGAGCATGTAGATGGCCAGTGGAATGGCCGGCAGGCTGCCGATCGTGTGGACCCAGCCCAGGGAAGAGATACCGAACATTGCATTTCCTTTTCGTTGGTGTTGATCAAGTGTTGCCAGTTGCCTGGCTCAGCAAACATGAATCCTACCTACTAATCGGTAGGATTCGTGGTCAAAAAAGAGGACGCGACGGTGAAATCCCTCGCGTCCCGCGCGCCCGGTGCTTTCTGGTGGGTTCAGGCCGCCAGGCGCTCCAGCATGGGATGCACGATGACCCCGAACATCTTGGGATCGTCGTAGGCCCGGGCCGACAGCATGGCGCCATGGATGGTCGCCAGGAAGCGTTCGGCCTCCACCCGGGGCGCATCGGTCAAGCGCAGGCTGCCCTGGCGTTGGCCGCGCTCCAGCACCGACTCCAACCACAGCGCAAAGAACCTGAAGTGCGCCTTGACCTCCATGGCGATCTCCTGCGGCAGCATGGGCATCTCGGCGGCCAGCATGGCGCACAAGCAGAAGGCAGACTCAGGCTGGGTCATGCAACTTTCCCAGTAACCGGCATAGGCGCGCAACTGGGCAAGCGGGTCGGTGATGTTGCGCTCCATGGCGGCCACGCCATCCTGCGCTGCCTCGCGGTATTGCCGCACCAGCGTCTGCACCAGTACCGCCTTGCTGGCAAAGTGATGATGGATGCTGGCATTGCGGATACCGATGACCTTGCCGATGTCGGCATAGCTGAAACCGTTGTAGCCCCCGGCCACCAGCAAGGCCTGGGCACATTGAAGAATCTTTTCGGAAGTGGTGGGAGCGCTATTCATGGACGCAGTCTACCTTCTAGTAGGTAGCCATGCAAGCGGATAAGCGCATCCTGTTGCGAACCAGATGAAGATTCCCTGTGGACAAGATGAACTGCAGCCGGGAGCAGCACCCGGCCCCCTTCAACTTGCTTTTCGACAATGGCCGTATCAATCCGGGGACATGGGCAAGGTGCGGCTTAGCGCAGGAAATCCACCACCGTCTTGCCCATTTGCGGCAAGGTGCGGCTGCGTTCGATGGCGGCCGGCAAGTCCTCGAAGGGGACCACCGCTGCGACCTGGGACTGCAGGCGACCGGCCGCCACCTGTCGGGCGATATCGGCCAGGCGGGCAGCGTCTGGCTGGTTCATGAACCACAGGCCGCGACGGCCCGCCGGGGTGCTGGCCAGGATGGCAGGGGAAGCGGTACTGACGATGACACCGTCCTCGGCCAGTACACTCCAGGAACGCGCCAGGGTGTCGCCGCCGACGTAGTCGAGTACCAGATCGATATCACTGACCAGGGCCTCGAACTGGGAGGTCTGGTAATCGATGACGTGGTCGGCCCCCAGACCATGCACATAATCCGCGTGACTGCCCAGGGCGGTGGCGCTGACATGGGCGCCGGCCTGGTGGGCAAACTGCACCGCAAAGCCACCCACGGCACCGGCCGCACCGTGGATCAGGATGCGCTGGCCAGCCTTGAGCGGACCGGCCAGATGCAGGCTCTGCCAGGCCGACACGGCCGCCACCGGCAAGGCCGCGGCCTGCACCATGCTCAAACCCTCGGGCAGCACGGCCAGCTTGTCGGCATCGACCGCAACCAGATCGGCATAGGCACCCAGGCCGCCCAGCGGCCCCATGACGCGGTCGCCCACCTTGAACAGGCTGACGTCACTCCCGACCTGCTCCACCACGCCGGCCAGCTCGATGCCGAGCACGGCGGGCAGTGGCAGCGGGAAGGCATCCTTGACGTAGCCTTCGCGCAGCTTCCAGTCCAGGGCATTGACGCCGGCGGCATGCACGCGCACCAGCACTTGTGCGGGACCGGCGACGGGTGCCGGGAGATCGGCGATGCGGACCGTATCCGGGCCGCCGTATTGCATCAGTTGCAGGGAACGAATGGTGTTCATGGTGTGGCTCCTTGTGGGTAAGTGACTGCGGTGGGTTGATGGAACACACGATAAATCGTTTCATGATCGGGACACAGACGATAGAATCGAGACCCACCGGATCATTTTTGAGACACCATGGACATCAACGCCCTCGTCGATCTGCAGCTGGTCGCCACCCACGGCAGCTTCGGCCGCGCCAGCCGGGAAAGTGGCCGCGCCAAGGCCACCTTGTCACGCCGGGTGGCCGATCTTGAACAGGAGCTGGGCGTGCGCCTGGTCGAGCGCGGCACGCAACGGCTCACGTTGACGACTGCCGGCCAGCTGCTGCTCCAGCGCAGTGAGGGTCCGCTACGCGAAATCGAAGAGGCCATGACCCAGGCCAGCGAAGGCAGCACCGCGCCACGCGGCCGCCTGCGCATTGCTGCGCCCTTGGTGTTCTCGCAGCTGGCGCTGGGACGGTTGTCGGCCCTGTTCCGGGCGCAGTATCCGCAAGTGGAGCTGGAGGTAGTCGCAGAAGACCGCATGGTGGACCTGGTGCAGGAGCATTTCGACCTCTGCATCCGCATCAATCCTGATGAAGACAGTAATCTGGTCGGACGCTGCTTTGCCCGTGACAGCCTGGTGCTGGTGGCCGCGCCCACGCTGCCCATGCCGCGTACGCGGGCGGGCCAGACGCAGACCGTCCCGGCCGTGGTGATGCCGAACTATCGTGATGGCGATGTGTGGTCGCTGCGCCAAGGCAAGCTGCTGATTGCACCACAACCGGTGCTGCGCCTGTCGTCACTGATGATGGTCAAGGACGCCGTCTGCGCCGGCGCAGGCGTGGCGCTGCTGCCGTGGTCGGTAGCCGGAACGCTGGTGCAGAGCGGCCAATTGAAGCGATGGGGTGAGATGGGCAACGAAGTCGAACTCTGGGTGCTGCATACCTCGCGCCGCCTGCAGAGTCCCAAGGTACGGGCCTTCGTGGAATTCCTGTGCGCCCAGTATCCGGATGGTCGCTTCATCACCTGACGCAGGCGGGACAGGCTCCAAAAAACTGGCCCTATAATCCGGCACCGTTCACCATCGCATTCCCATGAAGAAGCCCGCACCACATACCGTCAGCATCGTCGACGGCCAAACCGCCACCCGGCTGTCGCCCGCGCAGCAGAGTTTCAACACGCTCATCGACGAAATCGGCAAGCGCCGCGCCCGCCTGCAGGAGTGGGAAACTGCAAGCGACGAATTCCACAAGAAATATTGCGCCCACTACCTGCCGCTGGAGCAGGAACTGCTGGGCCTGAAGCGACAGGCGGTCTACCGCCTGCACGATGCCTGGTCGCACAAGGCACTCGGCAAGGGTGAGCGCATCACCCTGTCCGCCCTCATCGCCGACATGGCGCAGGCGCTGCTGCAGCGGGGCGACGATACCGAGCTGGCGCTGATCTACCAGCAGCACGGCATGCAGGATGTGGTGAATGAGGTGGATGAAGCGAAGGACATCGCGCCGGCCCCGAAAGCACCAGGGTCAGCGGCCGAACCGCAAGAGCGGGAAGACATGGCTGCGGCCGACGACGACTTCACCAGCGGTACGCCCGAGGAAATCATGCAGCGCATGGAAGCCATGCTGGAGCGCCAGGAGCGGGAGCGCATGGCGGCCGCGCAGCAGCGCGATGCGCAACGTGCCAGCCGCAAGAAGCCGCCCAAGCAGCGCGCCGCCGAACAACAGCAGCAAGCACAGCGCATCGAACTGAGCCAGTCCATCCGCGCGGTCTATCGCCGATTGGCCAGCGCCCTGCACCCCGACCGCGAACCCGACGAGGCCGAGCGCGCCCGCAAGACCACGTTGATGCAGCAGGTCAACCAGGCCTATGAAAAGAATGACTTGCTCAAGCTCCTGGAGTTGCAGCTGGAACTGGAACACATCGGCCAACACACCCTCGACACGGTGAGCGAAGCGCGGCTGGCCCATTACAACCAGATCCTGCAGGAGCAGCTCACCGAACTGGATCAGGAAATCGCCCACGTCGAGCGCCAATTCAGGCGCGCCTATGGCCTGGCATCCCAGGCAAGGCTGACGCCGGAAAAGATGATGCGCTACCTCAACCGGGGCATCACGGCGCTACGCCAGGAAGGCCAGGACCTGCGCGCCGCACTGGCGGCGTTCGGGGAGATCGAACAGGTCCGGGCCTGGCTGAAACACGCGCGACGTCAGCGCGCGCAGGGCTGGGAAGACCTGTGAGCCTGAGGCGGTCAGGCCTCGGTGCGATCAGATCTTGTCCAGCTTGGCCACCGACAGGTCCAGCAGCTTCATGCCGAACTTGCCGAAGTTGATCTGCGCCCGTGCCGCACCGCCGCCGCCTTCGATGTTGACGATGACGCCTTCGCCGAACTTGGCATGGGCGACGTTCTGACCGATGCGCCAGCCGGAGTCGGTCTGGCGCGAGAAGCTCTGGGCGATCTTGTTGTTGCCGGCTTCCGGCACCTCATCCCAGGCCGACTTGGGATTGGCAAACCAGTGATGCTGGGCGATCTTGGGCGACAGCCACTTGATGGATTGCTCGGGCAGTTCGTCGAAGAAGCGTGAGCGCATGTTGTAGCGGGTCTGGCCGTGCAGCATGCGGGTCTGCGAGAAGGTCATGAACAGGCGCTTGCGGGCGCGGGTGATGGCCACGTACATCAGGCGGCGCTCTTCTTCCACCCCGCCCTCTTCCTTGGCGCTGTTCTCGTGCGGGAACAGGCCCTCTTCCATGCCGGTGATGAAGACCGCGTCGAACTCCAGGCCCTTGGCCGAGTGCACCGTCATCAGCTGCAGTGCATCCTGGCCGGCCTGCGCCTGGTTGTCGCCGGCTTCCAGCGAGGCATGCGAGAGGAAGGCCGACAGCGGCGACATGATGGTCACCAGCGGCGCGTCGGCATCGATCACTTCCACGCCGTCAGCGGTGGTGATGGCGGTGCCGGCCGTGGCCTGCGCCTGCGGACCGAGGAAGGCCGGCGCATCCAGGCCATAGCCTTCTTCGGAAACGAAGAGCGTGGCCGCACTGACCAGCTGCTCCAGGTTCTCGATGCGGTCGGCGCCTTCCTTCTCGTTACGATAATGCGTGATCAGGCCGGACAGATCGAGCACCACCTTCACCGTCTCCGGCAAGGGCAGATGCTGGGTCTCGAAGCGCGCGCCTTCGATGAGCTTGACGAAGGCATTCAGCGAAGAACCGGCCTTGCCGGCCACGTAAGGCACGGCGGCATAGAGCGAGCAGCCATACTGGCGCGCCGCATCCTGCAGCGACTCCATGGCCTTGGCACCGATGCCGCGGGTGGGGAAATTGACCACCCGCAGGAAGGCCGAGTCATTGTGCAGGTTGTCCATCAACTGCAGGTAGGCGATGGCGTGCTTGATTTCGGCGCGCTCGAAGAAGCGCTGGCCGCCATAGACGCGGTAGGGAATGGCCGAGCTGAACAGCGCATGCTCCAGCACCCGCGATTGCGCGTTGGAACGGTAGAGGATGGCGATCTCGCTGCGCGACCAGCCTTCGGCGATCAGGTCCTTGACCTGTTCGATGATCCACTGCGCTTCCTGCAGGTCGCTGGTGGCCTCGAAGACCCGTACCTGCTCGCCATGGCCGGCGTCGGTACGCAGGTTCTTGCCCAGGCGCTTGCTGTTGTTGGCGATCAGTTCGTTGGCGGCATCCAGGATGTGGCCGTGGGAGCGGTAGTTCTGCTCCAGCTTGATCAGGTTCTCGACGTGGAATTCCTGTTCGAAGGCCGACATGTTGCCCACGTTGGCGCCACGGAAGGCATAGATGCTCTGGTCGTCGTCGCCCACCGCGAAGACCGCGTTGTGGTTGCCGGCCATGAGCTTGAGCCATTTGTACTGCAGGTCGTTGGTATCCTGGAACTCGTCCACCAGGATGTGGCGGAAGCGGCTCTGGTAGTGCTCGCGCAGCGGCTGGTTGCGCGACAGCAGTTCGTAGGTGCGCAACAGCAGTTCGGCGAAATCGACCACGCCTTCACGCTGGCACTGCTGGTCGTAGAGGTCGTAGAGCTCGACGAACTTGCGGTTGTAGTCGTCGTAGGCATCGACGTCCTTGGCGCGCAGGCCCTGGTCCTTGGCGCTGTTGATGAAGTACATCAGGTTGCGCGGCGGATACTTTTCATCGTCCACGTTCATCTGCTTCAACAGGCGCTTGATGGCCGAGAGCTGGTCTTGCGTGTCGAGGATCTGGAAGGTCTGCGGCAGTCCGGCATCCTTGTGATGCGCGCGCAGCAGGCGGTTGCACAGCCCGTGGAAGGTGCCGATCCACATGCCCCGGGTATTGATGGGCAGCATGGCCGACAGGCGCGAGGTCATTTCCTTGGCAGCCTTGTTGGTGAAGGTCACGGCCAGGATGCCGGCCGGCGAGACCTGTCCGGTCTGGATCAGCCAGGCGATGCGGGTGGTCAGCACGCGGGTCTTGCCGGAGCCGGCACCGGCCAGGATCAGGGCGGACTGCGCCGGCAGGGTCACGGCGGCGAGCTGCTCTTCGTTGAGGTTGTGGAGAAGATTTTGCATCCCGCGATTATAAGGCGCTGGCGAGGGCGCCGGGCAGCCGGCGCTGGCGCTATACTGCCGGGCGGCGCTTGCCATGGTCTTTCCGGCGCCCTCATCCGTCCTTCTTCACGGTCCTGCTGCCCATGCTCCCCATGCCGATGTCCCGCCTGCCGATGTCCCGCCTGCTCACCATCCTGGCCACCCTGCTCCTGACGGCCTGTGCCACCACCCCGCCGCCGGCCTCGCGCGCCGATGTCGAACAGTTGCTGACGCTGCAGAAGACGCGCCTGGACGTGGCAGCACCGGTGGCGCGCAGCAAGTGGAATTCGCACGCGCCCATCGACGACCCGGCACGCGAGGCCCTGATCCTGGACGACGTCGCGGCCCGGGCACAAGTCCTCGGCCTGGACGTGGCCTGGACCCGGCGCTTCTTCCAGGGCCAGTTCGATGCCGGCAAGATCGTGCAGCGCGACCTGCATCGCCAGTGGCGGGTGGAACAGCATGCCCCCTTCGCCAATCCGCCCGACCTGGCACGGCAGGTGCGCCCGGTGCTGGACCGTCTCACCCCCGACCTGCTGGCCGCGCTGGTCCGCCTGAAAGGCCACTGGTGTGAGCCGGCCGTGCAACGGGACCTGGCCGAGCTCGAGCCGGAAATCCTCGGGGCCGACTATGCCCCCGCTGTACGTGAACGGGCTACGGCAGCGCTACGCTGCAGCCGTTGACGCGCATCCTGCGGGCAAGCGACGTCGCACAAATGCCACTAAGTTGCTGAATCGACAGGTAAAAATCTTTTGCTGTCCTGCAGCATTTTTGTGACGGGAGTAAAATTCGGACTGCTGTTCACGCGCATCGGCGCGCGCAGCCTCCTCATTCCGAATTCCCCCGCCATGTCCGACGATTCCTGTAGTCCAGGTTCCACACCCGTTTCCGCCGCTGCGCCGGCAGCCGTGCGCGCCCTGCCACCAGTGAAGGTCACGCGCCAGATCATCGCCACCGCCTTCTTCACCTTCCTGGTCTACCTGGCCATCGGCATCCCGATGGCGGTGCTGCCGGGCTATATCCACCTGGACCTGGGCTATAGCTCGGTGGTCGCCGGGCTGGGCATCAGCGTGCAGTATTTCGCCACCTTCGTCAGTCGAGCCAACGCCGGCCGCATGATCGATACCGTGGGCGCCAAGCAGACTGTGATGCGCGGCATGCTGCTGTGCTCGGCCAGTGGTGGCCTGCTGTTGCTGTCAGCACTGGCGCAGCCGCTGCCGTTCCTGTCGCTGGTGCTGCTCTTCACCAGCCGCGCCTTCCTGGGCCTGGGCGAGAGCCTGGTCGGTACCGGCGCCATCATGTGGGGCGTGGGGCGCGTGGGCTCGGAAAACACCGCCAAGATGATTTCCTGGAACGGCATCGCCACCTATGCGGCGCTGGCCATCGGCGCGCCGCTGGGCGTGGTGCTGGATCGTTCGCTGGGCTTTGCCGTGATCGGCCTGGCCGGCATGCTGCTGACGGTACTGGGTTATGTGCTGGCCCGTGGCGGCCCGGTCACGCCGGTGGTGCAGGGCGAACAGCTGTCCTTCAAGCTGGTGCTGCGCAAGGTGTTCGCCTATGGCATGGGCCTGGCCTTCGGCACCATCGGCTTCGGCTCGATCGCCACCTTCATCACGCTGTATTACGCCGACCAGCACTGGAGCGGCGCGGCCTTTGCGCTGACGGCCTTCTCCAGTGCCTTCGTCGGTGCGCGCCTGCTGTTCGCCAATTCCATCACGCGCTTCGGTGGTTACCGGGTGGCGGTGGTCAGCTTCCTGACTGAAGCGGTGGGCCTGCTGCTGCTGTGGAGCGCCACCACGCCGGAACTGGCATTGCTGGGCGCAGGCCTGGCCGGCTTCGGTTTCGCGCTGGTGTTCCCGTCGCTGGGGGTGGAAGCAGTGAACCTGGTGTCGCCCGCCAATCGCGGCGCGGCCCTGGCGGCATACTCCGTCTTCCTCGACCTGGCGCTGGGCATCACCGGTCCGGTGGCCGGTGCCATCGCCGGCCAGCTGGGGTATCCACAGGTCTTCCTGTTCGCGGCCATTGCGGCCATCGGCGCGGTGGCCTTGTCGCTGTCGCTGTATCGCAGCGCGCAGCAACGCGGCAAGCCATGATCTGAAT
Source organism: Herbaspirillum sp. BH-1 (assembly GCF_002870055.1). Classification (NCBI taxonomy): domain Bacteria; kingdom Pseudomonadati; phylum Pseudomonadota; class Betaproteobacteria; order Burkholderiales; family Oxalobacteraceae; genus Herbaspirillum; species Herbaspirillum sp. BH-1. Next base: position 57,122 of record NZ_PKOI01000015.1, on the reverse strand, counting down.
ACGACGAGAACAACAAAACGATGGGGCCGATCGATTTTTATCTATCGGCCCCATTGATTTATAGGCCTGCATTGATCGCAGAAATCGATTGAAATCGGGAACGTCGGCCTCACTGTCTTATCAATAGATTGCGTGGCCGCAGCTTGTCCCTGGGCGATTTGCAATAGAATCGCGATGTTGTGTTCACCCACTTACGAAAAACCGAACAGCTAAGGAGCGAAAGATGGCAAAGAAAAACGTAGCAGCCCCCTCGATCAACATCGGCATCAACGACAAGGACCGCAAGAAGATTGCCGACGGCCTGTCCAAGCTGCTGGCCGATACCTACACGCTGTACCTGAAGACCCACAACTTCCACTGGAACGTGACCGGTCCGATGTTCAATACCCTGCACCTGATGTTCGAAGGCCAGTACACCGAACTGGCGCTGGCCGTGGACCTGATCGCCGAACGCATCCGCGCCCTGGGCTATCCGGCACCGGGTTCGTACAAGGAATTCGCCAAGCTGTCCTCGATCCCCGAAGCCGATGGCGTGCCGAACGCCCAGGAAATGATCGCCCAGCTGGTGGCCGGCCAGGAAGCCGTGACCCGCACCGCGCGTTCGCTCTTCCCCGCCGTCGATGCCGCTGCCGACGAGCCGACCGCCGACCTGCTGACCCAGCGCATGCAACTGCATGAAAAGAATGCGTGGATGCTGCGCAGTCTGCTGGAAGGCTGATCCGTATCACTCAATAAAAAAATGCCGTTCTTGCGAACGGCATTTTTTTTCTCGCTACCGTTCGGACTGAGTAGACCCGCAGGGTCGTATCGAAGGCGCAGGACCGTGTGCAAGCGTCTGCGCGCCTTCGATACGCCGCCAGGCGCGCGCTACTCAGTCCGAACGGTCTTCATCGACACCATTCAGAAGCGATAAAGATCGGCCAACTCCCGCGTCTTGCGCTCGGCCACCGGCACCAGATAGACGCTGCTGATGACGGCCACCATGTCGGCCCCCTGTGCCACCAGCGGCGGCGCATTTTCGAGCGTGATGCCACCGATCACCACCACCGGCAGGGCAATCTCGCGTTTGGATTGCGCGATGATCTCCGGCGCGGTGCGGAAGTCATACTTTTTCACCCGCGAGGGATAGAAGCCGCCGAAGGCCACATAGCTGGCGCCATCGCGATGGGCAGCGTGCGCCAGCTCCAGCGTACCGTAGCAGGAAGCGCCGACGATGCGATCCGGGCCGACAGCCTGGCGCACCTCGGCAATGGAGGCATCGGTGCCGCCGACGTGGATGCCGTCGGCATCGATCTCCAGGCACAGGTCCACATGGTCGTTGATGATCAGCGGCACCTCATACTGGCGGCACAGGGCCAGCAAGGCACTGGCCTGGTCGCGCCGTTGGGCGGGGTCGGCCGTCTTGTGGCGATACTGCACCAGTGCGGCGCCGTTCTGCAGGGCCAGCTCGGTGGCCGTCAGCAATTGCGCGGTGTCATCCCAATCCGGGGTGACGATGTAGAGGCCGCGCAGATGTTTGGCGTAGTCGGGTTTCATCTCAGACTCCTGCCGCCGGGGCGGCATCAACAACAGGTTCGAACGCGGGGACACGATTGGGGATGCGCTGCCCGGCGGCGATGGCGTAGGACGTGGACAAGGCATGCTGGGTGTATTGCTGGGCCAGGTCGATGGCTGCGCGCATGGACAGGCCGCGTGCCAGGCCGGCCGACAGGGCCGCCGCCAGCGTGCAGCCGCTGCCGTGGAATTCATCCGGCAGCCGGGTCCAGCGCCAGCGGGCGCTTTCGATGGCCTCCTGCGCAAATTCGGAACGGAACAACTGCCCATACCAGCGATTGACCACATCCTGCTCCTGCGGCCCATGCCCGCCCTTGAGCAACACATGGGCGCAACCACGCTCCATCAGCAGCGCCGCCTGGCGCGCCGGCGAGACATCGCCACACAGACGGCGCGCCTCGTTGAGGTTGGGCGTGATCACGGTGGCCAGTGCGTACAGGGGTTCGATCACCTGCGCCGCATCGTCGCGCGAAAGCTGGTCACCACGACCGTTGGCCAGCACCGGATCAAGCACCACCGGCATCTCCGGATTGCGCTTGCGCAATTGCCGGATCAGCGACGCGATCATCTCTGCATTGGCATGGCTGCCGGCGATACCCAGCTTGACGGCGGCGATGTCGAAACGATCGATCAACACCTGGGCCTGATGCCGCACCAGTTCCGGATCGAGTGCATGCACGGCGAAGACGCTGACGTTGTCCTGCACCGTCAGCGCCGTGGGCACCGACAACGGGTGGCACCCCAGCGCCGTGATGGCCGGGATATCGGCCTGCATGCCGGCCCCGCCACTGGGGTCGGAGCCGGAGAAGACCAGCACGCAGGGCGGCGTAGGACGATAGGCGGCTTGCATCGTCAGGCCACGCGACCCGCCATCGGCGAGGATGGCGAGGCAGCGAACTTGCGCGGGATGCGGCCGGCGAGGAAGGCTTCACGACCTGCTTCCACGGCCAGCTTCATGGCACGCGCCATGCGGATGGGATCGCGAGCGCCGGCAATGGCGGTGTTCATGAGCACGCCATCACAGCCCAGTTCCATGGCGATGGCGGCGTCCGAGGCCGTTCCCACGCCGGCATCGACCAGCACCGGCACGCGCGACTGCTCGATGATCAGCGACAGGTTCCAGGGGTTGAGGATGCCCATGCCAGAGCCGATCAGCGAGGCCAGCGGCATGACCGCCGCCACACCCAGGTCTTCCAGCATGCGCGCCTGGATCGGGTCGTCGCTGCAATAGACCATCACGTCGAAGCCATCCTTGACCAGCGTTCCGGCGGCCTTGAGGGTTTCGGGCATGTTGGGGAAGAGCGTCTTTTCATCGCCCAGCACTTCCAGCTTGACCAGCTTGTGGCCGCCCAGCAGTTCACGCGCCAGTTGCAGCGTGTACACCGCATCTGCGGCGTTGTAGCAGCCGGCGGTATTGGGCAGGATGGTGAATTCGGAGGGCGGCACCGCGTCCAGCAGGCTGGGAGCGTTGGGGTCCTGGCCGATGTTGACGCGGCGGATCGCCACCGTGATGATCTCGGCGCCGCTGGCGACGGTGGCCGCGCGGGTTTCGTCGAGGTCCTTGTATTTGCCGCTACCCACCAGCAGGCGCGAGCGATAGGTCTTGCCGGCGATGGTCAGGCCCGGGTCTTCTTTCTGAAGGGGGGCGTCATTCATGTTCATGTCGTTTCCTTGTCTGTGAGGTGCGCTGCATGGCGATAGGCAGTTAGCCGCCGCCAATGGCACGCACCACATCTACCTTGTCAGCCTCGGCCAGCGCGTGCGTGGGCCAGCGCGCGCCGGGCACCACCTGGCGATTGACCGCCACGGCCACCGCCTTGCCGGCCAGGGAGAGGCCGGCAATGAGCTGTTCCAGCGTGGCGCCGTCGGGCAGCGGGTGAGGCTTGCCGTTCAGTTCGATCTGCATGGCTGCGCTTACTGCTTCGAGTAGATCTCGGCGCCCATCTTGACGAACTCGACCGACTTCACTTCCATGCCCTGCTTCAAGGCGTCGATCTCGGAGATGCCTTCCTTGGCAGCGTAGTCGCGCACTTCCTGGGTGATCTTCATGGAGCAGAAGTGCGGGCCGCACATGGAGCAGAAATGCGCCACCTTGGCCGAGTCCTTGGGCAGGGTCTCGTCGTGGAATTCGCGCGCCTTGTCCGGGTCCAGGCCGATGTTGAACTGGTCTTCCCAGCGGAACTCGAAGCGTGCCTTGGACAGGGCGTTGTCGCGGATCTGCGCGCCGGGATGGCCCTTGGCCAGGTCGGCGGCGTGGGCGGCGATCTTGTAGGTGATGATGCCGTCCTTCACATCCGTCTTGTTGGGCAGGCCCAGGTGTTCCTTGGGCGTGACGTAGCACAGCATGGCGGTACCGTACCAGCCGATCTGCGCGGCGCCGATGCCGGAGGTGATGTGGTCGTAGCCGGGGGCGATGTCGGTAGTCAGGGGGCCGAGGGTGTAGAACGGCGCTTCGTGGCACTGCTCCAGCTGCAGGTCCATGTTCTCCTTGATGAGATGCATGGGCACGTGGCCGGGGCCTTCGATCATGACCTGCACGTCGTGCTTCCAGGCGATCTGGGTCAGCTCGCCCAGGGTGCGCAGCTCGCCCAGCTGGGCTTCGTCATTGGCGTCGTAGATCGAACCCGGACGCAAACCGTCGCCGAGGCTGAAGCTGACGTCGTAGGCCTTCATGATCTCGCAGATGTCCTCGAAGTGTTCGTAGAGGAAGGACTCGCGATGATGCGCCAGGCACCACTTGGCCATGATGGAGCCGCCCCGCGAGACGATGCCGGTCATGCGCTTGGCCGTCAGCGGTACGTATTGCAGGCGCACGCCGGCGTGGATGGTGAAGTAGTCCACGCCCTGCTCGGCCTGTTCGATCAGGGTGTCGCGGAAGATTTCCCAGGTCAGGTCTTCGGCCTTGCCATTGACCTTTTCCAGTGCCTGGTAGATCGGCACGGTGCCGATGGGGACCGGTGAATTGCGGATGATCCATTCACGGGTTTCATGGATGTTCTTGCCGGTGGACAGGTCCATGACGTTGTCGCCGCCCCAGCGGATGGCCCAGGTCATCTTTTCCACTTCCTCGCCGATGGAGGAGGTCACGGCCGAGTTGCCGATGTTGGCATTGATCTTGACCAGGAAATTGCGGCCGATGATCATCGGCTCCACTTCCGGGTGGTTGATGTTGGCGGGGATGATGGCGCGGCCACGGGCGACTTCCTCACGCACGAATTCCGGGGTGATCTCGGCCGGGATCGACGCACCGAAGGATTGGCCCGGGTGCTGGCGGCCCATCAGGTCGGCCAGCTTGTTGCCCATGGGGCCGGAGGCCTTCAGTTGCTCCAGGTATTCCTTGCGGCGCAGGTTTTCGCGGATGGCGATGAATTCCATCTCGGGCGTGATGATGCCGCGACGGGCATAGTGCATCTGCGTGACATTGGCACCCGCCTTGGCACGACGCGGCTTGCGATGCAGGTTGAAGCGCAGCTCGGCCAGGGCCGGGTCGTTCAGGCGCTGCTGGCCGTATTCGGAGGTGGGGCCGGGCAGCTCTTCGGTATCGTCGCGCTCCAGGATCCAGGGCAGGCGCGGCGTGGAGAGACCGGCGCGGATGTCGATCTTGACGTCCGGGTCGGTGTAGGGGCCGGAGGTGTCGTAGACATAGATCGGAGGATTCTTTTCCGAGCCGAACATGGCCGGGGTATCGGCCTGGCTGATCTCACGCATGGGCACGCGGATGTCCGGGCGCGAGCCGGTCACGTAGATCTTGCGGGAATTCGGGAGAGGCTGGACGGCTGCCTCGTCGACGGTGGCCGTCGCGGACAGGAATTTCGGGTTGGCATTCATTTCGGCTCCTTTGCTTGATGACTCATGGCTCGGAGCCAGCAAAGGAGGTTGCGGAAGAGGACGGACGGCGGGGATGGGACGGTGCCGTGGGTACGTCATGCTGCCGGTTGCTTCCCTTCGCTGGCATTATCCAGATCAGGTTCAAGGGTATTTCTCACCCGGCTGCCAGAGCATGTGCTCCGGTGCCAGGACCCCTAGCGATGCGACGCGGGCCACTTGCGCGGACCTTGTCGTGGGCCGGATTCTACTCCAAATACGGCGATGAACAAGGCTTCATTTTGGATGAGCTGGAGGTGCAGCACGGCAATTGAAGCCATCAGGCTGCCTGGCAGCAACATGATGAGGGCCGCCCTTGCGCATTTCTGCCCTGCCCCCAGGGATGCGTCAATTTCGCGCCCGTGGAGGGATTTGCCCTCCCCGTCCCTTATAATGTTGGGTTTCGCAAAAACACACGTCAAATCATGGAATTAGCCAAGTCGTTCGAGCCTGCCGAGATTGAGAAATTCTGGCGCGAGGAGTGGGAAAAGCGCGGTTACTTCGCCGCCACCACCGACGCGGAGAAGCCCTCGTTTTCCATCCAGCTGCCGCCGCCCAATGTGACCGGCACCCTGCACATGGGTCACGCGTTCAACCAGACCATCATGGATGGCCTGACGCGCTACCACCGCATGCGCGGTTTCAACACCGCCTGGATTCCCGGTACCGACCACGCCGGTATCGCCACCCAGATCGTGGTGGAACGCCAGCTGGATGCGCAGAAGGTCTCGCGCCACGACCTGGGCCGTGAAAAGTTCGTCGAGAAGGTGTGGGAGTGGAAAGAGAAATCCGGTTCCACCATCACCGGCCAGATGCGCCGCATGGGCGCCTCCACCGACTGGGCCCGTGAATACTTCACGATGGACCCGAAGATGTCCAAGGCCGTCACCGAAGTGTTCGTGCGCCTGTACGAACAAGGCCTGATCTATCGCGGCAAGCGCCTGGTGAACTGGGACCCGGTGCTGGGCACCGCTGTCTCGGACCTGGAAGTAGTGTCGGAGGAAGAAGACGGCTCCATGTGGCACATCAGGTATCCGCTGGCCGATGGCAGCGGTCACATCGTGGTCGCCACCACCCGTCCGGAAACCATGCTGGGCGACGTCGCCGTGGCCGTGGACCCGACCGACGAGCGCTATGCGCCGCTGGTGGGCAAGATGATCAAGCTGCCGCTGGTGGGCCGCGAGATTCCCATCATCCAGGATGAATACGTCGACAAGGAATTCGGCACCGGCTGCGTGAAGATCACCCCGGCCCACGACTTCAACGACTACCAGGTCGGCGCCCGCCACAACCTGGAAAAGATCAGCGTCTTCACCCTCAAGGCGACCATCAACGAGAACGCCCCCGAGAAGTACCAGGGTCTGGACCGCTTCGAGGCGCGCAAGCAGATCGTGGCCGACCTGGATGCATTGGGCCTCTTGGAACAGGTCAAGCCGCACAAGCTGATGGTGCCGCGTGGCGACCGTACCGGCGTGGTGATCGAGCCGATGCTGACCGACCAGTGGTTCGTGGCCATGAGCAAGCCGGCGCCGGAAGGCACCTACTTCCCCGGCAAGTCGATTGCCGAGACCGCGCTGGAGAAGGTCTCCTCGGGCGAGATCAAGTTCGTCCCCGAGAACTGGACCAATACCTACAACCAGTGGCTCAACAACATCCAGGACTGGTGTATCTCGCGCCAGCTGTGGTGGGGCCACCAGATTCCGGCCTGGTACGACGAGGACGGCGGCATCTATGTCGCCCGTACCGAAGAAGAGGCCAAGGCACAGGCCGGCGGCAAGACCGTCAAGCGCGATGAAGACGTGCTCGACACCTGGTTCTCCTCGGCACTGGTGCCCTTCTCCACCCTGGGCTGGCCAGAAGAAACCCCGGACTACAAGCTGTTCCTGCCGTCCTCGGTGCTGGTGACGGGCTTTGACATCATCTTCTTCTGGGTGGCGCGCATGGTCATGATGACCACGCACTTCACCGGCAAGGTGCCGTTCGATACCGTCTATGTCCACGGTCTGGTGCGCGACGCCTCGGGCCAGAAGATGTCCAAGTCCAAGGGCAATACGCTGGACCCGATCGACCTGATCGACGGCATCGGCGTGGATGAGCTGGTGGCCAAGCGTACGGTTGGTCTGATGAATCCCAAGCAGGCAAGCAGCATCGAAAAGGCCACCCGCAAGGAATTCGCCGATGGCATTCCCGCCTTCGGCACCGATGCGCTGCGCTTCACCTTCGCCTCGCTGGCGACCCTGGGCCGCAACATCAACTTCGACCTGAACCGCTGCGAAGGCTATCGCAACTTCTGCAACAAGCTGTGGAACGCCACCCGCTTCGTGCTGATGAATACCGAAGGCCAGGACTGCGGTTTCGACGGCCACGTCAAGGGCGTGTGCGACAAGGAGCAATTGCAGTTCTCCAAGGCTGACCGCTGGATCGTGTCGCTGCTGCAGCGTACCGAGGCCGAGGTAGAAAAGGGCTTTGCCGACTACCGCTTCGACAACATCGCCACCGCCATCTACAAGTTCGTCTGGGACGAGTATTGCGACTGGTACCTGGAAATGGCCAAGGCCCAGATCCAGAGCGGCAACGAGGCGCAACAGCGCGCCACCCGCCGCACCCTGCTGCGCGTGCTGGAAAGCGTGCTGCGCCTGGCGCACCCGGTGCTGCCCTTCATCACCGAACAGCTGTGGCAGAGCGTGGCGCCGCTGACGGACCGCAAGCCCGATCCGGCCGGCGACTCCATCATGCGCCAGGCCTATCCGCGTCCGGACCTGGACAAGATCGACACCGAAGCCGAAGCCTGGGTCGCCCAGTTCAAGGCCTACACCGATGCCTGCCGCAACCTGCGTGGCGAGATGCAACTGGCGCCGTCGCTGCGCGTGCCGCTGATCGTGGAAGCGGCCGACACCGCTGCGGTGGAGTCCTTCCTGCCCTACCTGCAAGGCCTGGTACGCCTGTCGGAAGCACAGATCGTGGCGCAGCTGCCGGAGTCGCCGGCACCGGTGGCCATCGTCGGCGAAGTCAAGCTGATGCTGAAGGTGGAAATCGATGTGGCCGCCGAGCGTGAGCGCCTGGGCAAGGAAGTCACCCGCCTGACCACAGAGATCGCCAAGGCCAACGGCAAGCTGTCCAACGAGAGCTTCGTGGCGCGTGCGCCCGAGGCGGTGGTGGCGCAGGAGAAGGAACGCGTCGCCAACTTCAGTGCAACGCTGGAGAAAGTGAAGGAACAACTGGCCAAGCTGAAGTAAGCCCGGCCTTTTCCTGCCAAAGCCGTCGTCCCAACCCGGGACGGCGGCTTTTGTTTTTTGTGCTTGCCTTGCAGGGCGGGCTTGTCTAGACTGGATCGAAAAAATTAGAACAATCGTGCTTTTTTATGGCATTCGACTTGATCAACAGGAGACCAGCATGACCCGCACCGCATCCCCCGCCCGCCTGCTCGGGCGCACCCTCCTCATCGCCGGCCTGCTGGCCAGCACCGCCGCCTGGGCCGATGGCTCTCCGCTCGGTCTGTGGAAGAGTATCGACGACTCCACCGGCAAGCCCAAGGCACTGATCCGCATCACCGAGAACAATGGCGAGTTGAGCGGCCGGATAGAAAAGCTGTTCCGCGCCTCCGAGGAAGACCAGAACCCGGTCTGCCAGAAATGCGAGGGCGAGCTCAAGGACAAGCCGGTCATCGGCATGACCATCCTGTCGGGCCTGAAGAAGGACGGGGACGAGTACAACGGTGGGCAAATCATCGATCCGGCCAATGGCAAGGTCTACAAGAGCAAGCTGAGCGTGGTCGACGATGGCCAGAAGCTCAACGTGCGCGGCTATGTCGGCATGCCCATGCTGGGTCGGACCCAGACTTGGCTGCGCGAACAGTAAGCGCGACTCAGGTAGGGCGGCTGGCCTTGAGGACGTAGCGGTCCAGTTCGCGGGCGAAGGCGCGCCCGTCGCTGGTGCTGAAGGCGGCCGGGCCGCCGGTTTCCACGCCGCTGCTGCGCAGTTCTTCCATGAAGTTGCGGGTGCTGAGGTGATGGCCGATGTTCTGGGCGGTATAGAGCTCGCCGCGCGGATTGAGCGCCAGCGCGCCGCGGCCGATGACGTCGGCCGCCAGCGGGATGTCGGCGGTGACCACCAGGTCACCGGGCGCGACCTGGCGGGCGATCTCGCGATCGGCCACGTCGAAGCCAGCCGGGACCACCATGGATTTGATGAAGCGTGAAGGCGGGGTGCGCAGCGGCCGGTTGGCCACCAGCGTGACGATGATGCCGGTACGGTCGGCGACCCGGAACAGCATCTCCTTGATCACGCCCGGACAGGCGTCCGCATCAACCCAGATGGCCAAGATGAAAACGCCGTCCCATGGCTAGACGAAGGACACCGTCAGACCCGGCAGGGTCACGCCGGAGAAAGCGGTGGTCCAGGTCTGGCCCGGTTCGATCGGACAGGCGTCGGTCCAGGTGCCGGTGCTGATGATTTCGCCCGCCTGCAACTGGCGGAAGCGGCTCTGCTTCTGCAACAGCTGGTGCAGGTGCCACAGGGCGTGCAGGGGGCTGTCCATCTCGTCATTGCAGAAGCCGGCGGCACGCAGCACGCTGGAACTCTCGGTATTGCAGGACAGCGAGACGCTGGCGCTGGCCAGGATCTGCGGCAGGTGATGCTTGGTGGCCGAGGAGAGTACATGCGGCTCGCCCACGATCAGGGTGCCGTGCAGGCCGAAGGCGGCAATCGAATCTGCCACCGTGAATTCCCAGTTGGGGAAGGGGCAGACCACGATTTCGAAACCATGCGCCATCCACTCCAGGCAATCGGCCAGTTCATCCAGCGAGGCATCGGGGGCCGGGGTCTTGCCCAGCTTGAGGACGATTTCCGGCTCGATACGCGGTTGCACCGCACCGGCCAGCGATTGCGCCCCGTGGTTGTCCTCGGCAAAGCGCACGGTGGTGTCCCACATCGGTGCCCAGGTGGGGATGCGGGTGTCGTCGATGATGCCGTAACGCTCCCAGTTCTTGCGCACCACGAAGCCGATCTTGCGGCCGATGGGCTGCTCGCCCTGGGCCACGCGGATATTGCGGATGTTGTGGGCGATGTCGTAGGCATCGTCCACCGACAGCGGTTCGGATTCGGAGATGCGCGGGATGATGCGAGACTGGGCGCGCGCATCCAGCAGCTGATGCGCGTATCGAAGGGCTTGGCTCGACATTAGCATGGAGGGCTCACATCGAAAGATAGTGAATAGCTATCCATTGTCGATGACGATTAATTTTTGCACAAGCAAAAACTCGCTTTCTGACGAGATCTGACAAAAATTTCATCTGATTGCCTCGCCACGCGTCATGCTGTTTTTCAGCTGCTGCAAAAGTCACCTAACTGGCGAGAAAACTGAATGTCACGGATGGGTCAGGCGCCCCACAGCTCGCCATTGGGACCGGTGCGCGGGGCTGCCACGCCGAAGTGCTGGTAGGCCGCGCCGGTGGCGATGCGGCCACGCGGGGTACGTTGCAGGTAACCCTGCTGGATCAGGTAGGGTTCCAGCACGTCTTCGATGGTGTCGCGTTCCTCGCCGATGGCAGCGGCCAGGTTGTCCAGCCCCACCGGTCCGCCGCCGAACTTGAAGAGCACGGCCTCCAGCAGCTTGCGGTCCATCAGGTCGAAGCCGACCGGGTCCACATCCAGCATCACCAGGGCGGCGTCGGCCATCTCGCGGGTGATGCGGCCCTGGCCCTTGACCTCGGCATAGTCGCGCACCCGGCGCAGCAGGCGGTTGGCGATACGCGGCGTGCCACGGCTGCGGCGGGCGATTTCCAGCGCGCCATCGTCGACGATGGGGGCGTTGAGCAGTCCGGCGCTGCGGGTGACGATGCGCGCCAGCTCGGGCGGGGTGTAGAACTCCAGCCGGGCGACGATGCCGAAGCGGTCGCGCAGCGGGTTGGTCAGCATGCCGGCGCGGGTGGTGGCGCCGACCAGGGTGAAGGGTTGCAGGTCCAGCCGCACCGAGCGGGCTGCCGGACCTTCACCGATCATGATGTCGATCTGATAATCCTCCAGGGCCGGGTAGAGGATTTCCTCCACCACCGGCGACATGCGGTGGATCTCGTCGATGAAGAGCACATCGTTGGCTTCCAGATTGGTCAGGAGCGCGGCCAGGTCGCCGGCACGCTCCAGCACGGGGCCCGAGGTCTGGCGCAGGTTCACGCCCATCTCGCGGGCGATGATGTGGGCCATGGTGGTCTTGCCCAGGCCGGGCGGGCCGAACAGCAGGGTATGGTCGAGCGGTTCGCCGCGCTTGCGGGCGGCCGAGATGAAGATTTCCAGCTGGGCGCGGACCTTTTCCTGGCCGACGTATTCGTCCAGGTGCTTGGGCCGCAGGGCGCGTTCGATGGCCTCCTCGTTGGCCGAAGCCGGAGTGGCGGCGATGATGCGCTGTTCGGAGAAATCGTCGGTCTGGATGCTCATGCTCTGATCCTTGTCGGCCCTGGCCTAGCCCTTGGAGAGGGCCTTGAGGGCATGCTTGATGCCGTCCGAGACGCTGGCGTCCTTGGGAACCTGCTTCATGGCCAGGCTGGCCTCCTTGTCCGAATAACCCAGTGCCAGCAGGGCGTTGAGGATGTCGGCCGTGGCGTCGCTGTGGACCACGCCGGCCACCGCGCCCAGGTCGGCACCGAGCTTGCCCTTCAGTTCCAGCAACAGGCGTTCGGCGGTCTTCTTGCCGATGCCCGGCACGCGGGTCAGGCGACCGGCCTCCTGCAGCGTGACGGCCTGGGCCAGGTCGGCCACCGACATGCCCGAGAGGATGGCCAGCGCGGTACGGGCACCGACGCCGGAAATCTTGATCAGCTCCTTGAACGTATTGCGTTCCTCGGCGGTCCCAAACCCGAACAGGATGTGGGCATCCTCGCGGATGGCGAGGTGGGTCAGCAGCGTCACCTTCTCACCCAGTCCGGGCAGGTTGTAGAAGGTGCTCATCGGCACCACCACCTCGTAGCCGACGCCCTGGCAGTCGACCAGCAGATTCGGGGGGATTTTTTCTAGAAGAATTCCTGAGAGGCGACCGATCATGGCGTCTTTGATGTGCGTGAGCTGCAGCTTCTGTGATAATCCCGGGATGATACAGCACTGTTCGGATAAACAGTATCCAACGATAACAAGCTTGAATAAAGGACAACCATGGCCGGCAGCGCCTTCTTCGCATTGATCGACGACATCGCCACGGTGCTCGACGATGTTTCCCTGATGACCAAGATGGCGGCCAAGAAGACCGCCGGCGTGCTGGGCGACGATCTGGCCCTCAATGCCCAGCAGGTCAGCGGGGTGCGCGCCGAGCGCGAACTGCCGGTGGTGTGGGCGGTCGCCAAGGGCTCGCTGAAGAACAAGGCCATCCTGGTGCCGGCGGCGCTGGCCATCAGCGCCTTCATTCCCTGGGCGGTGACGCCGCTGCTGATGCTGGGCGGCGCCTTCCTGTGCTTCGAGGGCTTCGAGAAACTGGCCCACAAATACCTGCCGCATGACGAGCGACACCACGAGGTCGCCGCCACCGCGCCCGAGGACGTCGACCCGGTCAGCTACGAGCGCGAGAAGATCAAGGATGCCGTGCGCACCGACTTCATCCTCTCGGCCGAGATCATCGCCATCACGCTGGGGACAGTGGCCGGCGCCCCGCTGCAGCAGCAGATCACGGTACTGGTGGGCATTGCGCTGATCATGACGGCCGGTGTCTATGGCCTGGTGGCGGGCATCGTCAAGCTCGACGATGGTGGCCTCTACCTGGTGCAGCACGCCGGCTCCAGCGCCTGGGGCCGTCTGAAGGCTGCGGTGGGCCGCGCCATCCTGGCGGCGGCGCCGAAGATGATGCGCAGCCTGTCGGTGATCGGCACCATCGCCATGTTCATGGTGGGCGGCGGCATCCTGACCCACGGCCTACCGTTTCCCCATCACGCCATCGAAGCGGCAGCAGTTGCCGTAGAGGGCGTTGCGGTGATCGGCCCGGTACTGGGCGCGATTGCGCCTGCGGTATTGAATGCGCTCTTCGGCGTGGTCGCCGGTGCGGTGGTGCTGGTGATGGTGAAGCTGGCGCAGCGCGTGCTGTCGCTCTTCAAGACGAAAGACTAACCGACCAGCCGCCCGCCGCGCATGCGGATGCCCTTGCGCGCCAGCGCCGGGGCCAGCGCCCCCAGGTCGGACAAGACCCCTCCCCCGTGCGCATGGCAGATCGCCACGCCCAGCGCATCGGCGGCATCGGTGCCGGGCAATCCCGGCAGTTTCAGCAACCGCGCCACCATTTCCTGCACCTGCGCCTTTTGCGCCCGTCCATGGCCGGCCACGGCCTGCTTGACCTGCAGCGCCGTGTATTCGGCCACCGCCAGGTCGGCCGCGACCATGGCGCAGATCGCCGCGCCCCGGGCCTGCCCCAGCAGCAGCGTGGATTGCGGGTTGACGTTGACGAACACCTTTTCGATGGCAGCGCAATCAGGTGCATAGGTCCGCACCACCTCCCCGACGCTGGAGAGGATCACCTTGAGCCGGGACGGCAGATCGCCATCCGGCGTCTTGATGGTGCCGGAAGCGATATAGGACAGCGTGCTGCCCTGCTTGTGGATGACCCCGAAACCGGTGGTGCGCAAGCCAGGGTCGATACCGAGAATTTTCATGCCCGCCAGTCTAACCGATCGGGCCTGCCCAAGCCCGAGAACAGCACGTCCTGACCGGGGTAGGTCGTCTGTTACCGTCCGCGCCGTTACGTGATTGCAACCAGGCCGGTTCGATGATGAACAGGCCAAAGGCGCGTTCGCACTGTGCCGCCTGCGCCAGCGGTTGATGATCGCGCAGGCGCAGGTCGCGCTTGAACCAGACCAGGCCGACCGACATCAGGAGCGCCGCGAGCGCCCTTCCAGGCGCAGGACCAACCGCTGGAGCGCCGGGCGCAGGCGCAGGAAGCCGCGATAGGAGCGCTCCATCAGCCACAGCATCCCGGGCAGGCGCGCCAGGCGGGCCAGCCAGCGCCAGCCCGGCAAGCTCGCCCATAGCTGCACGAAGGCCGCTGCCCCGCTGAAGACCACACCGTCGGCGCGTTGCACATGGAAGCGCGCCAGGAGCTGCTCGCGCGTCAGGCCGGATGGCAAGGCGGAGCCACGATCGGGCTGGCTGATGTCGCAGAAGCGCAGCGGCGCCTGCTCGCCAAGGCGCTGGTACAGACCGATCTCACGGCGGCAGAGCGGGCAGGCGCCGTCGTAGAGCACGGTCAGCGCATCCTTCTGATTCCCGCTGTTGCGTTCCTCGCCGTCAGCCATCGCAGTGGCCCTCCCGCGCCAGCAACTCGGCCGCGTCGCGCAGGCCATGGGTGCTGCGTCGCCACCACTGGGTGAACAGATCGCTGGGCTTGTCCACCGCCGGAAACAGTCCTGGCGTCGCGCTGCATTGCGCCCACAGCGGCAGCCACGGTGCCAGGTGCGGATCGGACTGGCAGCGCACGCTACGTGCCGCCTTCAGGGCGCGTCCCACGCTGGCGGCGTCGCCGTGCCAGCACAGCGGTGCAAGCTCGCGCATGCGCGCGCCGACGAAATCCCAGCGGCGCCGGCTCCACGGCCACAGCAGATGGAAGTCGGAGAGGTACAGCCCCACCACCAGCGTATCGGGTGCGAGATCGGCCGGCAGTTCGCCCAGGCTCCAGGGATGGACCAGCCAGACGTCGCGCCCGGCCACGGCCTGCGGGTCGGGGGCGACGCTATCCAGGCTGGCCGGGGGTGCCGCCAGCAGGGGGGGCTCGGCAATGCGCGGGCAAGCGCGGGCGGAGGCCGCGGGTTCAGGCGCCACCGGATCGGGCTGCAGGGCGATCTGGCCCAGCGCTTCATAGCTGGTGTCGAGTACCGTCCCCGGGCTATGCCAGGGGGCAGGCGCGTACTTGGCCACATTCTCGGCATTGAAGAGATAGGGCTTGTGGCTGCCGGTGCCGGCCACCCACTGCCAGCTCAGGTGATTGCTGGCCAGGTCGCCATCCAGCAGGTGACCGACCATCCAGTCGGCACCGGCGCGCCAGTGCAGCTTGCGCAGATGCACGATATAGCTGGCCAGCCACATGCGGGCGTGGTTGTGCAGGGTCCCGGTGGCATACAGGGTGCGCACGGCCTGGTCGATCACCGGCAGCCCGGTGGCACCCTCGCGGATATCGGCCGGCAACTCACGCGCATAGGCCGACTCCGGCAGCGGACCGGGATGCAGCGAATCGAAGATGCGGGCGCCACGGCGCGCCCAGACATAGCGGTAGAACGCGCGCCAGCCCAGTTCATAGACGAACTTGTGCTGCACCTCCAGCGCATGGCGCGCGCAGACGCCAGCCAGCACCTCGCGCAACGTGACCATGCCATGGGTGAGGTAGGGCGACAGCCCTGTCACGGCGCCCTCCAGGCTGTTGCGGGTGCGGGCGTAGGCCCCCGGGCGCACGGCGGCGATACGCTGGCGGGCAGCGGCCAGGGTAGGCAGCGCAGGGGGCGCCAGGACTTGCGGCGCGGCTTGCGACGCTTCTTCCGGTGACACGGCATCCAGCACCAGGTCGAATTGGTGTTTGCGGTACATGACTCGACTCCTCAGGAACCAGCGTGGGCAGGCTTGCGGCGACAGGCGTCGGAACAGTATTTGACGTCATCCCAGTTCCTGGCCCACTTGCGCCGCCAGGTCATGGGCAAGCCGCAGACGGCGCAGGGCTTGCTGGGCAACTGCGCCTTGTTGCCGCGATGAGCGTTGGCCTGGCGGGTGGATTTTATGACTCAGGATTGTACGCAATAAATGGTTCAACCTTGATTCAAAGCCGCGATTTATCGCCTATAATCTGCGTCATTCCTGATTCAACGAGAGAGATCATGAGCACAGACCAGCCGCAGCAGTCCGCCCCTCCCGCAGACAAACCCGCGACCGAGTCATTGCGCCGCACCGGGGCCGTGGCCCGCATGTTGCGCATGCCGGTGGCGACCCTGCGCGTGTGGGAGCGTCGTTATGCGCTGACCCAGGGCAAGCTCTCGCCCAGCGGGCAGCGCCTGTATTCGGAAGCCGACGTGCGGCGCCTGGCCCTGATCCGGCAGTTGACCGAGCTCGGTCATGCCATCGGCAGCCTGGCCGGGCTGGACATGGAGCAGTTGCAGCAGGTCGCGGCCACCCATGCCGAACTGCACGCCGTGCGCCCCACCCCGCCGCAGACGGTGCAGGGCCAGTGGCGGGTGGCGGTGATCGGCGCCACGCTGGCGCAGCGGCTGGACAAGCCGGGCCTGCTGCAGCGCCTGGGCCGTCCGCTGCAGTTGCTGGGACCCTTCGAGAGCGTCCAGCAGGCCGCCCTGAGCCTGAAACGGGAAGAAGTCGACGCCCTGCTGCTGCACGAGCCGCAGTTGCATGCCGGCTGGCTGGGGGCGCTGGAGAGTTCGGCACCGGCCTTGAGTGGCTTGCCGATGGCGGTGCTGTATGGCTTTGCCAGCGAAGCGGTATGCGAGACGCTGGCAGCGGTAGGCATCAGCCTGCTGCGCGCGCCGCAACCGGACGTGGTGATCCTGCAGTGGCTGCGTGCACTGATGGCGCTGACGGTGCCGGCGCGCAGCGAACCGGCCTGGTCGCAGCAGGCGCAGGTAACACGGCGCTGGAGCGACAATGAACTGATCGCCTTTGCGAACCGCTCCACCACGGTGGCCTGCGAGTGCCCGCGCCATGTGGCCGAGTTGCTGATGCAGCTGTCGCAGTTCGAGCGCTACAGCGCGCAGTGCGCCAATCGCAACGAGGCCGATGCGCAGTTGCATCAGTACCTGCAGCAATTGACGGCGGAATCGCGCCAGCGCTTCGAGATGGCCCTGAGCCGGATTGCGATGCATGAGGGTCTGGTTCCGGAGCAATCCTGAGCGCAGGCGACCGCACAGACAACAGCGCAGGCAAACCGAACCCACCAACAAGAACGCCCGGCAGATGGCCGGGCGTTCCTGTTTAAAGCATGCAGATGATCAGTGACGGAAGTGACGGGTTCCAGTCAGCAGCATCACCACGTCGCGCTCGTTGGCGGCGTCGATCACTTCCTGGTCGCGCATGGAGCCGCCCGGGTGGATGACGCAGGTGGCACCGGCATCGACCACCACGTCCAGGCCGTCACGGAACGGGAAGAAGGCGTCGGAGGCCACGGCAGAACCCGCCAGGGTCAGGCCAGCGTTCTGCGCCTTGATCGAGGCGATGCGGGCGGAGTCGATGCGGCTCATCTGGCCGGCACCCACACCCAGGGTCATGCCATTGCCGCAGAAGACGATGGCGTTGGACTTGACGAACTTGGC
Source organism: Herbaspirillum sp. BH-1 (assembly GCF_002870055.1). Taxonomy (NCBI): domain Bacteria; kingdom Pseudomonadati; phylum Pseudomonadota; class Betaproteobacteria; order Burkholderiales; family Oxalobacteraceae; genus Herbaspirillum; species Herbaspirillum sp. BH-1. The sequence goes on along the minus strand of NZ_PKOI01000015.1, from coordinate 39,435 downwards.
CACGCGCCAGGCAAACATCAGGTCCTGCAGTTGCTGCGGGGTCGGCTGCTTCTTGCTGACCACCTTCACGTCGGCCAGCAGCACGTTCTTGGCATCCGGCGACTGCACCAGCAGGCCACCGCCGACGCGCTTGAAGTCGTAGCCGTTCAGGCCATTGCCCAGCGGGATTTCCAGCAGGCGCACGTTCTGCTTGGCGGCGAAGATCTGCCTGGCTTCAGCACTGAAGGACGGGGCGATCAGCACTTCCAGGAACTGCTTGGCCACCGCTTCGGCCGCAGCCGCATCCACTTCGCGGTTGAAGGCGATGATGCCACCGAAGGCCGAGGTCGGGTCGGTCTGCAACGCCTTGCTGTAGGCTTCCAGCGGGTTGGCACCGATGGCCACGCCACAGGGGTTGGCGTGCTTGATGATGACGCAGGCCGCTTCGGTGGCGGGGTCGAAGCTCTTGACGCATTCCCACGCCGCATCGGCATCGGCGATGTTGTTGAAGGACAGTTCCTTGCCCTGCAGCTGGGTGTAGTTGGCCAGGGCGCCCTCGACCTTCTTGATGTCGCGGTAGAAGGCGGCGCTCTGATGCGGGTTTTCCCCATAGCGCATGTCCTGGACCTTCTCAAAGTGAAGGTTCAGGGTAGACGGGTAGGCGCTGCGGGTGGTGTGCTGCTTGTCTTCGCCCAGGGAGGTGAAGTAATTGGTAATGGCGCCGTCGTATTGCGCAGTGTGGGCAAAGACCTTCTTGGCCAGCGCGAAGCGCTTTTCATAGGGCAGGTCGCCGCCCGACTTCAGCTCGGCCAGCACGCCTTCGTAGTCGGTCGGGTCGCAGATGACGATCACGTCCTTGTGGTTCTTGGCCGAGGAACGCAGCATGGCCGGGCCGCCGATGTCGATGTTCTCGATGGCGTCTTCCAGGGAGCACTCTTGCTTGGCAACGGTCTGCTGGAACGGATACAGGTTCACCACCACCATGTCGATGGTGGGGATGCCGTGCTGGTCCAGGGCGGCCACGTGCTCGGGGAAGTCACGACGCGCCAGGATGCCGCCATGCACCTTGGGATGCAGCGTCTTCACGCGGCCATCCAGCATTTCCGGGAAACCGGTGTAGTCGGCCACTTCGGTGACCGGCACGCCATTGTCGGCCAGCAGCTTGGCGGTGCCGCCGGTGGACAGGATGTTGACGCCCATGGCGGACAGCGCGCGCGCGAATTCGAGCACGCCTGCCTTGTCGGATACGGAAATGAGTGCTTGTTTGATCATGGTAGGCAAGACTGGTAAGGGAAAGGAAACCTGAAAAACCGTGGAAGGAAGCTGCACCCCTGCATGAGCCGGCCCCCTGCACTGCGGCGCCGGCCTTGCGCGGGCTACAGCAGGCCGTGCTGCTGCAGCTTCTTGCGCAGCGTATTGCGGTTGATGCCGAGGATCTCGGCGGCCTGGGACTGGTTGCCCTCGGCGCGCGCCATCACGGTCTCGAAGACCGGTTTTTCGACCGTGGCCAGCACCATGTCGTAGACATTGGTGGGGAGTTGCTCTCCGAGATCCCGGAAATATTTTTCCAGGCTCTTCTTGACGACATCCTCGATACTTTCTTTGCTCATGGCGTTGCTGCTTCTGTTTTTTTCCGGTGTGGCCACTGCCGGCGACGCTCGCCGTTGTGAACTGCGCGCCTGCCTGCGTGACCTGCCGTGTTGTTGATCAATTGCGCGCAAGGCGCATCCGATACCCGTTACCCCAAGCCCGATCTCCGTCCCTGCCGGGCGGTCGGGCCATTGCTCGTTCGCTCAGGCGGCCAGGGCCACCTCATCCACCAGACCGTATTGCAGACGCTCGCCGTGCGCTGCCTGGTCGGCGAAGAACTGCCGCACCGCCTGCAACTGCTGGTTGCAGTCTTCGATGCGATTCATGCCGCGACGGAACTGCTCGCCCCCGGCCAGTTCGCGCACATACCAGCCGATATGCTTGCGCGCCGTGCGCACGCCCAGGTACTCGCCGTAGAACGCATAGTGGGCCTGCAGGTGTTCATCCATCAGCTGCACGACCTCGCTCACCAGCGGCGCCGGCAGGTGTTCGCCGGTCTGCAGGAAGTGGTCGATCTCGCGGAAGATCCAGGGCCGCCCCTGTGCGGCGCGGCCGACCATGACGGCATCAGCCCCGGTGATGCGCAGGACCTCGCGCGCCTTCTCGGGCGTGGTGATGTCGCCATTGGCCACCACCGGAATGCTGACGGCAGCCTTCACGGCGGCGATGGTCTCGTACTCGGCATGGCCGCTGTAGCCGTCGGCGCGGGTGCGACCGTGCAGCGTCAGCATGGCGATGCCGGCCGCCTGGGCGCGGGCGGCGATCTTCAGGGCGTTCTTGTTGGCGCGGTCCCAGCCGGTGCGGAATTTCAGCGTCACCGGCACGTCCACCGCCGACACCACCGCATCCAGGATGCGCGCCACCAGTTCCTCGTCCTGCAGCAGGGCTGAACCGCACCAGCTGTTGCAGACCTTCTTGACTGGACAGCCCATGTTGATGTCGATGATCTGGGCGCCGCGCTCGACGTTGTACTTCGCGCAGTCGGCCAGCATGGCGGGATCGGCCCCGGCGATCTGCACCGCCTTGGGTTCCATCTCGCCATCGTGGTTGATACGGCGCGAGGTCTTCTCGCTGTGCCACAGCCGCGGATCGGAAGCCGCCATCTCGGACACGGCATACCCTGCCCCCAGCTGCTTGCACAGCTGGCGGAATGGACGGTCGGTCACGCCCGCCATGGGAGCGACGAACACGTTGTTTCGCAGGGAGTAAGGCCCAATGTTCACGACGTGGATCAGGGGGAGGTACGGGGAAGGGCGCTATTTTAGCGCGATTGACGGCCTCGCCCAACAAGAATCGGGCGCGGTTACATCTTTGGGACTGATTATTTATTGGGCAAAATCAATTGTTGGCAGTATGCCAATCCTGATTGCCATCCTGCAAGAATCCGGGCCGCGTGGCGCGGCCCGGCGTGCGGATTCAGCGGTCGACCTCGTCCAGCGTCTCGCGCTGGAGGTGACCGATCTCGCCCCAGGAACGGATATGGGCGCGTTGGCCATCCCAGTGCAGGCGGTTGACGCTGGCGTTGAAGATGTCGAAGTTGCGCGGCTGGGCGAAGGAGCTCTGGCTGGCCCAGTGATGGATGCACTCCAGCACGCCGCCATGGGTGACGATGGCCACCTTGCGGTACGGGCCCGAGGCCAGTACCCGCTGCACCGCCGCGACCGAGCGCTCGTAGAACTCGCGCATGGTCTCGGCGATACGCTCGCCGGCCGGGTAGCGGAAGTCCGGCTCGCGGGCTTTCCACTGCCGATAGGCCTCGGGATAGCGCGCCTCGATCTCCACATGGCGCAGACCTTCGAAGGCGCCATAGCAGCGCTCGCGCAAGCCGGTATCGATGACTACCTGCCGTCCGCTGGCCTGGGCCACCGCCTGCGCGGTGTCGCGGGCGCGCTGCAGATCGCTGGCGAAGATGGCGTCGATGCCCTCCTCGGCCAGCAGCTCGCCCAGCGCCAGGACCTGGCGCTGGCCGGCCTGGTTGAGCGCAATGTCGATATGCCCTTGCAGGCGCTTGTCCACGTTCCAGTCGGTTTCGCCGTGGCGGATCAGCAGGATGTCGGTCATGCGGGTTTTCAGGTGCGCGGTATGGCGCTGGGGTTGAGGGTGTACAGGCCGGTGAGGGAGGCCTGCGCCAGGACATGGTCGCGTAGCGCCGTCACCACCACCGAGCCTTCGAGGTTGCCGGCCACCGGCAGCTGTTCCACGTCCAGGGCATAGAGGGTGAAGATGTAGCGGTGCACCAGCGCATCGTTCCACGGTGGGCAGGGTCCGTCGTAGCCGAAGTAGTCGCCGCGCATGTCGCCGTCGCCGGCGAACCAGCCGGTGTAGTCGTTGATGCCCTGGCGCGCACCGGGCATGACGTCGCCCAGCACCGCCGGGCCCGGCTTGCCACGTGCGGTCACGCCGTTGCTGAACTGGCCGGCCTTGATCTGGCTGACACTGGCCGGAATGTCCACCAGGGTCCAGTGATAGAAATCCACCCGCGGCAGTTCCAGCGGCACGGTCTTGCCTTCCTGGTTGACGTCGTCGCCACGGGAAGGCACGTCAGGGTCATGCACCACCAGCGCCAGCGACCTGGTGTCGGCCGGCAGATCGCTCCAGGCGAAGTGCGGGTTCCGGTTGGCCGACAGGGCGACGTGGGTCTTGGGGTCCATCACCGCGAAGGCGAACTCGCCGGGGATGTTGCTACCGTCCTTGAAAGAATCGCTCCAGAATTTCATATCACCTCCTAAAGTAAGGCCACATTCAACACGCTTTGCAAATTCATTTGGGGACGTCCGGCCCGGCTTCAAGCCAGACCGAGGTTCATGACACCAAAGCCGGAGGCTTCACCTGCAGCCAGAAAGTGACCGGCCCGTCGTTGGTCAGCGACACTTTCATGTCGGCGCCAAAACGACCGGTGCCGACCTTTTCCTGTCCATGCTGCACCCGCGCCTGCGCCACGAAGTGCTCAAACAGCTGCCGTCCCAGTTCGGGCGCGGCCGCTGGCGTGAAGGAGGGGCGTGTGCCGGAATTGGTATCGGCGGCCAACGTGAACTGCGGAATCAGCAACAGGCCGCCTTGCACGTCGACAACACTACGGTTCATCTTGCCTGCCTCGTCGCTGAAGACGCGATAGGCCAGCAGCTTCTTGAGCAGGGCATCGGCCTGGGCCACGCCATCATGGCGTTCGGCGCAGACCAATACCATCAGGCCGGGGCCGATGGCACCCAGCGTCTGCCCGTCCACCACCACGGCGGCCTGGCTGACCCGCTGCAACAGGGCAATCATGCGCGCACCAGCTTACGCCAGGGTGACGCGGGCAAACTTGCGCTTGCCGACCTGCACCACGCACTGGCCGGCCTCGACCTTCAAACCCTTGTCGCTGATGACAGTGCCGTCGATACGCACGCCGCCCTGCTCCACCATGCGCAGTGCTTCCGAGGTGGAGGCACAGAGGTTGGCCTGCTTGAGCAACTGGCCGATGCCCAGCGGCGCGCCCGACAGCGAGACCTCCGGGATGTCGTCCGGGATGCCGCCCTTGGAGCGGTTGACGAAATCGGCCAGCGCGTCTTCGGCAGCCTGCTGCGAGTGGAAGCGGGCCACGATCTCCTGGGCCAGGGCGACCTTGATATCGCGCGGATTGCGGCCACCCTCGACCTCGGCCTTGAAGGCAGCGATTTCGGCGATGGAGCGGAACGACAGCAGGTCGTAGTAGCGCCACATCATCACGTCGGAAATGCTCATCACCTTGGCGAACATGGTGTTGGCCGGCTCGGTGATGCCGATATAGTTGCCCTTGGACTTGGACATCTTTTCCACGCCGTCCAGGCCTTCCAGCAGCGGCATGGTCAGGATGCACTGCGGCTCCTGGCCGAAGTCCTTCTGCAGTTCGCGGCCCACCAGCAGGTTGAATTTCTGGTCGGTGCCGCCCAGTTCCAGGTCGGACTTCAGGGCCACCGAGTCATAGCCCTGCATCAGCGGGTAGAGGAATTCATGCACCGAGATCGGCGTGCCTTCCTTGAAGCGCTTGGTGAAGTCGTCGCGCTCCATCATGCGCGCCACGGTGTAGCGCGAGGCCAGCTGGATCATGCCGCGGCTACCCAGGGCATCGCACCATTCGGAGTTGTAGCGGATTTCGGTCTTGCTGGCATCCAGCACCAGGCTGGCCTGGGCGAAATAGGTCTTGGCGTTGATCTCGATCTGTTCGCGCGACAGCGGCGGACGGGTGGCATTGCGGCCGGACGGGTCGCCGATCATCGAGGTGAAGTCGCCGATCAGGAAGATCACCTGATGCCCCAGGTTCTGCAACTGGCGCATCTTGTTCAGAACCACCGTATGGCCCAGGTGCAGGTCAGGGGCGGTCGGGTCCAGTCCCAGCTTGATGCGCAGCGGCTGGCCGCTCTGCTCGGCACGCGCCAGCTTCTGCGCGAATTCGCTTTCGATGAGCAGCTCATCGATACCGCGTTTGGTGATGGCCAGCGCCTCCTGGACCTTGTCGGAGAGGGGCAGTTTGGAGGAGGCGGCGGAGGGCGCGGAAGGGGTGGACTGGTCGGCGTTCATCGATATAACTAAAAAATTGGCATTTGTAGGACAAGACCGCTAAAGCGTGTTGCTATAATTCCGACTTTCGTTTTTCTGCTGGGCGCCAGGACGCCGCCTCAGAAGCTCATCAGCAGGAACAATATTCACACCCGTGCGTATGAAGAATTACGCGGGCGCAACACGGCGGGGGGACAGGAAACGCCGCATTGCAGCCGTACCCGCCATCCGCCACGGAAACGTCAGATTTTAACGTATTCGTATTGCATGTTCCCACAAGATAAACTCAAGCACCTCTCGTCCCTGTGCTTCACCGCGTTGCGATCCTGCCACCACAAAGTCGCCGCCTCCTCGCCCAAGACCCGCATCGTCGGCGCCAGCGCCCTGTTCCTGGCGGCCTTTACCATCGGCGCCGCCGGCTTCGCACCGGCCGAGCCCGACCTGAAGGACGCCCCGGTCAACCCGATTTCCAAGGAACTGACCCTGCCCGACCTGCAACAGCAGATCAGCGCACTGGAAGAGCGTTCGCAGTATTACGTGAACGAAGAGAAGGTACGCAGCGGCGACACCCTGGCCACCCTGCTCAACCGCCTGGGCGTGGATGACGACGAGGCCACGGCCTTCATCAAGTCCGACACCCTGGCGCGCACGGTGATGCAGTTGCGCGCCGGCAAGCGTGTGGTGGCCCAGACCGACGACAATGGCGAACTGGTCAAGCTGTCGGCCACCCTCGACGACGGCAGCGACACCCCGAAGAACCTGGTCATCTCGCGCCAGGATGGCAAGCTGACCGCCCAGGCGCAGCCGGCCGTGCTGGAGCGGCGCGTGGAAATGCGCGCCGGCACCATCTTCTCCTCGCTGTTCGCGGCCACCGATGCGGCCCAGATCCCGGACGCCATCGCCATGCAGCTGGTAGACATGTTCGCCACCAACATCAACTTCGCTTCCGACCTGCGTCGCGGCGACCGCTTCAACGTGGTCTACGAGACCTATTACCAGAACGGTGACCTGGTGCGCACCGGTCGCGTGCTGGCCGGTGAATTCGACAATGCCGGCAACCGTTACCAGGCGGTGTGGTTCAGCGACCCGGCCAGCAAGATCGGCGGTGGCGGCTACTACGCCTTCGACGGCAAGTCGCTCAAGAAGGCCTTCCTGAAGTCGCCGCTGGCCTTCACCCGTATTTCCTCGGGCTTCTCGATGCGCCTGCACCCCATCCTGGGCCAGTGGAAACAGCACACCGGCGTGGACTTCGCGGCGCCGACCGGCACCCCGATCCATGCGGCGGCCGATGGCGTGGTCGACTTCGTGGGTCAGCAGAACGGCTATGGCAACATCGTCGTCATCAAGCACTGGAGTGGCTACTCCACCGCCTACGGCCACATGAGCCGCTTCGCGCCCAACATCAAGAAGGGCATGAAGGTCAGCCAGAACGACGTGATCGGTTTCGTCGGCATGACCGGCTGGGCGACCGGCCCGCACCTGCACTATGAGTTCCGGGTCAACAACCAGCCGCGCAACCCGCTGTCGGTGGAAGTGCCCAATGTCCAGGCATTGACCGGCCCGCAGATGCAGCGCTTCCGCACCGTGGCCGACGAGATGCAGCACCGCATGGCCATGCTGCGTGTACCGGGCGCGCCGGATGTGAAACTGGCTTCCATCAAGTAATTCCGGCCGGCATCGTTCCTGCCGGCATGAGCTACGAAGGGCGGTCGCTGTAGAATCAGCGACCGCCCTTTTCTTTTTCCTGCGCCCCTGCCATGAGTTCTTCTTCGTCCCCGTCGTCTTCCCGGCCCCCTTCCCTCTACATCGGCCTCATGTCCGGCACCAGCCTCGATGGCGTCGATGGCGTGCTGGCCGACTTCGACGGCCAGGCCGTCTCGGCCACGCTGGCAGCGGCCTACGTCCCCTTCCCCGACCATCTGCGCGCCGACCTGATGGCGCTGCAGGCAGCCGGCCCCAACGAGATCGAACGCGAAGCCATGGCCGCCAATGCACTGGCGGTGCACTACGCCGACTGCGTGGCGCAGCTGCTGCTGCAATCGGGCAAGTCGGCGGCCGACCTGCGCATGGTGGGGGTACACGGACAGACCATCCGCCATCGCCCGGAACTGGGTTTCACCCGCCAGACCAACAACCCGGCGCTGCTGGCCGAGTTGACCGGCATCGACGTGGTGGCCGACTTCCGCAGCCGGGACGTGGCCGCCGGTGGCCAGGGTGCGCCGCTGGTACCGGCCTTCCACCGGGCCATCTTCGGCGATGCGTCGCAATCGCGGGTGGTGGTCAATATCGGTGGCATCGCCAATGTCAGTATCCTGCCGGCCGGTGAAGAAGGGGCCTATGGCTTCGATACCGGCCCCGGCAATGCGCTCATGGATGGCTGGATACAGCTGCACCTGCAGCGCAGCTACGACGCCAACGGCGACTGGGGCGCCAGTGGCCAGGTACACGCAGGCCTGCTGGCGCAACTGCGTGACGAAGCCTTCTTCCGCGCCGCGCCGCCCAAGAGTTCGGGACGTGACCTGTTCCACCTGGACTGGCTGCAGGCAGCCCTGCAGCGCAGCGGGCAAACCATACCGGCACCCGACGTGCAGGCCACGCTGACCATGCTCACCGCCAGCACGATCGCCGATGCCATCGTGGCCCATGCGCCTGATGCGGGCCAGGTCTATGTCTGTGGTGGAGGGGCTGAAAATGCGCTGCTGATGCGACTGCTGCGTCAGCAATTGCAGGGGCGCGCCGAGGTGCAATCGACGGCCGTGCTGGGTGTGGCGCCCCAACGGGTGGAAGCGCTGGCCTTCGCCTGGCTGGCGCGCCGCTTCGACCTGCGCCTGCCGGGCAACCTGCCGGCGGTGACCGGAGCGCGTGGCCTGCGGGTACTGGGCGCACTCTATCCTGCCTGAGCTGCCTCATCTGCCGGACCAATCCCCCTCTGGCCGCCCACAAGAAAAAGGCCGTCCTGCCTAAGCCGGACGGCCTGAACTTTTGCGCTGGATGACCGGTTTCACCCGACTACCCGGCGCCCTCAAGAACTGTTGAAGACTATTGCACGGCACTGAAGCTGGTGCTGCTCATCTCTGCATGAAACGCTCTTTAGCGATCAGGTGCGATCAGTAGCGCGAGATACGACCGTTATCCAGGCGCACGCGGTCACCGACGCGGAAGTCGGTATTGTCTTCCTGTGCGAAGGTCTGCAAGGAGCCATCATTCATGCGAACGCGGATGTTGTAGACCTGGTGACCGGCGGAATTGTTACGTTGCACCTGGTTGCCGGCATAGGCGCCACCGGCGGCGCCCGCCACGGTGGCCAGTACACGGCCGGTACCGCCACCGACTGCATTACCGAGCAGGCCGCCAGCCACGCCGCCGACCACGGCACCGGCAACACCGTTGCTTTCCTTGTGGGTGACTTCGATGGCCTCGACCACGCCGGTACCGGAATAGGAGGCAACGCGATCATAGTTCTGCGACTGCGGGGCCGCGCCGTAGGGTTGCTGCGGGCTGGCGCAACCGATCAGCAGGCCGGCGAAGCTGGCGCTGACGATGGCCAGCGAAATGTAGTGGTGGCGAGTGGACATGGGGCTCTCCTGATCTGGCGATAGACGATGGATGCAGTGTGCCGCGCCGGCAGCGCGCACGGCATCGGAGAAGCCCGGGAAACGGTGTCAGAGAAATGAGGACGTCGCCGTCAGCAGACAGGCCTCAAAGGATGGGACTCAGTTGAGCCAGCCGCGCCGACGGAAGTACCAGAACGGCGCAATGGCCGAACCGATCATCATCAGGATCGCCAGCGGATAGCCGATGGGCCAGTCCAGTTCCGGCATGAGCTTGAAGTTCATGCCGTAGATGCTGGCAATCAGGGTCGGTGGCAGGAAGGCTACCGACGCCACTGAGAAGATCTTGATGATCTTGTTCTGGTTGATGTTGATGAAGCCGACGGTGGCGTCCATCAGGAAGTTGATCTTGTCGAACAGGAAGGCGGTGTGGCCGTCCAGCGATTCGATGTCGCGCAGGATCTGGCGGGCGTCCTCGAACTGCTCCGAACTCAGGAGCCGCCCGCGCATCAGGAAGCTGACTGCGCGCCGCGTATCCATCATGTTGCGACGGATACGGCCGTTCAAGTCTTCTTCGTGGGCGATGGTGTTCAGGACGTCGGCGGCATCCTGGTCGGACAGGCTCTTCTTGAGCACGCTGGTGCTCACCGCCTCCAGCTTCTGGTAGATGCCTTCCAGGGCATCGGCGGAATATTCGGCATCGGTCTCGTAGAGGTCCAGCAGCACGTCGCGATAGTCGCCGATGGAGCCGGGCCGCGAACGGGCGCGCATGCGCACCAGGCGGAACACCGGCAGGTCTTCGGCATGCACCGAGAAGAGGATGTTGCGGGCCAGGATGAAGGCCACCGTCATGGTGGAAGAGGAATCGTCATCCCCTTCGAACAGGAAGTCGGTGCGCAGGTGCAGGTCGCCGTTCTCGGCCTCGAAGTAACGGGCCGAGGCTTCGATGTCGCTGAATTCATCCTCGTCCGGCAGGGTCACGCCATAGATGCTCTTGACCCAGGCGCGCTCCTCGTCGTTCGGCTCGGTCAGGTCCACCCAGACCGGCGCCGCCTGTTCCAGGTCGGTACGGCTGTCGATGTTGACCTGGCTCAGTCGTCCGTTTTGCAACACGAATACATTGATCATGGGTTCTCGCTGGATGGAACGCGGGTGGGAGTGCGGCGACCCGCTGCCGCCGGTGCAGGCCGGCGCGACCTCAGGCGCGAAACGTGCGCAAGTGTACGTTCAACCCCGGCGCCAGGCAAGCACGACACGGGGCCTGTTGTCAGGCCCGTGCTGGCAGGCTGACGTCATACGCCGGTCATGCGCACGCGGCAAGAAAATCGCTCACTTGTGGGTGGGCGGCAGCGTGGCGGCGTTCATGCGGCGCAGGATCAGCCCGGTACGGGCCGCCAGATAGGCCGAGCCGCGATTGCGGTCGTAGTAGCGCGGACGCGGCAGCATCACCGCCAGCCGCGCGGCCTGCTCCGCACCCAGGCCGGCGGCCGTGGTGCGGTAATAGTGCTGGGCGGCGGCCTCGGCGCCGAATACGCCATTGCCCCACTCCACCACGTTGAGATAGATCTCGAAGATGCGCTGCTTGTCCAGCAGGAATTCCAGCATGTAGGTGATGATGAATTCCTGGCCCTTGCGCAGGTAGCTGCGCTCACCGGAGAGGAACAGGTTCTTGGCCAGCTGCTGGGTGATGGTGGAGCCGCCGGCGACCACCTTGCCCTTCTTCTCGTTCTTTTCGTAGGCCTTTTGCAGGGCTTCCCAGTCGATACCGTCATGCTCGGAGAAATTGGAATCCTCGGAGGCGATGATGGCGCGCTTGAGATTGTTGGAAATGCGCGCATACGGCGTCCAGCGGAATTGCAGCTGCGCGTTGGGATCCTTCTCGCGCAGCAATGACAATTGCTGACGCATGAAGCTGGTGGACTCGGGGTTATGGTCCTTCCACCACCAGATCTGGACGAAGAAATACGCCTGCAACAGCAGCACCAGTGCGATGGGCAGGACGATGATCCAGAAGAGCAGCTTGCGTAGCGATTTCATGTGCCGGTTCTTGTTCTGTGGTTCTCGGGTGTCACGATGCGCAGATTCTCACGCGTGCCGGCCGGGCCGACCCTGGGCGCATGCCCCTCATTGCGCCAGTTGCGCGCGCAGGCTGGCGAACACCTCGGCGGTGGCCGGACGCACGCCGCGCCAAAGGTGGAAGGCTTCGGCCGCCTGCTCCACCAGCATGCCCAGGCCATCGCGCACGCAGGCGCCGTGCTGCTGGGCGCTCTGCAGGAAGATCGTGGGCTGGCGGCCATACATCATGTCGTAGGCCAGGGTGTCGCTGCCGTAGACCGACACCGGCAGCGGTGGCAGGTCGTCGGTGAGGCTGGCCGAAGTGGCATTGACGATGACATCGAATACCCCGTCCAGTTCGGCATAGGCGGCGCTCTTGACCGGGCCGTGCGAGGCGAACTGCGCGGCCAGCTCGGCCGCTTTGGTCTGGGTGCGGTTGACGATCACCAGTTCGGCCGGCTTTTGCTGCAGCAGCGGCAGCAGTGCCCCGCGCGAGGCACCGCCGGCCCCCAGCAGGAGCACGCGACGCCCCGCCAGCGCCTGGCCGGCATTGACCACGATGTCAGTCACCAGGCCGGCACCATCGGTGTTGTCGCCCAGGATGCGGCCGTCTTCGAACTTGAGGGTATTGACCGCGCCGGCCAGACGGGCGCGCTCGGTCAGCTGGTCGGCCAGGGCATGGGCCTCCAGCTTGAAGGGGACGGTGACATTGGCGCCGCGTCCGCCACGCCGCTGGAACACCTGCACCGCCGCCTTGAAGCCATGCAGTGGCGCCAGCAGGCGATCGTAGTGCAGTTGCTGGCCGGTCTGGGCGGCAAACTGTGCGTGGATCTCGGGTGATTTGCTGTGGGCAATGGGATTGCCGATGACGACGTATTCATCCATGGTGGTCCGCCTGCTCCCTTGTTCTCTGTTTTCGTTGAATGATCCGCCAGCGCTCCTGTCCCGCGCCGCTGACCCTCAGTGCGTCAGCCTCTCAGCCGGCCCCCAGTTCGGCCTGCACACCCTGGTCCCGCGTGAAGCGGAAGCGGGTGATGATTTCCCACACATCGTCCTTGCCGCTGGTGCGCATGTTCTCCGGGAAGCGGCCGAACGGCGCCGAGCGGCGCACGATGGCCACCGCCGCCTGGTCCAGTGCGGCATTGCCGGAACTGGACCTGACCACCACGCCGCCATCGCGTTCATAGATGGTGCCGTCCTGGAAGACCGGGATGACGATCAGCAGTTCACCATAGAGCTTCTTGCCGTCCCGGGTCGGGAAGTTCAGGGTTCCGATCTTTTCTATCTTGTCCTGCAGCGTCTTGTAGTACTGGGCATAGCCGACTTCACGGGTGCTGGGCGTGATCTGGGTCTTCTTCGGGCGCTTGTTGTATTGCTCGATGTTCTTTGCGACCTCGGCTTCCATGCGCGCCATGGCCTTGGCCGTCTCGGTCATGTCGTGCGCGTTGGGCTGCGGCGTCTCGACCGGCTTGATCTGGTCGGCGCTGGTCACATGCTGCTGTGCCGCCTGCAGCTGCGCGAGCATCTTGCGCTGCTGCTGTTCCAGCTCGACCACCTTGCGTTGCGCGGCCTTGACGCTGTCGCCGCTCTCGACCCGCTGCATGTCCGGCAGCGGTGACTTGGCGCGGCCGTCCTCGGCATTGCCGCCCCCATCCAGGTTGGCCTGCGCCAGGGCCTGGGCGTTGACCGGCTTCTTGTCGTGCTTGGCGTTGACCAGGATGACTTCCAGTTCCGGGTCCGACGGCTTGAAGCGGAAGGCATCGGGCGCGGCGAAGTGTACGGCCAGCAGCAGGCCGTGCACCAGCAGCGAGAGACCGAGCGCCACGCTGAGCAGGCGATGTTGAGCAAACAGGTTCACGGCAGGCAGGCAAAAGCGACGATAGGGACAGCGGCAATTCTACGCCAGCACCGCCTCATTGCGCCGCTGCGGCGGGCGGGTTTTCGCCATCGGCCGCTGCTTCCGTTTCAGCGGCAGCGTCGGGTTCACCCTCCCCGGCGTCGGTCGCTTCGTCGCTGGAGGCATCCTCCTCGCTGCCCAGCGCAGCCATGCCCTCCAGCAACTCCTCGTCGTCTTCACCCAGATCGGTGGCCAGGGCCTGGGCCGCCGCGGCCGGCACTTCCAGCAGGCGTGCTTCCACGCTGAGATCGACCTCGTCCCAGCGCAGCAGGTCGAGCTTGACCTGCAGGCCGCGCGCCAGTTGCGGCAGGCCGGGCATGCGCAACACCAGCGGGATATCGACCAGGCGCAGGATTTCGTCCTTCAGCACCACCGCTTCCACGGTGCGGGCGTTTTCCTGGGCCAGCCAACGCAGGCACCAGTAGCGCTCCATGGTGGACTGGAAGTCGGCATAGCCGGAATAGGCCGCGTCGAAACCGGAGACGATGGCGAACAGGTCGGCGTCACGCGGCTTGAAGGGCGCCACCAGCGGTGCGGTCACGCCATGCTCGATGCAGGCCAGGATCTGCCACTGGTTGACCAGGTCGGTATAGCGGCGCAGGGGCGAGGTGCTCCAGGCGTACTGGTCCACGCCCAGTCCCTGGTGGGGAGCGGCATGGGTGACCATGCGCACCTGCATCTTGGCGGCCCAGCCGCCGGCACCGCCGCCCTGGGCGCGATAGATGCCCGGCACGCCGTGGTCGGCCATGAGCTTGCCCCAGGTGCTGTTGGCGAAGATCATCAGTTCGGCCACGATCTTGTCCAGCGGCGCGCCACGACGGCGACGGACAATGCTGACCACGTCGTTCTCGACGTAGAAGTTGAAGTCCACGCGGTTGTTCTGTTCCGGCCGCAGGCCGAAGGCCTCGCGCTTGGCCATGCGGCCCTGCTCCAGCAATTGCACCCATTGCCAGAGCAGCGCGATCTCGTCCTTGTGCGGATAGTCGCCGCGATTCTCGGCCAGGGCTTCCTCGGTGACCAGGTCATCGAGGTCGTTGTGGCGCAGGTTGGCGGCAATCGGCACCAGTTCGGCGCGGGTTTCGGTGGCCAGCACTTCCCAGCTGGCCGGGTCCAGCGTGGCATACAGCGACAGCGCCGGGCGGGCGGCGCCGGCATCCAGGGTGTAGGTAGCCACCAGATCGTCGGGCAGCATGGTGATCTTTTCGCCCGGCATGTACACGGTGGACATGCGCGCGCGCGCCATCGCATCGATGGCGTCGCCGCGCTTGATGGCCAGGCCCGGTGCGGCGATGTGGATGCCCACGCGCAGCTTGCCGTCGGCCAGTCGGGTCACCGACAGTGCATCGTCGATTTCGGTGGTGGTGACGTCGTCGATGGAGAAGGCCTGCACATCGGCGGTGGGCAGGTCTGTGGTCGGCGCGGGGATGTCGATGGCCGGGAAGCCCGTGCCACGCGGGAAGAACTCATGAAGGAAGCGCGCATAGTGCAGGTCCTTGGGCGAGGCCACGCCGCCGGCGGCCAGCATCAGGCGCTGCGGGGTGGTCTGCAGTTCCTTGGCGGCGGCGTCCAGGGCCTTGTATTCGATGCCGTTCTTGTCCGGCTTGAAGAGCAATTGCAGGGCGATCGGGCGGAAGGCCTCGGGCAACTTGTGGGCCTTGAGTTCTTCCACATAGGCGGCCTGGGCCAGCAGTTGCTGCTTCTTCTTTTCCAGGCCGGCCAGGGCGGCCTGCAGCGAGGCTTGCGGGGCCGCCTTGTAGCGGCCGCGACCCTTCTTGTAGAAGTAGATCGGCGCGTGATGCAGGCACAGCAGGAGACCCGCAGCCTCTGGTGGCAGGGGCGCGTGGCCGAAGTACTCGGCCGCCAGTTCGGTGAAGCCGAACTCTTCCTCGCCGGCCACTTCCCACAGGAAGTCCAGGTCGACCTCGGCGGCGATGGCCTGCGCCTGCTCCAGCAATTCCTGCGGCGCAGGAGAGGCGAACTGCAGCAGCGCGTCGCGCGACTTGACCTTGGTGCGCTTGCCGGAGGCCATCTCGACCTGGTAGGACTCGCCCTGCTGGGTCATGATGGAGCCGGCCTTGAAGTCGCCGGATTCTTCGAACAGTAAATTCATCTGCTTCTATCGCTTCTCAATCTGGTACATGGGCCGGCACCGGACGCATCAGCGCCTCCAGTGCCGGCAGGAAAACATCGGTGACCATCAATATCCCGCCGCGCCGCGTAAACAGGGAGCGGCGTGCCAGCAGGGTGGTCGGTAGCGGGGTCTGCGGCAGGGCCTGCGCGATGCGGCGCATCAGCGGGTGGCCGGACCTCAGGCGAGCATACTGGATGGGGCGGCGCCCGACCAGCGGATCAAAGAACAGGTTGGCGCCCAGCGGCGTATTGCCCAGCTTGCTGAAGAAAGGCCAGTCGGATTTCACCGAGCCGGTGGACATGACGGTGTGACCGAACACCACCGGCAGGCCGTCGCAATGCAGGATCACGTCGCGCTCGACCACCCGGCTGCGCGCGGGCAAACCCAATGCCTCGTGCTCATCGGCCAGGATCACGGCGGGCCGCTGGCGCAACAGGCGCACGCTGAAGGCGTCGGTACGGGCCTTCAGTTTCAGGGTCATGGAACCGGGGTCGGCCAGCCAGGCACGAACGCAGCGCATGCGCTGGCCCTCGGTGGCCAGCAGCGTTGCCAGCGCCTGCGGGTGCGCCATCCAGCGCGCCTTGCGCGGGACACATCGCATCAACGCAGCACCTTGCCCGCAGGCGCGACACCGCAGAAAGCCAGCACTTCGTCCAGGTAGTCCACGAATTCGGCCATGCCGTGGTCGCTCCCCTGGATGACGATCTGACGCGCACCCGGGTAATGGGCCACCATCTCGCGCCAGTCCAGCACTTCGTCGCCGGTGGCGGCCAACAGCAGGTAGCGCTGCGGGCGGCTGATGGCCGGGACCACCAGCGAGCGCAGTTCGGCGATGTATTCGTGCTTGAATTCGAAGGGTTCGTCGGAGTGATACTGGGTGCTCACGCCGACATAGGATTCCAGGTCGCGTGGCGGCTTGACCGCCGGATTGAGCAGTACGGCGCGGCAACCGAGGTGTTCGGCCAGCCAGGTGGCATAGAAGCCGCCCAGCGAAGACCCGACGACAGTCAGCTGCGCCGGGTCGACACCGGCCACCAGCGCCCCGGCCAGGGCGATGGCTGCGGCGGGCGAAGCCGGCAGTTGCGGGCAGTGGTAGTCGTCCTGCAAGCCCAGCTCGGCCATGCGCTGCCCCATCACCCGCGCCTTGAAGGATTGCGGCGAGGAACGGAAACCGTGCAGATACAGGATCATGCCAGCGCGTCCAGCAGCTTCTGGTGGACGCCGCCGAACCCGCCGTTGCTCATCACCAGCACGTGGTCGCCCGGCTTTGCGGCGGCCTTGACGGCCTGCACCAGGGTAGCGAGCTCATCGAAGGCGGCTGCCTTCTGGCCCAGCGGCGCCAGTGCCTCGGCCAGGTCCCAGCCCAGCGCGTCGCGTCCGGAGCGGGCACCGAAGCCGAACACCAGGTCGGCCTCGGCCAGGCTGCCGGGCAGGGCTTCCTTCATGGTGCCCAGCTTCATGGTGTTGGAACGGGGCTCCAACACGGCCAGGATGCGGGCGTCACCGACCTTCCTGCGCAGGCCGGCCACGGTGGTGGCGATGGCGGTCGGATGGTGGGCAAAATCGTCATAGACAGCCACGCCATTGGCGCTGCCGCGCAGTTCCATGCGCCGCTTGACGCTCTGAAAAGCCCCCAGCGCCTCGATGGCCTGGGCTGCAGGCACACCCACATGGCGGGCGGCGGCGATGGCCGCCAGGGCGTTCATGCGGTTGTGCTCGCCGGTCAGTTCCCAGACCACGGTGCCTTGCAGCTGGCCCTCGAAGAAGACATCGAAGCGCCCGTCCTCGTGGGTCTGCAGCGACCAGCCCGGCTGGTCCTGGGCCACGCCGAAGTCCTCGCGTTCGCTCCAGCAACCGCGTGCCACCACGCGCAGCAATGCCGGTTCGCGGCCATTGACGATGAGCCGGCCGATGCCCGGCACGGTACGCACCAGATGATGGAATTGGGTCTCGATAGCAGCCAGATCGGGGAAGATGTCAGCGTGATCGTATTCCAGATTGTTCAGGATCGCAGTGCGGGTGCGGTAATGGACGAACTTGCTGCGCTTGTCGAAGAAGGCGGTGTCGTACTCATCGGCTTCGATGACGAAGAAGGGCGAAGGTCCCCCCTGGCCGTCGCTGCCCAGGCGCGCCGAGATCCCGAAGTTCATCGGCACCCCGCCGATCAGGAAGCCCGGCTGGTAACCCGCATGCTCCAGCACCCAGGCCAGCATGGCCGAGGTGGTGGTCTTGCCGTGGGTGCCGGCCACCGAGAGGACCCATTTGTCCTGCAGGATGTTCTCGCCCATCCATTGCGGGCCGGAGACATAGGGCAGGCCGCGATTGAGGATCTCTTCCATCAGGGGGTTGCCGCGCGAGACCACGTTGCCGATGACGAACAGGTCCGGCTTCAACTCGACCTGGGACGGTTCGAAACCCTGGATCAGGGTGATGCCCTGGGCTTCCAGCTGGGTGCTCATCGGCGGATAGACATTGGCATCGCAGCCGGTCACGGTATGGCCGGCCTGCTTGGCCAGCACGGCCAGACCGCCCATGAAGGTGCCGCAGATGCCGAGGATATGTATGTGCATAGCGAATCTTGGGGTGTAATCCCGAGATTTTACCTGAGGCGGCGGGCCCCACCGCTAACGAGTATCATGGCGGCCATGTCTGAATTCGAATTCACCTCCCCCACCGAGCAACTGCGCGCCGAGATTGCCGCCGCCGCCGCCCGCATGATCGCCGAGGACGGCGCCGACTATGGCAGCGCCAAGCGCAAGGCCGCCCGCCAGATCCTGGGCAACCAGAAGGCCAGGGGCGAGATCATGCCCGATAACGAGCAGATCGAAGAAGAAGTGCGTATCTACAATGAACTCTTCTTTGCCGACACCCAGCCGGCGCGCCTCTTGCACCTGCGCCGGGTAGCGCTGCAGCTGATGCAAGATCTGCAACATTTCAATCCTTACATCACCGGTGCAGTCTGGAATGGCACCGCAGGTGAACATTCGGACATCCACCTGCAGCTGTTCTCGCCCAGCGCCAAGGATGTGGAAATCTTCCTGCTCAACAAGAATGTGAACTTCGAGGTCGGCGAGACCGCGCACTTCCGCACCGGTCAGGCGGTCGAGACCCTGAGCTTCCTGCTGCCCCAGCGCGGCGCCGATCCGGAACTGGCGCACCTGGCCCTGTACGACGAAAATGATCTGCGCGGCAGCCTGCGCGTGGCGCCTGGAAAACGTGCGGACCGGGGCGATGCCGCCGCCCTGACGCAACTGATCGAGACCACTTCAGAAGAAGACGTGTGATGAAGAAACTGAAAAATGTGATCCTGTTGGCCGTCGTTGCCGTGATTTGCGTGGGTGTGGGCATCTATGCCAGCCATCGCGCCCACCCCGCCGACTCACCCGAGACGCTGGCGCTGAATCAGCTGCTGTCGCAATCCATGCCGGATGCCAGCGGCCAGACCCAGTCGCTGGCGCAGTACAAGGGTCGGCCGCTGGTGGTCAACTTCTGGGCCACCTGGTGCGGCCCCTGCGTGGAGGAAATGCCCGAGCTGACAGCCTTGCAGCAGGAAATCGCGCCGGTGCAAATTCTGGGAATTGGCGTAGATAGTCAGGAAAATATCGCCAAGTTTGCGCAAAAGTACCAAATCCGCTATCCTCTCTTCGTTGCCGGAACCGGCGCCACCGATTTGCTGCGGCAATTCGGCAATCAGGCAGGCGGTCTCCCCTTCACCGCTCTGGTGGGCAAGGACGGCAAAGTCAAGAAGGTCTACCTGGGTCGCATCAAGTTCGATGAACTGCGTGCCGACCTCTCCAAGCTCTGATAGAGCCACGCTGGCGCAAATGCATGCGCGACTGCAAATCCGTGAAAAGAAAGTTTTTCTTGCCAAATGATGCCATTTGACGGCAAAATGCGCGCATCGTCGTCAAACGGAGCTTAATCTCCATGGCAAAACAGCTTCTCCTGCTCAATGGCCCGAACCTGAATCTGCTCGGGACCCGGGAGCCGGAAGTCTACGGATCCACCACGCTGGCTGATATCGAGCAGCGCGCGCAAGACCAGGCCCGGGCCGCCGGTGCGACCCTGGTCGCGTTCCAGAGCAACCATGAAGGTGCGCTGATCGACCGCATCCATCAGGCCCGTCACGAAGGGGTGGACGGCATCATCATCAACCCGGGTGGACTGACCCACACCAGCGTGGCGCTGCGCGATGCGCTGGCCGGGGTGGCGATTCCCTTCATCGAGGTGCATATCTCCAATATCCACCAGCGTGAGCAGTTCCGGCATTTTTCCTACCTGTCCGGCATTGCCCGGGCAGTCCTGTGCGGCTTCGGTGTCGACGGCTATCGCATGGCCGTGGACCATTGGCTGCGTCAATCCTGACGTCGGGCCCGCCCCGTCCCGAACGGATCGTTTCACGTACTGCAAGACCTTGACTGAACCTGCCGGCCGCGACAGAGCGCTGGCGCTTCTCTAATACTACTTATCTACATTCCGAGGGATTCAAATGGATTTACGAAAACTCAAGACGCTGATCGACCTGGTTGCTGAATCGGCGATCGAAGAGCTGGAAGTCACCGAAGGCGAAAGCAAGGTCAGGATCGTCAAGTCGTCCCCGAATGCGCAGAACCAGGTGGTGATGGTGCCGCAACAGCAGGCCTATGCCCCGGCCGCTGCCCCCCTGGCAGCCGCTCCGGTGGCCGCCGCTGCGCCGGCCGCGCCGGCTGCAGCTGCCGTGCCGGAAGGTCATATCGTCAAGTCGCCCATGGTCGGCACCTTCTACCGCTCCTCGGCACCGGGCGCTCCGGCCTTCGTGGAAGTGGGCAAGGAAGTCAAGGAAGGCGACACCCTGTGCATCATCGAAGCCATGAAGCTGCTCAACGAGATCGACGCCGACAAGGGTGGCGTGGTCAAGCAGATCCTGGTGGAAAACGGCCAGGCGGTCGAGTTCGGCCAGCCGCTGTTCGTGCTGGGCTGATCGCATTCAGTCCCTGGCCTGGTCGGCAGGGTCGGTGGTCCTTTCGGATACGGCCCTCCTCCGGAACCTATAACGCTTGAACTGGCGACGTCCCATTCCTGTTATGTTTGAAAAAATCCTCATCGCCAACCGTGGCGAAATTGCCCTGCGCATCCAGCGCGCCTGCCGCGAATTGGGTATCAAGACCGTGGTCGTGCACTCCGAGGCCGACCGCGAAGCCAAGTACGTAAAGCTGGCCGATGAGTCGGTCTGCATCGGCCCGGCCCCTTCCGCGCTGTCCTACCTGAACATGCCGGCCATCATCAGCGCGGCCGAAGTGACTGATGCCCAGGCGATCCACCCGGGCTATGGCTTCCTGTCGGAAAATGCCGATTTCGCCGAGCGCGTGGAACAGTCCGGCTTCGTCTTCATCGGCCCGCGCGCGGAAAACATCCGCATGATGGGTGACAAGGTCTCGGCCAAGCAGGCCATGATCCGCGCCGGCGTGCCCTGCGTGCCCGGTTCGGAAGGCGCGCTGCCGGACAACCCCAAGGAAATCGTCCAGATCGCCCGCAAGATCGGCTATCCGGTCATCATCAAGGCCGCGGGCGGCGGCGGTGGTCGCGGCATGCGCGTGGTGCATACGGAAGCGGCGCTGATCAACGCCGTGACCATGACCAAGACCGAAGCCGGTGCCGCCTTTGGCAATCCGGAAGTCTATATGGAGAAGTATCTGGAAAATCCGCGTCACGTGGAAATCCAGATCCTGGCCGACGAGCACAAGCAAGCCATCTGGCTGGGCGAGCGCGACTGCTCCATGCAGCGCCGCCACCAGAAGGTGATCGAGGAAGCACCGGCACCGGGCATCCCGCGCAAGATCATCGAGAAGATTGGCGAACGCTGCGCCGAAGCCTGCCGCAAGATGAACTACCGTGGCGCCGGCACCTTCGAATTCCTGTACGAAAACGAAGAGTTCTACTTCATCGAGATGAACACCCGCGTGCAGGTCGAGCACCCGGTCACCGAGATGATCACCGGCGTGGACATCGTGCAGGAGCAGATCCGCATCGCGGCCGGCGAAAAGCTGCGTTACCGCCAGCGCGACATCGAGCTGAAGGGCCACGCCATCGAGTGCCGCATCAACGCCGAGGACCCGTTCAAGTTCATCCCCTCGCCGGGCCGCATCACTTCCTGGCACGTGCCGGGCGGTCCTGGCATCCGCGTCGATTCGCATGCCTACTCCGGCTATTTCGTGCCGCCCAACTATGATTCCATGGTCGGCAAGGTGATCGCCTACGGCGCCACCCGCGAACAGGCCATCCGTCGCATGCAGATCGCCCTGTCGGAAATGGTGGTGGAAGGCATTTCGACCAATATCCCGCTGCACCGCGAGCTGATGGTCGATGCCCGTTTCTTCGAAGGCGGAACCAATATCCATTATCTGGAACATAAGTTGTCGGAACGTCCGACGGCGCCGGATGCGGAAAAGTCGCTGAAGAAGTAAGCACGCTCCAATCGCAACAACAAGCAACAACGCGCAACATCATGCAACATCACGCAACAACAAAGGCAGGCACATGGCTTGGGTAGAAATCGTCATCGAAGTGGCGCGGGAAGAGGCGGAGGCACTGTCCGACGCCTTGATGGAATCTGGCGCCCTGTCGGTGTCGGTGGAAGATGCGGACGAAGGGACGGACGCCGAGCGTCCGCTCTTCGGCGAGCCCGGAATGGAGCCGGAGGAAGCCGCATGGGACCGCAGCCGCGTGGTGGCGCTGGCCGGCAAGGATGCCGACCACGCCGCCATCGTGACCGATGCGGCCAAGGCCATCGGCCTGGACTATGCCCTGCCCTTTGCGACGCGTAACGTGGAAGAGCAGGACTGGGTGCGCCTGACGCAATCCCAGTTCGAGCCCATCCACATCGGCCAGCGCATCTGGGTCGTGCCGAGCTGGCACGAAGCGCCGGCCGATCCCGATGCTCTCGTGCTGGAACTGGACCCCGGTCTGGCCTTCGGCACTGGCAGCCATCCGACCACCCGGCTGTGCATGGAATGGCTGGAAAGCAATGCCTCCAGTGCCCGCACCCTGCTGGACTACGGTTGTGGCTCGGGCATCCTGGCGCTGGTCGCGGCCAAGATCGGCGTTCCCCAGGTCATCGGCGTGGACATCGACCCGCAGGCGCTGGAAGCCGCCCACCACAATACCGAACGCAATCACTGCAGCGCGACCTACTATCTGCCAGAACCCTTCGCCCAGGCCTACCCGGAAGGTGAAAAGTTCGACGTCGTGGTCGCCAATATCCTGGCCGGCCCGCTGCAACTGATGGCGCCCATGCTGGCTGGCCGCGTGCGTGCCGGTGGGTCCCTGGTGCTGTCGGGCGTGCTGGCGCGCCAGGCCACGGAGGTCATCGCCGCCTATGCGCCCTACATCACGCTCTCGGTATGGGCGGAGCATGAAGGCTGGGTGGCGCTGGCAGGCCACCTGCCGGAGTAATCCATGGCGTTGGCGACCCAGTGTCCGCACTGCCTGACCATCTTCAGGGTCGCCAGCGACCAGCTCAAGCTGCGTAACGGACTGGTACGCTGCGGCAGTTGCCGCGAAGTCTTCAACGGTAATGAGTTCCTGGTCGAGCCCAGCATCGCCGACGGTCATTACCAGCCGGTTCCGGGCAGCAAGGCGCAGGCCGGCGCACTCCCTGCAGCGACCACTGCATCAGCAGCGCCCGCCATCACAGCCAGGCGCAACCCGCCCTCGGCCTCCCCCTCTTTCCAGCCCCAGCCCGACCCGCTACCCGAGGTCAGGTTGCCGGTGGCACCTGCTGCATCAGAAGCAGCACCACCGATGGCGCAGACCCCAGCGACACCGGCAACTCCGGCGCCCCCGACCACGGCCGCCATTCCGCTGATCGCGGAACCCAAGGTGTTCCGCTCCCCCGCCAGCCCGGGCTATATCCCCGATCTCGGCGCGCCCCTGAAGCTGTCCCAGCCTGTGGACAACGACAAGCCGGATCAGACCGGGCCTGCCGCGGACGAAGACCTCGATACCGGCGCCCTGCTACGTCGCTCCTCCGACCCGGCTGAAGACCTGGCGGCACCGCCCGAGGTTGCGGCCGTCTTCAGGATCGACAATGAAACGCCGCCAGCATCGGCAGATGTCACTCACGACGTCGAGTCCGCGCCGCTCGAGCGCGAAGAGAGCCTGGAAATCGAGGATCGTGCTACCGCCGATGAGCAGCAGGCGGCCGACGAGCCCGGTTTCGTCAAGCGTGCCGAGCGCAAGGCGCGCGTCGGCCATGCGATGAAGATGCTGATGATGGTGCTGGCCGGCGTGATGGTGCCGGTGCTGCTGCTGCAATCGCTCTATTACTGGCGCAACCCGCTGGCGGCCTCGGTGCCGGTGTTGCGCCCCATGCTCAATGGCATGTGCGTCGCCTTGCATTGCACGGTGGGATTACCGGCCGAGATCGACCGGCTCTCGCTGGAATCCAATGAATTGCAGGTGGTGCCGCCCAACCAGAACGTCTATGCGCTGTCCATCGTGATGCGCAATCGCGGCACCAGCGCCCAGGCCTGGCCGCACATCGAACTCACCCTCAACAACGATGACGAGAAGGCCGTGGTGCGAAAGGTCTTCCGTCCACGCGACTATCTCGCCGATGCCGGCCTGATCGACAGCGGCCTGGCCGCTGACAGCGAGCGCCAGATCAAGCTCAACTTCGAGCTCAAGGATGCGCTGGTGTCGGGGTATCGCATCTACCTGTTCTATCCCTGATCCGGCCCTGTCTCCGGCCTGTCCTTGCACCGTGAGGTGCTGCCTGCGTGCCGCTTTTCTTCTACAATGCGGCATCATTCACTTTTCCCGGCGGCCATCTCCATGAGCTCACTGATCTGCGGTTCTCTCGCTTACGACAACATCATGCAATACGAGGGCCGCTTTGCCGAAGCACTGCTGGCCGACCAGTTGCACAAGGTCAACGTATCCTTCCTGGTCCCGACCATGCGTCGCGAATTCGGCGGTTGCGCCGGCAACATCGCCTACAACCTGAAGCTGCTGGGGGGCGAGCCCATCGTGATGGCTACCGTCGGCCTGGACAGCGCGCCCTATATGGAACGCTTCGCGGCACTGGATATCTCTACCCGCTGCGTGCGCCAGATCGAGGACTCGTTCACCGCGCAATGCTTCATCACCACCGATGCCGACAGCAACCAGATCACCGCCTTCCACCCGGGCGCGATGACCTGGTCGCATGAGAACAAGGTCGCCGATGCCGGCCCGGTCAAGTTCGCCATCGTGGCGCCGGATGGTCGCGACGGCATGCTGCAGCACGCACAGCAGGCGGCTGAACTCGGCATCCCGCTGATCTTCGATCCGGGCCAGGGCATGCCCATGTTCGACGGCAATGACCTGAAGAACTTCATCGACCTGGCCACCTATGTTGCCGTGAACGACTACGAAGCCGAGCTGCTGACGGCCCGTACCGGGCTGACGCTGACGCAGATCGCCGAACGGACCAAGGCCCTGGTGGTCACCCGTGGCGAACTGGGCGCGGAAATCTTCGTGGCTGGCCAGAAGTTCGATATCCCCTGCGTGCCGGCTGACCGCATCGCCGACCCCACCGGCTGTGGCGACGCTTTCCGCGCCGGCATGCTGTACGGTCTGACCGAAGGCTATGACTGGGAAACCACCGGTCGCCTGGCCAGCCTGATGGGCTCGATCAAGATCGCGTCGCAAGGTCCGCAGAATCATGCGCCCTCGCGTGCCGAGATCGAAGAGCGCTTCCACAAGGCTTTCGGTTACCGCTTCGGTTGAGACCGGAACGCACGTCGCCTCTGCACAGGCCATTCGCAAGACAGACCAGGAGATCGATCATGCCAGACCATTCATCCTCGCCGCGCCCGGTACGTCTCTTCCTGCGCGGCCTGATTGCCGGCGGCGCGCTGCTGGCGGTGACGCTGGCTTCACCGCTGGCGCTGGCGGCACTCAAACCCGGCGACAAGGCCCCCGAGTTTTCGGCGCCGGCCTCGCTGGGTGGACAGGTCTCGACCTTCTCGCTCTCGGCCGCGCTCAAGAAGGGCCCGGTGGTGCTGTATTTCTACCCGGCGGCCTTCACCTCGGGTTGCACCATCGAAGCCCACCTCTTCGCCGAGGCGGTGGATCGCTACAAGGCACTGGGGGCGACGGTGATTGGCGTGTCCGGTGACGATATCGAGACCCTCAACAAGTTCTCGGTCAGCGAATGCCGCAGCAAATTCGCCGTGGCGGCCGATGTCGACAAGAAGATCATGAAGGCCTATGACGCGCAGTTCATGAAGGTGACCGGTTATGCCAGCCGCACGTCCTACGTGATCACGCCCGACCATGCCATCCTCTACGAATACACCGACATGAATCCGGAGAAGCACGTGGAAAACACGATGCAGGCACTGCAGCAGTGGGCGGACCGGCAGAAACGCTGACCGGGGCAATGACGATGATGCCCGCCGTGTCTTCGATGCCCCGGCGCAGCGCTACAAAACAGAAGAGCCGGACAAGTCCGGCTCTTTTTTCGTCCCAGCGATGATCAACGAGGATCGTCAGACCGCTCCGAACAACAGACCGCTGACCACCCGCACGGCGATCTGCAGCAGGATCAGCAGCACCAGCGGCGACAGGTCCACGCCACCCAGGGGCGGGATGATACGGCGCAATGGGCGCAGCAGTGGTTCGTTGAGCGCGCGCACGAAAGGCGCCAGCGGCGCATAGGGATTGACCCAGCTGAAGATGGCTTCGATGATCAGCGTGGCCATGAAGCCATAGCAGATCCATTCGAAGAAGCGCTCCAGCGCGATGAGCAGGATGAGCTTGAAATCAAAATTGGTCTGCAGTCCGAGGATGGCGATGATGGACAGCAGCACGATGATGAAGGCGCCCAGCAGGGATGCCCAGTCATAGGTCCCACCCGGCAGCACCCGGCGCAGGGGGCGTACCAGCCAGTCCGAGAGCTGGTAGACGAACTGGCCCACCGATTGCGGCGGACGCACGCGCACGACCTGCATCCAGAAACGCAGCAGCATGACACCGGCCAGGATGCTGGCAACGGCATTGACGATCATCGTGAAAATACTATGCAGCACAGGGTTCTCCATCAGTGAGAGGCAGGGCACATACTAGAGTGCATGCGACATCGGTGCAATCCTCACGCCATGCACCGAACCAGCGTCGGGGGCAGAGGCGGGCATGCACGATCCTTCATATATTGTGCCATCCCTCGTGATTGCCAGAGCCTTGCGGCCCGCAATGCGGGTATAAAAAAACCGCTGCATGGCGGCATGCCATACAGCGGCTTTTCGTCTGAAGGACTCAGACGGGACGCGCGCCGATCTTACGGACGGCCAGCGCCGGTCGGGAACGGCCATGCGGCGGCCGGGTTCAGCACGGTCTTGGCGGCCGGTGCTGCAGCTGCCGGCTTGGCGGCTGCCTTCTTCGGAGCGGCGGCCTTCTTGGGGGCTGCCTTCGGAGCTGCTGCCTTCGGTGCGGCTGCCTTCGGAGCTGCAACCTTCTTGGCGGCTGCCTTCGGAGCTGCGACCTTCTTGGCTGCTGCCTTCGGAGCTGCAACCTTCTTGGCGGCTGCCTTCGGGGCTGCGACCTTCTTGGCGGCTGCCTTCGGAGCTGCAACCTTCTTGGCGGCTGCCTTCGGAGCTGCAACCTTCTTGGCGGCTGCCTTCGGAGCTGCGACCTTCTTTGCTGCTGCCTTCGGTGCTGCTGCCTTCTTGGCGGCTGCCTTCGGAGCTGCGACCTTCTTGGCGGCTGCCTTCGGAGCTGCGACCTTCTTGGCGGCTGCCTTCGGTGCTGCTGCCTTCTTGGCGGCTGCCTTCGGAGCTGCAACCTTCTTGGCTGCTGCCTTCGGGGCTGCAACCTTCTTCGCTGCTGCCTTCGGAGCTGCAACCTTCTTGGCTGCTGCCTTCGGAGCTGCAACCTTCTTGGCTGCTGCCTTCGGAGCGGCTGCCTTCTTGGCGGCGGCCTTCGGAGCTGCAACCTTCTTGGCTGCTGCCTTCGGAGCGGCTGCCTTCTTGGCAGCTGCCGGCTTGGCGGCGGCCTTCGCTACGGTCTTCTTGGCAGTAGCCGCGACGACCTTCTTGGTGGTTTCCTTAGCGGCTGCTGCCTTCTTTGCCGCCGGCTTCTTGGCCGCGGGCTTCTTTGCTGCTGTTGCCATTTTGTTTCTCCTTCTTCACGTGAATGGAAAAAATCAAGCTTGATATAAGCAACCCGCAAGCGACATCGCGATGACGCGGGCGGGTTATTCATCGGCACAAGCAGCCTGTCGCTTGCGCTAATGAATTCGGCACCAGCTGAACTGCTGCATCCCCTCACCTATGCAGCGCTTCAGCTATCTTGGCGACGCCCCTCCGGTAGTGCCCGCGCAATGGCGCAGGATGAAGTCGACTACGGGAGCAGGCGCGACACCAAAAAAAACGCCAGCGTGTTCAAACGCTAGCGTCGGAATCGCGTTCCTGAAAAACTTCGGCGTTTTTCAAAGGAAAAGCCGCCTGACCCGACACGATGGGGTTAAGCGGCGATAACAGAGAAGAATGGTTCGGTCTCTGACTGTTCATTAATTTGGCGTATGCCTTTCAGTTTCAGCGGCCGGGTATCTTGCAAGCTACCCGACCACCGTTGTGCATCCTGTCTCGCGGAAGAGTACTTCGAGACTGCACGTCATTCCCAACTCAGCGCGCCCCCGGTTTGGTATTCGATGACTCGGGTCTCGAAGAAGTTGCGCTCCTTCTTCAGATCAATCATCTCGCTCATCCACGGGAACGGATTTTCTTCTTGTGCGAACAGCGGGTCCAATCCGATTTGCTGTGCGCGGCGGTTTGCGATGAATCGCAGGTAGCCCTTGAACATGGTGGCGTTCAACCCGAGCACGCCTCGCGGCATTGTATCCTCTGCGTAACGATATTCCAACTCCACCGCGCGTAAAAACAACGATTTGATCTCTTCACGGAATTCAGGAGTCCACAGGTGCGGGTTCTCCATCTTCACGGTGTTGATCAGGTCGATGCCGAAGTTGCAGTGCATCGATTCGTCACGCAGGATGTACTGGTACTGTTCGGCCGCGCCCATCATCTTGTTCTGTCGACCCAGCGCGAGGATCTGCGTGAAGCCGACGTAGAAGAACAGACCTTCCATGATGCAGGCAAAGACGATCAGCGACTTCAGCAGCTTCTGGTCATTCTCCATGGTGCCGGTCTTGAACTCGGGATCGGTCAGCGTATCGATGAAGGGGATGAGGAACTCGTCCTTGTCGCGGATCGAAGCGACCTCGTGATAGGCGTTGAAGATCTCGGCTTCATCCAGGCCCAGCGACTCGACGATGTACTGGTAGGCGTGGGTGTGGATGGCTTCCTCGAAGGCCTGGCGCAGCAGGTACTGGCGGCACTCGGGTGCGGTGATGTGGCGATAGGTGCCCAGCACGATGTTGTTGGCGGCCAGCGAGTCGGCGGTGACGAAGAAGCCCAGGTTGCGCTTGACCAGACGACGCTCGTCCTCGGTCAGGCCGTTCGGATTCTTCCACAGCTCGATGTCGCGCTGCATGTTGATTTCCTGCGGCATCCAGTGGTTGGCGCAGCCGGCCAGGTATTTGTCCCAGGCCCACTTGTACTTGAAGGGGACCAGCTGGTTGACGTCGGTGTGGCCGTTGATGATGCGCTTGTCGGCAGCGTTGACGCGACGGGTGGTATCGACCGCGTCGGCCTTGCCGGCCATGAGCGCCGGGTTCAGCGCAGCATTGGACTGCTGCACGTTGCCGAAGGCAGGTTGCAACTGCGGCTGCGCCATGTTCGGAGTGCGCGGCGCCTGGGTCGGCTTGGCTTCATCATCCCAAGAAAGCATCTGTGGTTCCTCTTTACTGTGTCGGGAGCTGCCGGCCGGTGGCACTGGCTCGGCGGAGTTCCGGGTATCTATCAGGTGACAACGGCGCATCCGGTGAAGTTCACCGCGATGCGCCGACTAGGTTGGGTGGGGCTGGGGGACAGTGTAGCTGCCGGCATCTCGGACGACCTTGATCATCCTCATCGGCAGGCCATCCCGGCCCCCACCCGGGTTGCTTACTGGCAGGCCTCGCACTCTTCGAAGCCGGCGTCGCCCGGACGCATGGTGCAGACCGGACCATCGGCTTCGATGGAAGCGCCCGGGGTCGGCATCACGTAGGCCGCCGAAGCGCTGGCAGCCGAGGCGATGGGGGCGGCCGGAACCGCATTGCCCGAGGCCGAAGCCATGCTGCCGGCGCCGCCGTCGACTGCCACGGCGTTCAATGCACCCGCGCGGGAAGTGGACTTCTCGGTGTGGGTGGCACCGATGGTGCGCAGGTAGTAGGTGGTCTTCAGACCGCGCAGCCAGGCCAGCTTGTAGGTCTCGTCCAGACGCTTGCCGGAGGCGCCGGCCATGTAGATGTTCAGCGACTGGGCCTGGTCGATCCACTTCTGGCGACGCGAGGCGGCTTCCACCAGCCAGGACGGATCCACTTCGAAGGCGGTGGCGTAGATGTCACGCAGGTCTTGCGGGATGCGGTCGATCTTGGCCAGGCTGCCGTCGAAATACTTGAGGTCGGCGACCATCACTTCGTCCCACAGGCCACGGGCCTTCAGGTCGCGCACCAGGTACTCGTTGATTTCGGTGAATTCGCCCGACAGGTTCGACTTCACGTACAGGTTCTGGTAGGTCGGCTCGATGCAGGCCGACACGCCGATGATGTTGGAGATGGTCGCCGTCGGCGCAATGGCCACGCAGTTGGAGTTGCGCATGCCGTGTTCGGCGATGCGCGCACGCAGGGCAGCCCAGTCCAGGGTCTCGGTGGTGTCGGTTTCCAGGTAGCCGCCGCGCTCTTGCGCCAGCAGCTTCAGGGAGTCCTGGGGCAGGATGCCGCGATCCCACAGCGAACCGCGGTAGGAGGCGTAACGGCCACGCTCTTCAGCCAGTTCGGTGGAGGCCATGTAGGCGTAGTAGCAGACGGCTTCCATGGAGCGGTCGGCGAACTCGACGGCGTCCATCGAGGCGTACGGCACGCGCTTGATGTGCAGACAGTCCTGGAAGCCCATGATGCCCATGCCCACCGGACGGTGACGCAGGTTGGAATCACGGGCCTTCTTGACGGCGTAGTAGTTGATGTCGATGACGTTATCCAGCATGCGCATGGCGGTGCGGATGGTCTTTTGCAGCTTGGCATGGTCCAGCTCGCCATTGACCAGGTGCGCCGGCAGGTTCACCGAACCCAGGTTGCAGACCGCGATTTCGCTGTCGTTGGTGTTCAGGGTGATCTCGGTGCACAGGTTGGAGCTGTGGACCACGCCCACGTGTTGCTGGGGCGAACGGATGTTGCAGGGATCCTTGAAGGTGATCCAGGGGTGGCCGGTCTCGAAGAGCATCGACAGCATCTTGCGCCACAGGTCGTTGGCCTGGACCTTCTTGAAGAGCTTGAGCTCGCCGCGGGCGGCCTTGGCTTCATAGCCGGTGTAGGCTTCTTCGAAGGCACGGCCGAACTTGTCGTGCAGGTCCGGGGTGTCGGAGGGCGAAAACAGGGTCCACTCGCCCTTTTCCATCACGCGCTTCATGAACAGGTCGGGAATCCAGTTCGCGGTGTTCATGTCGTGGGTGCGGCGGCGGTCGTCGCCGGTATTCTTGCGCAGCTCGAGGAATTCCTCGATGTCCATGTGCCAAGTTTCCAGGTAGGCGCAGACTGCACCCTTGCGCTTGCCGCCCTGGTTGACCGCCACGGCGGTGTCGTTGACCACCTTCAGGAAGGGGACCACGCCTTGCGACTTGCCGTTGGTGCCCTTGATGTGGGCGCCCAGGGCGCGCACCGGGGTCCAGTCATTGCCCAGACCGCCAGCGAACTTGGCCAGCAGGGCGTTTTCCTTGATGGCTTCGTAGATGCCGTCCAGGTCGTCGGCCACGGTGGTCAGGTAGCACGAGGACAGCTGCGAGCGCAGGGTACCCGAGTTGAACAGGGTCGGGGTCGAGCTCATGAAGTCGAAGGACGACAGCAGGTCGTAGAACTCGATGGCGCGGGCTTCGCGATCGATCTCGTTGAGCGCCAGGCCCATGGCCACGCGCATGTAGAAGGCCTGCGGCATTTCGATGCGGGTACCGCTGATGTGCAGGAAGTAGCGGTCATACAGGGTCTGCAGGCCGATGTAGCCGAACTGCAGGTCGCGCTCGGGCTTGATGGCAGCAGCCAGCTTGGCCAGGTCGAACTGGGCCAGCTTGGTGTCGAGCAGCTCGGCGTCGATACCCTTCTTGACGTATTGCGGGAAGTATTCCAGGTACTCGGCCGGTGCGTCGGCTTGCGCCACTTCCTTGCCGAAGACTTCCTTGCGGATGGTATGCATCAGCAGACGCGAGGTCACCTGGCTGTAGGCCGGGTCCTTTTCCATCAGCGCGCGGGCAGCCAGGATGGCGGACTTGTACAGCTCTTCGACGGGCACGCCGTCGTACAGGTTCTTGACGGTCTCGGCGAGGATGGCATCCGCATCGACATGACCGTCCAGGCCGACGCAGGCGGCGTCGATCAGGGCACGCACTTCGGCGATCTCCAGCGGGCGGCTCTGGCCATCTTCGGTCACGTGCAGTTGCGGGGCGACCACTTCGGTCTTGTTGGCGGCACCCTGCTGGGCGCGCTCTTCCATGCGCTTGGCACGGTACAGCACGTAGGCGCGGGCCACGTCATGCTCGCCCGAGCGCATCAGGGCCAGCTCGACCTGGTCCTGGATGTCTTCGATATGGAAAGTGCCGCCGGCGGGCTGGCGACGCACCAGCGCCGACACCACGTTGGCGGTCAGTTGCTCGACCATCTCGCGCACGCGCGCCGAGGCCGCGCCCTGGCCACCGTTGACGGCCAGGAAGGCCTTGGTCACGGCGATGGAAATCTTGGAGGGCTCGAAACCGACCACGGCGCCGTTGCGGCGGATGATGCGGTATTCGCCCAGACCAGCGGACTGGGATACGACGGTCTGGCCTTCAGCGGAGCCTTCCAGCTCGGCGGACACGCCAAACGGGGCAGGCGATTTGACGGAAATTTCTTGGGTTGAGCGCACTTAGCCTCCTGGATACATGGAGCAGACGAGCGGGGTGATCGCCTGCGTTGCTAATAACTAAACAATTCAATCCCGGCTGCAGGGATTGGAAAACGACGGAAGCGCCGCACAATGACTATCCCTTGCGTGGACATTCATGCTGACGCAAAAACTGCTTGAACCTGATGAGTGGAACGACGGAAATAAAAGAAGGATGAACCGCGGGCGTTGTCGTACTTGGTTACTGCCTCGTGGGTCTTTCACCTTCTGAAGCACTGCCGAAACGGGCCATCTGTGGATGAAGACCCTTGTACAAAAATAAGTTCACCAGAACACTACATCTAGTATCAAAACATCGATTGGGACTAATTCTAGTGGCGCCACTTTGATGATGCAACCGCTATTTCTAGAATTTTTCGTCCGTGGAAGCTTGACTTTTGTGTAGCCCAAGAGGGAAGCGCAATTGCGCCCCGTTAATGATTTTCATCATTTCCTCCCGATAGCGGTCCCAGTCGAAACAGGGACCGGGATCGGTCTTGCGCACCGGCGCGATGTGTTCGTGACCGGCGACAGAGGTGAGGCCATAGCGGGTGGCCAGGGCCTGGGACAGCTTCGCCAGGACCGGATACTGGGCCTCGGCAAAGGGCTCGAAGTCGGTCCCTTCCAGCTCGATGCCGATGGAAAAGTCATTGCAGCGCTCACGGCCATCGAAGACCGACACCCCGGCATGCCAGGCTCGGCGGTGAGCGGGGACGAACTGCACGACCTCGCCGTCGCGGCGGATCAGGAAATGCGCCGAGACCCGCAACGGCCGCAACTGGTCGAAATAGGGATGGGCATCGAAGTCGAGACGGTTGCAGAACAGGTCTGCTATATAAGGGCCACCGAACTGGCCGGGCGGCAGGCTGATGTTGTGGATCACCAGCAGATCCGTCACCACGCCCGCCGGCCGCTCATCGCAGTTGGGCGAGGGCTCGCGACGGGCTTGCCGGCACCAGCCCTCGTCGTCGATATCCCAGGTATTCCAGGTATCAGCCTCGGTGATGGGCGCGCTCATGGCTCAGAAGGAAGCCAGGCGGCGATGCTCTTCCGAGCAGTAATAGGCGCCCGAGGCATGCACCACCGCTTCCGAGGCGGGGAAATGGATGCCGCAATGGGCGCATTGGACCATGGTCTCGACATTGCTGTCGGTGCGACGCCGGAAACGCGAGGGCTTGGGGCGCGGCATGCCGGGTTCGGCACCCGCCTCGCCCTCGCCGGCCGCGTCATTGCCGGCCAGCATGGATTTCTTGGCGCGCTGGAACCACACCACCACGGCCAGCAACACGACCAGCCAGATCAGATATTTCATGTCAGTACCCGATGCAGCACGACTTCAAGCACGAACCGGCTGCCCACATAAGCCAATAAAAGGATGGCGAAGCCGGCCAGCGTGAAGCTGAGCGCAGTCCGCCCCCGCCATCCCTGCCAGCGACGGCCGGCCAGGAGCAGGCCGAACAGCAGCCAGGACAGCATGGTGAAGACCGTCTTGTGGTCCCACCTGAATGGCGTCCCGAACAACTGCTCGGAAAAGACGACGCCCGATAGCACGGTCAGCGTCAGCAACGCGAAACCGAAGGCAATCAGGCGGAACAGCAATTTTTCCATGGTCAGCAGCGCCGGCAGCCGGTCCAGCGCCAGGCCGAACCAGCTGGCCTGGGCAGTCGGCCCGGGGCGGGTATGCAGGCGCGACTCCTGCAATACCATCAGCACCGCATGGAAGGCGGCAATGGTCAGGGTGCTGTAGGCCAGGATGGAGATGGCGATATGCGCCAGGAACCAGTCCGACTTGCCGGCCAGCGCCACCAGGTTGCCGGGGAAGACGCTGGGCAGGATCACCGACAGTGCCGCCACGGGCAGCACCAGCACGCGCATGCTGTCGAGCGAGAAATTGCGATTTTCCAGCCAGTAGGCGGCCACCGAAATCCACAGCGTGGAAGAAAGCATGACCGCAAATCCCACCCGCACGGCGTCGGGCGCGAACATGTCCGACAGCAGTGCCCCACCATGCAGCATCCAGCCAACCACGATGCCCAGCGAGATCGGCATGCGCCGCTGCGAGGGCATGAAGGCGCATGCCAGGTAGAGCAGCGCAGCCAGGATGAAAAAATAAGTTTGCATCGCCCAAGTTTACACTATCTCGGCCGACGACCCGGTTGCGCCTGGTCAGACAAACCGTGCAGAGGGTCCCCGCAAATGCGACACGGCAGGACTGGCCTGCCGTGTCCAGAGGCGGACCTCGGCCCTCAATCGACGGCCGCGGCCTTCATCTCGGCATTGTGATGGCGCTGCTGCTCTTCCATCACCAACTGGCCCAGCTCACGCTTCAAGGCATTGAAGTCGGGATCGGCCGGATCGCGCAGCCGCGGCAGGTTCACCAGCATGTCACGCTTGACCGTACCGGGACGGTAGGTCATGACCACGATGCGGTCGGCCAGGTAGATCGCTTCCTCGATGCTATGGGTGACGAAGACGATGGTCTTCTTGAACTCGTCCCAGATCCGCAGCAATTCGTCCTGCAGGTTGCGACGGGTCAGCGCATCCAGGGCACCGAAGGGCTCATCCATGAGCATGATGGGCGAATCCAGCGCCAGCACCCGGGCAATCGCCACCCGCTGGCGCATGCCGCCCGACAGGTCCTTGGGGAAACGGGTGCGGAAGTCGATCAGGCCCAGCTTGTCCAGCAACTGGGTCACGCGCTGGACGATCTCGGCCTTGGGCGTTCCTTTGATCTGCAGACCGAAGGCGACGTTCTGCTCCACCGTCATCCAGGGGAAGAGCGCATATTCCTGGAACACCATGCCACGATCCGGCCCCGGCTCGCTGACCACCTTGCCATCGGTGAGGATTTCCCCGGTGGACGGCAGGGCGAAGCCGGCGATGGCATTGAGCAAGGTGGACTTGCCGCAGCCGGAGGGCCCCAGCAGGCAGACGAACTGACCGTCGGGAATGTCCAGGTTGATATCCTTCAAGGCGACGACTTCGCGGTCATCGGTCTTGAAGACCTTGTGCACGCCCTGCACGCGGATGCGGGGCGAAGAATTGGCTTGGTTCATGTCAGTTCTCCAGCCCGCGATGCCAGCGCAGCATGTAATTGTTGAGGCGGCTCATGCCCAGGTCGATGGCCAGGCCCAGCAGGCCAATGGTGATCATGCCGGCGATGATCTTGTCCGACCAGAAATACTCACGCGCTTCCATGATGCGGAAACCCAGGCCATTGCTGACGGCGATCATCTCGGCCACGATCACCACGATGAAGGCCGTGCCGATACCGATACGCACCCCCGAGAGGATGTAGGGCACCGCTGCCGGCAACATCACCCGCAGGAACAGCGTGGACTGGCTGGCGCCCAGGTTGCGGGCGGCACGCAGGTAGATGCTGTCGACCTGGCGCACCCCGGCGATGGTGTTCATCAGCACCGGGAAGAAGGCCCCCAGCGAGATCAGGAACAACGCCGGCGGATTACCCAGCCCGAACCACAGGATGGCCAGCGGGATATAGGCAATCGGCGGAATCGGGCGGATCACCTGGACCGTCAGGTTCATGAGGCCATAGATGCGCTGGCTCGACCCCATCAGCAGGCCCAGCGGCAAGGCCAGGCCGGCGCCGATCAGGAAGCCTGCCACCACGCGATAGAGACTGCCGATGGCGTCCATCACCAGTTCACCCGAGAACACCCAGGCCAGCCAGCTGCCGGCCTCGGGGTCATAGGGCTTCAGCGGCGAGGCGTATTCGCCCCACTTCTTGAGCACCGCCCAGGGCGAGGGCAGGATCTGCGGGTTGATCCAGCCGGCGCGGGAGGCCCCCTCCCACAGGGCGATCACCACCAGCGGCACCAGCAACCCCTGGAGGAAGCTGCCATTCTTGTTCTTTGCCATGCAGGATTCCCCTTCTTACTTGAGGTTCATGCTCTTCTTGGCCTGCTCCAGCAGATCGGTCTTCACCCAATCCTTGGCCACGGGCGGCTTGGCCATCTTGCCGGTACCGTACTTGGCCATGGTGTCGGTGGTGACCTGGATGTGCTCGACGGTGATGTCGTAGGCGTAGGGCGAATTGCCGATGGCGTCGTAGAAGTCTTCCTTGCTGATCTGGTTCTTGAAGATCACTTCACGCACGTACTTCTCGGCCACTTCCGGCTTGTCGATGAAGGTCTTGGTCGCCTCCAGGAAGCAGCGCATGAACTTCTCGGCCAGCGGGCGCTTCTCGGTGTAGAACTTCTCGGTCATCACCATGGTGCGGTAGGGCTCACCGATGGGGGTGTCGTAGGGCTTCATCACTTCCACGCCGAAACCCTTGTTGATGGCCTGCGAGGATTGCGGTTCGCTCTGCATCATGGCGTCGATGTTCTTGCCCAGCAGGGCTTGGTTGAGGTCGGCGAAGGCCAGGTAGACGATGGTCACGTCCTTGGCGGTGAGGCCGTTCTGGCCCAGCTCGGCGTCCAGCAGCACTTCATGGATGCCGCCACGGGTCACGCCGACCTTCTTGCCCTTCAGGTCCTTGACCGACTTGATGCCCGAGTCCTTGCCCGCCACCAGACGCGCACCGCCCTTGGCGAAGCCGGCCACCACATAGATCGGTGCGCCGTTGGCGCGACCCGAGATGGCAGCTTCCGATGCAGTGGTACCCACGTCGAGCTCGCCGGCCAGGATGCCCTGCATCACGTCGGGGCCCTTGGCAAAGACCTTTTCATCGACCTTGATGCCGCACTTGGGCGCGATCTCCTTGATGTAGGACACCGCACCATAATGGGCGAACTTCAGGTTGCCCAGACGGATCACATCGTCTGCGGCATGGCTGGCGGTCGCAAAGCCGGCGCTTGCCAGCAGGGCCAGGGCGATCAGTTTCTTGTGCATTTCCTCTCTCCTCTTGTGTGTATCGTTCTTGATGCGGCGGGCCGGCGGCGGCGATGCCGGGCCGGCTGTCTCGATGGCGTTGGCCGCCGCTGCATGGCGGCTGGCCTTGATTATTATTTGCGCTCGGAAAGTCAGCGCCCATGAGTCAGCGCCCATGTATACACAAAGAGGACGGCCTGTACAAGCTGTTAATTTTACGTAGCAGCCCCATCTGGGCCTGCAGGCCCGCTTGCCGACGCGGGCGCAGCAGGGCTCTTCGGTTAAAATGCAGGATTGCCCGTCGCCTGCGGCGCCACCTTGCCGCTCAAGTCCTGGCCCGCGGCCATCCACTCATTTGCAGATATCACCATGCTAGACAACCTGACCCAACGCCTCGCCAAAGTCGTCAAAACCATGCGCGGCGAGGCGCGACTGACTGAATCCAATACCGCCGAGATGCTGCGCGAAGTGCGCCTGGCCCTGCTGGAGGCCGACGTGGCCCTGCCGGCGGTGCGCGAATTCATCGCCAAGGTCAAGGAAAAAGCCCTGGGTGAGGAAGTCATCGGTTCACTGACTCCCGGCCAGGCCCTGGTGGGCGTGGTACAGCGCGAACTGGCCAGCCTGATGGGCGCCGATCTGGGCCCGGAAGCCTCGCAACTGAACTTCGCCACGCAGCCGCCGGCGATCATCCTGATGGCAGGCCTGCAGGGCGCCGGTAAAACCACCACCGTCGGCAAGCTGGCCAAATACCTGCGCGAAACCACCAAGAAGAAGGTGCTGACGGTATCGGCCGACGTCTATCGCCCGGCCGCCATCGGCCAGCTGCAGACGGTGACCGGCCAGGCCGGCGCCGACTTCTTCCCCAGCCAGCCGACCGACAAGCCGGTCGATATCGCCCTGGCGGCGCTGGACTACGCCAAGAAGCATCACCACGAAGTGCTGATCGTCGACACCGCCGGCCGTCTGGGTATCGACCAGGCCATGATGGACGAAATCCGCGCCGTGCACGCCGCCATCAAGCCCATCGAGACCCTGTTCGTGGTTGACGCCATGTTGGGCCAGGACGCCATCAACACCGCCAAGGCCTTCAGCGACGCCCTGCCGCTGACCGGCGTGGTGCTCACCAAGCTGGATGGTGATTCCCGCGGTGGTGCGGCACTGTCGGTGCGTCACATCACCGGCAAGCCCATCAAGTTTGCCGGTGTGGCCGAAAAGCTGGACGGTCTGGAAGCCTTCGACCCCTCGCGCATGGCCAACCGCATCCTCGGCATGGGCGACATCCTGGCCCTGGTCGAGGAAGCCCGCAAGGGCGTGGACATGGCAGCCGCCGAAGGCCTGGCCAACAAGATCAAGGGCGGCGGCAAGTTCGACCTCAATGACTTCAAGGCCCAGCTGTCGCAGATGAAGAAGATGGGCGGACTCACCAGCCTGCTGGACAAGCTGCCGGCGCAGATGCAGGCCGCAGCCGGCAACGCCAACATGGACCAGGCCGAGAAACAGGTGCGTCGCATGGAAGGCATCATCAATTCCATGACCCCGCAGGAGCGTGCCAAGCCGGAACTGATCAAGGCCACCCGCAAGCGCCGCATCGCCGCCGGCGCCGGCGTACAGGTGCAGGAAGTCAATCGCATGCTGTCGCAGTTCGAGCAGATGCAATCGATGATGAAGAAGCTCAAGGGTGGCGGCATGATGAAGATGATGCGCGGCATGAAGGGCATGCTGCCTGGCGGCATGCGCTGACCGGATCACCGAAATCCCTTGCTGGTGCTGGCTTTGCGGCTGGCGCCAGGCATTTCCCGCACGATCTTCCCGCTACCTTTCCCCGCTGCCCTGCCCCCTCCCCCGCTGTATTCC